>NZ_JBQSXW010000005.1:0-206831 GCF_052378625.1 Brachybacterium sp. AOP25-B2-12 | reverse complement strand
GGTAAAACCCCTGGTCAGAGGACTTTTTTAGACATTGAACCTGAATTCCACCACGTCGCCGCACATACCAACCTCACACGACATGCCGTTTCTTGCTTTTCCGGTCAGTTCTTGGCCGCGGACACCCGACGGATCAGTCGTGCGACCACCTGGCATACCAGGGCGGCGGGCAGGAGCAATGCGACGCCGTTGACCGTGTCCCGAAACCGCAGCTCGCACCCGTCCCGCTGGAGTTCTCGACGTGCCATGAGTGCCCCGGGAAGCATGATCGGCAAAGCCGTCACAACTCCGGCGGTGTAACCACGCTGCGCGACTGAAGCGCCGAGGTGAGTCACGACGTGGGCTTCCAGCCCGGCAACGACTGCCCGATAGATCGCCGACTTACCGGTAGAGCGCCCGCCGCAGCCACACGCCACCGCCACCAGAATTCCCATCAGACCCACGGCGATCCACGATTGCTGCGGCGTGATTCTGAGTTGTTCTATACCAGTGCGATCCACGAGACGATCGCAGGATGCAGGAAACGCGAACGCCTCTTCGAGGTCGTGGATTACCCACGCCGCAAAAAGTGCAGTCGGCCCCTTCCAACTCACAATTCAGCCTTTCCCTCACGCATCCCACCCCGATGAATCTGCTGGCAGACGCACACGCCCACCAGCATCATTTCACAGCCGACAGAGTGTTTGAGGCCATGCGATCGAGAGGTTGAACCGGAACTCGATTAAACGTTGAAGCGGAATTCCACCACGTTCCGTAGCCGAATAACCTCTCGACCCACCGCTCCACATCATCCCCGAGCGGCACCCAATGCCGTTGCTCGGTCCAGACCCCGTTTCCATTCTTCGACCTGACGTACTTCTCACGGGGACAGGGGGCGATCAGATGTCAGAATCTGATCGCGCTCGCTCTCCTGCAAGCGCCCGGCGCAACAACTCCACCATCTCCTCATGATGAGTGCGCACATCTGCGTCGTTCCAACTCCCGGTCTCCGCCCGCCGTGCCATCAGCTCGAGCTTCAGGCTCTGCCGGCGAGCATCGTGGTTGTTCGCCTTCTGCGCAGGGAGGTAGTTGCTGAACTTCGAGTTGGTGCTCACAGTGACCAGCGCCAAGTTCCCGAACCAGTCGAGAAGGTGCGGATCCTCCAGGCGGTATGCGAAGGAGGAGTGCTCGATGTCCTCGGTGCCCGGGGAGAAGTGCTCCACGGAGGTGCGGTAGCTGAAGGTGAAGTCCCATTGGTTCATCTCCTCCACCAGCAGGTAGTCCAGGTACGTGAACACGATGCGCGGGATGGCGAAGCCGAGCGCCATCCCATCCGGGCCGGTCTCCTCCTTGTCCGGGTCCGGGGTCACCGCCTCGCGCAGGCGCTCGTGGGCATGGGACTCGAGACAGTGGAGGAAGCCCTGAGCTGTGATCGGCTCATCGTGATCGGTGAGCTCGGTGACGTAGCGAAGTGCATCGGTCATCCAGTGCATCGTGCGCGGGGAGGTGTAGGTGATGCGCAGCGCCGACTGCAGCAGCAGGATCCGTCGGTGCAGGCTGCGCGGGCCGGCACCGGATTCGTCAGCGGCGAAGGTCGAGGGGTACCGGGGAGTGTCCTGCCCGTTGTTGCCGCGACGGGACGATCCTCGCGCGAGCCGGTACAACGACCAGCTGCCAGGTTCCTCGTCCGTGGTGGATTCGTGCCCGGTGGTCAGCGTCGCATCACGCTTGAGAATGAAATGATCGAACAGGTAGCGGATGCGCAGCAGGTCCGTGGTGAACTTGCGCACCCAGTCAATCCGCTCCGGCGGCGGTAGTGAATCGACGCGTGCAGAGAAGCGCTGCACTAGCAGTTTGTCGTCGAGCTGACGATCATCCTCCCGTGCGGAGCCCCTGCCTGCTCCCTCCACCGCGAGAACCTGCAGCAGCAGAGTCGGGAACGTGATCTGCGATGTGAATCGCTCGCCGCCGTCGGCATCTTCCGACTCGGTCCTGACCGTGGTCTGGGAGTAGGCAGCCACCGCATCGTCGAGGGTCAGCGCGGTGGATTCGGGTGTGTTCGAAGCGTCGTCGGCGGCGGGCGAGGCCGCTTCGGAGGTGGTGTCGATGAGTTGTGCACGCAAGCGGGAGAAATCTGCTGTCGGCATCTGGTCCCAGTCGGGGCCGAAGACTTCTGCGCGTTGGGAGGTGTTTCCGGCAGTGGCGCTCATCCCCACGTAGTGCTCCATGTCGGAGCATGCTGTCCAGACGCGGTTCAGCAGGGCGCGATCGAGGGGGTCAGACAGGTATCGGAGGAGTCGCGCCTTGACGATGTCCACGGGACTGAGCTGCGCACCGCGCGTATTCATGATCTCGAAGTACCGATTCAGATCGGTGCTCCGGTCGATCGGCATGCGGACGACGAGGACCCTGGTGAGCAGATAGTCGATCACCTGGGGAGTCTGTAAACGGTCACCGTCGGCCCCGCCGTCCAGTAGCTGTTCGATAATCATCGATGCGCGGAGGATGCCGGAGTCCTCTCGATCCTTCTCATCCTCCGCCGGCTCATCGATCGTATCGGCGACGCCGCGGAGAGCGCGGGTGGCCTTCTCCCGAGCCTCGTAGGTGAGCGGCCGAAGCGGACCGATGCGGTCCTTCAGACCCGGCCGGGAAGAGAGCTTGACCAGCAGGATATACAAGGTGGTCAGGCGCTGCTGTCCGTCGATCACGTCGAGCGGCTCATCGGCCCGTTGCGGAGGGGCGACCACGAGGTTGCCAAGGAAGTAGTCCTTGGCCTCCTCCTGCTCGGCCTCGTCGAAGACGTCGTGGATCAGGCGGTGTATCTGCTCCTCGCCCCAGGTGTAATTGCGCTGGTAGAGGGGAATCGAATAGCTGGGAGCGTCCGGGCTGAAGAGCTGCCCGACGGGGATGGCCTGGACGTCATCCTGAGCGATGGTCTGTGTCATCTCAGCGGGACTCCTTCAGCAGGGTGAGGAGCCGTGCATCCTCCGGGTTGTCAGTCCGCGCCGTGCGCGGGGCGCTCATGTTCTCCAGCTCGATCTCCCGCGGATCGAGACTGTCGCGGATGGCGGAGAACAGGTTCACCTTGTTCAGGCCGTCCATATTGGTGCTGATCCCTCGTGCGTAGTTGTCCGTGGTTCTCCAGCCCAGACGCTCGTACGCCAAGCGGAGGGAGTATGCCCAGCGGAAGAGGTGGCGTCGTACCTGCGGCATATCGGCCTCGGAGTACTTGTTCGTGTAGTACAGGACCGCGGCGACGTACAGCTCCCGGCAGTACCTGAATCGCGCCCCGTCGTGGAAGACCGTGCGATCCGCAGTCGTGAGGCCGGCTGTGTTGGCGTCGGAGAAGAGTTCCTCGTCCAGCCGCTCATACTCCTCGAGCATGAACGCGGCGTAGTCGAAGAAGGACTTACCCGCAGCGACCGGAGCATCGAGCTGGTGCTGGGCCCGCTTGAGATCTCTGCGGGTCACCGAGTCGGCATCAGGATAGGACCACTCCTGCAGGCCGGGAAGCACCGCCTTGGCAGCGCGATGGTATTCGGCCCCCGGCAGGCGGCGAGTGGATCTGCCGACTCCCTTGAAGAGGTCGAGGTCATCGGTGGTATATGCATGCGCTGGCATGTTGCGGCTCCACCAGTGGATGCGGGCCAGGTAGGTGCCGAAGAGCCGGTCCAGCTCGTTCTCGTCGGCCTTCTCCCATTGCTCGACCACGGCGCGCTGCTCGGCAGTGCTGGCATCTGCCATTTCGCGCAGGTGGAAGGCCTTGAGCAGGTCGTGCGGGCGCAGTGATTTGCCTCGGAAGTTCTGCGAGTCGAAGAACTGGAATGCCTCATCCTCGTCATCGGTGACGATCTTCAGAACTTTGGCTTCGGCGTCGAGGAATTCCCGGTACCTGTCGAGGCGCCCCGGAGAACGTTCGAGGTCGGCGACCCGTCGCGAGAGTTCCTGATGGACGTGGTGGATCGGGGTGTCCCCTGATTGGAGATGGGGGATTCTCTGGCCGCGCAGAAGCGCCCGCAGCAGATGGAGGGTCAGGATTCTCTGCTGTCCATCGACCACCTCGAAATGCGACTCCTGGGGACGCCTCAGGAGGATGACGGTGCCCATGATGTACGAATGCTCCGGCCTGCTATCGAGAGCCTCCGCGACATCCGTGAACAGCTGTGCCGCGATGCGTGGGGACCAGGAGTACGGGCGCTGGAAATCCGGTATGCGCAGGTCGGGACCTTGAGTGCCGAGCAGTTCGTCGACGGAGACGAACTGCAGCATCTCGGTGTTGATCGTCATGGTGTCGACGGTAATCGATAGGTAGGACGCTGTACCAGGGGTCGGGATCCGAAATTGCATCGTGCAGTCAGTGCTGGAGTGCATGCAGGAGCATGGTGTGCGGGCAACAACGACAAAACGGTCAAGATCGCAACTGCGATAACACTCCAGAGCTGGATCACTGAGCCCCCTTAGGTTAGACCGGAACTCGACTACACATTGAACCTAAATTCCACCGCGTTCCGTAACCAAATAACCTATGATGGATGTATGACGCGCGCCGCCATCTACCTCAGGATCAGCAGGGACCTCACCGGCCAGCGCCTCGGCGTCGATCGCCAGCGAGAAGCGGCCGAGAAGTACGCACTCGCAAACGACTACGAGGTTGCCGAGATCTTCACAGACAACGACATCTCAGCAGCAGGTGGGAAGCTCCGCCCAGGGTTCGAGAGCCTCCTCGACGCCTTGGCAGACGAACGCGTCTCAGCGGTGATCGCGTGGAACTGGGATCGATTGACACGCAACCGGCCCGACACAGTCCAACTGATCGAGACGTGCCAGCGAACGAAGGCGAAGGTGGCACTGGTCCGAGGATCCGACCTCGACATGTCCACACCATCCGGCAGGATGACGGCTGGAATCCTGGCCGAGGTCGCTCAGAACGAGATCGAGACCAAGGGTGAGCGCCAAAGTCTCGCCCAGCGACAGCGCGCGTCGATGGGGCGCGCACCAAAGGGCATGCGGCCGCTCGGGTACTCGGTGAATGGTGAAGTCCTCGATGACGAGGCCGACGCCGTTCGGAGAATTTACGCATCGTTCAATGCCGGAGCATCGCTGCGCGCAGTTGCGCTCGCTCTCTCTGGTGATGAACGGGACGACCTGCCCAACCTGCCGACCATGCAGAAGCACAGTCGCACGGTGGCGATCGAGCGTAACGCGAAGCGCGCAGCCGACGGGTTCGACCCTCGCCCCGTACCCAGCGACGGCCCGTGGTCGCCATCCACGGTGCTCGGCATTCTCCGAAATCCGCGTTACGCGGGCTACTCGACCTACACACCGAAAGAGACGCTGAAAGACGGCAACCGGCGTCGATCCTGGCGCGCCCAGATCCTCCATAATGACGATGGCGAGCCGGTCCGTGGTAAGTGGACCCCCATCGTCCTCCCTGACATATGGGAGAGCGTGCAGGACCGCCTCGACGACGTGGCGCGCGTGACGAACAAGAAGGGCACGGATCGGAAGCACCTCGGTTCGGGCCTCTACCTGTGCGGTGTGTGCGGGCACAAGGTCCGCGGGCATTCGACGCGGTACCGCTGTGCTGGGCACGTCATGCGCTCGCGCGAGCAGATCGATGCCTTCGTCGTCGAGATCGTCCGGCGTCGGCTCGCGCTTCCGGATCTTCGCGACCTACTGCCGAGTGAGGACGACGACCGACTGCAGGAGATCAAGCAGGAGATCAGCACCCACCGGGCCCGTATCGCCCGAGCCGAGCGCGACTACGACAGCGATAACGAAGACGAGCGGATCACCGCCCGGATGCTCAACAAGATCACAACCGATCGCGAGGCGAAGATCGCCGCTCTCGATGCGGAGCGCCTCACACTGTCCAGCGGATCAGCTCTCGGCCCAGTGCTTGGTGCCGAAGATCCTCGCGCGGCGTTCGATCGCGCCGATCTCGGCTTGCGCCGTAGCGTCATCGACGTCTTGTGCGAAGTGAGACTGCAGCCGCATCCCCGCGGGGTGAAGAAATTCGATCCCGAGTCGGTGAAGGTGGCCTGGCGTTAACCAGCACCTACCCCACCAGATCGTGGCGCTGAGCCTTCGAAGGCAGTAGAATTGGATGCGTTCGACCGTCAGGTCGGATGCACCCGACGGGGTTACGGGGTTGGGATCCCGCCGTCGAACGAGGTTCCCAAGCCGTAGGCGAGTGCGATCACCAGCGCATGAAGAGCCCAACGGTCACGTCTGGTGAGGTTGGGTCGGCCAGAATCGGCCCTGGCAGGAGTAAAGCGTGGTAGCGCCCTGCGAGAAGTACAGGTGCTCACTCCTCACGAGAGGAGCGGGCCTTGCCTGCTACCACCGCTACCATTTCGCCGTCGACAGCTGCCGAACATGCCATTCACGGCACCTCCGTTCAGCCTGATGGCACTGACAATCTCCACGCTCGCCCAAGCCACACTCTCGACCGCGCAGCCGTCGCGGCAATCGACAGGATCGTCGCTGCCGCTCCCCCGCTGACCGAGTCTCGTCGTGAGAAGCTCGCTGTTCTGCTGGGTGGTGTTGCGGCGTGAGCATCGACGAAGCACACCCCGTCGCGGACGACCAGGATCTGTCGACGTCGAAGCCGTCACATCCGGCTGATGACGATCGTCGGGGGAATGGATGCACGGATGCACAGACTGCCGCACGTCCCTCGACGCCCGCGGAAACACAGGCATCGCAGGCGCGCGACTCCTTGGGTTCGCGCGCATCCGTTTCAGAAACGGATGCAGAGGCGCCGCATCCTTCCGATGCGTCGGAGCTGTCGATCCCCGGTGCCGATGAGAGCGACGACGTGACTCCCTGCGTGGTCGTCTCGACGCCGGAGGAAATCGCGGCGGCGCGTGAGTTCTTCACCAAGGCAAAGGCCGCGGAGAGCCCTGGTCAGAAGAAGCGTGCTCGCAAGGTCTCGCGGGTGCTCAGCGTGATGCAGTACCACCGGCACCCGGACACGGGCGAGGTGATCTTCACCCAGGTACAGCTGGACGAAGGCCTTACGGCGCTCACCGATCGTCTCTACAGGTGGGCCTACATCTGGCATGACAGCGATCGTCTTGTCGAGGTCGACGAGGGCACGACGGAGATGGTCTGCTGCGGACTCAAGGGGCTGCACGTGCACATCGTGCTGTGGTTCAAGGACACCGATGGGCCTCGCCCCACGGTCCGCATGGTCTCCGATGCACTGTCGGTGCCGTCTCCGCGGGTACGCGTGCCGAACGAGGTCGACGAGATCGAGAAGAACGCAGGTCGCGGTGCGGCGGAGAAGGCGTTCTACGACCTGTGCGAGTACCTGTGTCATGAGACTCGAGGGAGCTCGGGCCTCGCCGGCATCCACCATCCAGATCGTCACTACCTCGTGGACACGTCGCAGCCGGGCAAGCCCGGCAAGTTCCAGTACGGCCGCGGGCGGATCGTGGCGAACTTCGACTTCAGTGCTTCGCTGGACGCCCACATGGCAACTCGGCACAACGCCGCCGAAGGCGGTGGTGGGGCAAAGCTGAGCAAGCTCTTCCAGGCCGTGGGGCAGGGGACGCTGACGTTGAAGCAGGTCCGCGATCAGGAGCCGGCAATCTACTTCGCGAAGGGCAATCTGGCGCACCTCCAGAAGCTCCGTCAGGACTTCATGCTGCATCAGCCCGCGCCGCGGCACCGGACGAACTACTACATTGGCTCGCCCGCTGCTGCCGTACGCAAGGGGCGCACGGGCAAGACGCAACTCGCGAAGCTCTTTGCGCGGATGCTCTACCCCGATCTCGAAGCCGATGAGTGTTACCACGTAGCGACGGATGCCCGCGTCCCGCTCCAGAACTACAAGGGGCAGCCAGTCATCATCTGGGACGACTACAGCGTGCCCGGTCTGCTGGCGGCGCTCGGCAGCCGTGAAGGAGTCTGGCAAGTATTCGACGATCACCCGAGCGCGAGCGACGCGAACATCAAGTACGGTTCCGTACGACTCGTGCATGCAGTCAACATCATCGCCAAGACGACACCGTACGCCGAGTACCTCGACGGCCTCGCCGGAGAGTACACCGATGCCAGCGGCAACGTGCACAAGGCCGAGGACCGCAATCAGTCGTGGGGCCGGTTCCCGGTGGTGTTCGAGGTGACGCCGAGCAGCATCGAAATGCTGGTGAACCGCGGCTTCGTGGACGACACCGACGACTTCCTTGCTTTCCAGAAGGTCGCGCGGATGCGGGCCAGTATGAAGGCCGTTTGTAGCGGTCTCGATGCCATTGAGAGCGACGAGGAGCGCGAGGCCGCAACGTTCCAGGTGGGTGAGGTTCTCCTGCGCCCCATTATCGACCAGCATCGCGCTCTCCAGCCGGCCGCCGACCGCGCTGGAGCGGATGTCGTCGGCGAACTGCTCGCCGGGTTCGAGGTGATCAACGGCGACGAGATCGCCCGCCGCGACGCCGCAGCCGAGGCAGAATCGATCGGCGAGCTGATCGACGGTGGGGAGGTCCGCCGTCAACACTTTCGGGAGCGTCAGCAGCGCGAGATGGAGGCAACGGGTCGGAGTATCACGGCACTCCGTGAGGCTGGGTTCTACGACCTCCCTCATGCACAGCGCCATGACGTGATCGAGGCACTCTCGGTCCGGAGTCGCGCTGTGCAAGGAGGAGGGGCATGAGCACCTTCGGCGGCCAGCCGCAGCCGATCCGTCAGGGTGCCAGTGGGGCGCTGTCGGATCGAGCTGCCTGCCCGCGCAGCGGCTCCCGGAGGGCCCAGGGAACCTTGGAGCGGAGCGGAAAGGTGTATGGGGCTACACCTTTCGTTCCGGAGGTTGTCGCAGAGGCTCCACAGATGGGCGCAGGGTCCCATGTGTGGAGGGGCGATGACCTGCGGAACGAAAGGCCCCGCGGGAGCGCCGCCGGAGGCACCGCGGAGCGCATCGTCGACCGGCGATGCGGTCTGCGATTCGATCACCGAAGGTGGTCGCGATGAACTACACTGCCACCTTCGACGCGAGCCATAAGGTCAAGCGCGCAGGTGCTCACGCGAGGAACTTCGAGCGGCACATCGCCCGCGATGCAGACCAGGCCGCCGGGTTCTCCTTCGCGCAGCGGAACCCGAACATCGATCCGGCTCGAACGTCGATGAACATCACCATGGTCAACGACGGCAACGGAGGCTGGCGTCAGCCGCTCGTCACGCAGGACGCCGACGGGAAGGACCGGCCGCCGTCTGCCGAGCTCGGTGACTACCTCGACGCGAGGCTGGCGACGGTGACGCGGAAGCTCCGGAATGATGCAGTCGTCATGCGCCCCATGATCTTGCAGCTCGATCCGAAGTGGTTCGCCGCGCGGAACCCGGACTGGCGCGAGAGTGGTCTGAATGCGGAGGCGGAGGGGTACGTCGCCGCGCAGCTCGAATGGGCCGCCGGCGAGTTCGGGCACGAGAACCTTCCGGGCTACTCGGTGCATTTGGACGAGACGAACCCTCAGCTCCAACTACTGTTCACGCCGGTGACGAAGGACGGACGCCTGAGCCAGAAGGACTTCTTCAAGGGCCCGGGTGATCTCCAGCGCCAGCACAAGGAGCACCGAGAGGCATTGGCCGACGTCGGGTATGAGGTCGAGTTCAAGGTCTCTAGGCGCTCGAAGGAGCATTTGAGCAGCACGGAGTACGCGGCGGCAGCCGACAGGGTACGCGATCACGAGCTGCAGAATGCCGATTATGAGGATTCACTCGACCGATGGGCTGTTGATCTCAGCGCGGAGAAGCGCAACCTCGCCGATCGTAAGCGAGATCTCGAAACGCGAGGGAAGCGGTTCCTCGCGTCCGCCGAGGAGAAAGCCCGGGTCCTAGTCGCGGGTGTCCGCGAGAGGATGATCGCCACCGACTTCGGATCTTGGATCGAGCAGAATCACCCCGAGGCCATCGACGAGTACGAGGACGAGGTGCTGTCGCAGCTCGCCGCGGTCCCACGGCCTCGACCGCCTGCGTCGTCCAGGAAACTCACCCCCGCGCGACAGCGGCACCTCGACCGAAACAAGGAGCATCAGCGGTCATTCGGCGGCTGACCACGATGAAAGGATGAATCATGAATAGGGATTTTGCCGCAGAGCAGGCAAGGGATCACGCCCTCGAGTACGTGCGGCTCGTCGTCCCGATGCTGGCACGGGCACCAATCGCCGAAGAGGACCGGCGGGGCTTGGAACTCGCGCTTGGCCTCGACCTCTCGAACCCGGGCATCGTCAGTGTCACGACAGTCGGGCTCGACCTGCCGGCCCCGGAGTCGGACATCAAGGCTGCCGTCGCTGAGCTCTCGGCGATCCGCCTCGCGGACCTCGGCATCGACGTAGGGGCCATCACGCAGGGTCAGGGCGAGGCCATCGAGCGACTGTTGGCGAAGACGAAGAGGCTCCGGCAGGCTCGGTCGGTAACGCCGGGAATGTTGCTGCGTCGTCTTTGGCGCGGACACCTTGCCGCGGCTCTGGAGGTGCTAGGAGGGCTGCCGGTGTCCGACGAGACATTCCGCTGGCTCCGGAGGGAGGTACTGCACTTGGCCGGCGTCCGACGCCTTATTGACGGCTTCTACGTCTCCGAGGAGGTCGGGCGGTCGGGCAAGGTCGGCGCGATTAGTGTCGAGGATAGCTCGGAGAAGCTGGCGGCTGCGGAGGCGGAGGACTTGCTGTGCCGTCGGGAGACCATTGCGGCCTGGGCGTGGGAGTCGATTGTCGATGATGAGGACGGCGGCTCCGATGTGGAGGCCGAGCCGGTTCCCGGATTCCGTCGTGCCATCGACGCGAAGAAGAAAGCCAAGGCCGAGGCCGCCAAGGAGGCACAGGCCCGGCGAGACCGAGAGGAGGCCGAGGTGGCAGAGGCAGAGCGAAAGGCCAGTCGCCAGCGTGTAGAGGCGTTACGGGCCCAGAAGCGCGCCGCGCAGCCGGCCAAGAACACCAGGACCCGCGAAAAGATCTTGGCGGAACTGGCCGCGAGAGTCGAGGAACTCGAACAGCCGGGCGCTGACGGTCACGATGGTCTCGGATAACAAAGGTCTGTGAGACAGAGTCCACGACTTCAGCACACCTACCGTTCAGGTGCCCGGGTACCCCAATGAGTGGTTCGGGTCGGTGGCACCCAACTGCGCTGCGACGTGAGCAGCGAAGGCGGGGTCATCATGAATGCGGGCGACGACGTCATCAGCAATTTTGTCCACATCAAGGGGACCAACGTATTCCACGGATGGTGCCGGCCAGTGAAAGTCGATTCTGGGCGTGTAGGCGCTCTGCCCGTCGTCACCGTAGGCGGTAAGGACGTGATCAAAAACCAGCCGCATCTTCGAGGTAAAAATATCCAGCGTGTAGGGCTTCTCGGGCAAGCCCTGGTCGAGGACCTGGCGGATGGTGCTGTTGACGTCGTTCATGACGTCGACCTTGCGACGCCAGTCCTGGACGAGCTTCTCGTGGAGGTGCACGAGAAGCTTCTGGGCGCTGGCCTTGACGGTCTCACGCTCCTCGTCAGTCAGGACGGGATTGGGTTGGGTGAGCAGGTCGAAGATCGCCAGCTCCTCCTCTGTCAGATCCTCGCGAGCGGATCGCTCCTCCTCATGGGTCAGAGTCTTCGACAGCTCGATGAGGCGGCGGAGGTACTCGTCGATGTTCACACTGCCCGCGTTGTAATCATTGATGAGCTGTTCGATCCGCTCCACAAGTTCGTATCGGGTCGGGTTCCGCGTCGCCGATGCGATGGCCTGCTGGCGCAACAGCTGCGCCAGTCGGTCGGTCTCGGCTCGTTCCCGTCCGGCGAGCTTGGCCGACAGACCTTCGAAGTCGATCTGTGACAGGTCAATGAGCGGATCGGGTTTGGTCCCCTCGGCAGCGGCTCGGATGACATATTCCTCGGCACCTACGGAGCGGTCGAGCAGTGCGTCCACCGCATCCGTGACCGAACCGAGGTCCGCCTCGGCCGGCCGCGTGACCTCCGCGATGCGCTCGGCGAGCACCCTGATCGCTGCGACGTTGCGTTGCTGCGCAGCAGCCTTGGGGTCGGGCAGGAGGGCCTTGAAGAGCTTCCGCACCTGGCGTGCCTTCTGCTGGAAGTCGGTGCGTGTGCCCTCGTCGACGAGTAGCGCCTCGACAGCTGCGTCGCGCTTGGCGACGTGGTCGAATCCTTCGGCGTCGCGCATCGCAGCAAGGTCGACTCCGACGCCGGTGCAGAAGGCGAACAGGTCGGCCACGGCAGCGTCCAGCTCGGCGGCGAGGGCGTCGATGATTTCGATCGGTGAGTCGCCGGCGTTCGCGGCCCCGTAGATCGCCAACGCCTTCTCCAGGTTCCGGAAGACACCGACGTAGTCGACGATCAACCCGTTGTCCTTCTCCGGGAAGACCCGGTTGGCCCTGGCGATCGTCTGCATCAACGTATGATTACGCATCGGCCGGTCGAGGTAGACCGTCGAGACACTGGGCGCGTCGAAGCCGGTCATCCACATCGCGCAGACGAACACGAGCCGCAGCGGGTCCTGGGCGTCCTTAAACTTCTCGGCCAGGTCCTCGCGGATCATCCGCTCGCGATGCGGTCGGATGTCGAGGCCCTGTTCGTCAAGCATCTTCAGCTCGTTCTGGCTCTGCGAGACCACGACCGCCATGTCGGTGGTCTCCATGAGCTCGATCCGCGATGCCAGCCACGGACGCTCGAGCTCTGGCAACGCGTCATGCTCCGCCTTCAGGTCAGCCAGATGCTCGGTCCAGGCTTCTCGGACGAGGTTGTACATCCGCACGGCTGCGGCCTTGTCGAGTCCGACGTACATCGCCTTGCCGGTGAAGCCCCGGCCGACGAAGTGGGTCACGAGGTCCTTGGCGATCGTCTTCAGGCGCTCAGGACGTGTCAGCAGCGTGTATTGCGTACCGAACGCCCGAGCGAGCTGGCCCTCGGCGTCTTCGTCGAGCTCGGCCTCCTCGAGGAGTTCGTTGAGTTCCTCGGAGAAATTCTCGTTGACCAGCTGCAGCTCGGGAATGCGGTTCTCGTAGTACAACGGGACCGTCGCGCCGTCCTCGATCGCGTCGCGGAAGTTGTAGACGCTGACGTAGTCACCGAACTGCTCGCGCGTGGCCTGCTCCTCACCGGCGATCAGCGGTGTGCCGGTGAAGCCCATCATCGAGGCGTTCGGTAGCGCAGTGCGCATGTTCAGGGCGAGTGTGTCGTACTGGCTTCGGTGCGCCTCGTCGGTGATGACGATGACATCCGAACGGGTTGAGAGAACCGGCATCTGCCGCTCCCCCAACGCCTTCGACGTCTGGAACTTGTGGATCAACGTGAACACGTACCGGTGGTCAGCCGCCAGCAGCTCACGCAGGTGCGCCACGGAGTCTGCGTGCACCCTGGCCTCGGGCGAGATCGCCCCGGCGTCGGCGAACTCCCCGTGGAGCTGAGTGTCGAGCTCGGTGCGGTCGGTGACCATGACAAACGTCCACCTGCCCGGCACACGTCGCAGCACCTTCTGGCTGAACCACAGCATCGACAGCGACTTGCCCGAGCCCTGGGTATGCCAGAAGACTCCCAGGCGCTTGTCCTGCTCAGCACGCGCCCGGTGCAGGTTCTCGATCGCCGCGTTGACTCCGAGGTACTGGTGGGACCGAGCGATCACCTTGATCAGGCCACCGGGACGCTCCATGTAAGCAACGAAGTTTTCCAGCAGGTCCAGCAGCACCGCCGGGTGGCAGGTGCCGCGCAGCGCGGTCTCCAGTGCGACCGTACTGCGGGTGCCGTGGGCGTCGATGACCTTCCAGTCATTGAAGAATTCGAAGGACGAGTACGTGGAGCCGATCTTCGCCACGGAACCGTTGGAGAGCACCACGAAGCAGTTCGGGATGAACAGCTGAGGGATGGTGTCGCGGTAGTCCGTCAGATTGTTGGCGTAAGCCGCCTTGACCGACTCGTTTGGCTCCTTGAACTCCATCAGTACCAATGGGATACCGTTGATGAACAGCACCAGGTCCAGGCGTCGGCTGTGCAGGTTGCCCTTGACCCAGAGCTGCTGCACGGCCAGCAGGTCGTTGTTCGAGGAGTTCCTCAGGTCGAGGTAGCGCAGGGTCTCGATCTGCTTCTCACCACGGTCATCAGTCCACTCGGCCCGGTAGCCGTCGCGGAGCAGGTCGTGTACCTCATGGTTGGCGCGGACGCGGTCCATGGCCGATCGGTCCTTCGCCAGCACCTCGATCGCCTCGTTGATAGCGATGTCGGGCACGTATTCAGAGTTGATCTTGCGCATAGCAAGCCGCAGTCGGTGAACGAGCACGACATCACGTTGGGAGTCGCGCCCCAGGCTGCCCTCGGGTCCCAGGATCTCATGGAAGGCGTCGACTGGAGTCCAGCCGAGCTCCACCAGAAGCTCGATGCTCGGCTTCTCGACGTACCAGTACTCCGGGCCCGTGGGAGTCATTACGCCACCTGCCTCGCGACCAACGCATCAAGGTCTAGCGTCGAGATATCGATCTGTCCTGTGACCAGCTTCGGCAGTAGGAGATCTCGGAGCGCGGCGAGACGGGAGCACTCATTGCGCAGCCTCCAGCTCAGATCGTGCATTGGAGACACCTTGTCAGCAAACGCCGCGTCGACGGCGACATCGGGGACGACAATCGGAGCTTCCTCAAAGTCCTTCGCTCGAACCGCGGGATACGCCGACCCGGTTGCACGCCCGACGAGCCAGTCTGAGAACGCTGTCGCCGATGATGTCTCGAAGAGGAAATCCGGTGAGACCGTCGATGGGGTCAGCACCGCCAACCCAGTCGATGCGATCCAGTCGCTATCGGGAGCAACGAGCAGAGCGTGCGCTCTACGGTTGGGCCGCACGGTTGCCCATACAGTGTCGCCAGGGCTCACAACTCGACGAGCCCTGCCGGGTGCACTCGAGCCGCCAATAGCCTCCAGCTCGCCGATGTGGCGCTCCGAGAGAGCCGAGATATCGAGGTATCGGAATACCTCGTCACCACCTGGTTTACGAGAAGAGCCATTAACTGTGGCGATGGCGGCAAGGGGTTGGACCTCCCATCCATCGGGTATCAGACCGAGGGCGGAGTCGACCATGGGCACATCCTCGTGGCCGGGGTAGCGGTAATTTACGAACCACTCGCGGTAGATGGCCCGCGCCGTCTCCTCCAGCAGCTCAATCCGCCGCCGGTTGTTCTCGATCAGGTCGTCGATACTCCCAAGCACCTCAGCAACGTTCGCCTGGTGATCCGCATCCACCGGCATCGGCGTGACGTTGAGCTTGCGGATGTCCCCCACATTCAGATGACCGACCGTCGCACCCCCCGTCTGCGCGCGCATTACGCCTTGCGCATCTGGGCCGAGCAACCAATAGTGAAGAAATCGCGGGTTCACCATTTTCGCATCTGGTCGGATCAGAACCGTACGCTGCCCGAGACACAAATGCGGGTGTTCTGGAACCCGGATTACGTCACCCACCGGTGCCTCACGAGCGAGGATAAGGTCACCTGGTTTCGGCCGCGTCCGCCGCGTCCAACCGACGTAAGTCTCCTCGCTTACGGGCTTCGCCGCATCCAGGACGAGCCGACCGCCTTTCATGGCCTTTGTGCCAACTGAATATGCGAAACCATCGCCTTTGGGCGCAGTCTTATGCTCGCAGTCGACGATCGCTTCGGCGATGTCAGATAGTTGCATCGTCGCCTTCCAGGATGCCTCGAACCGCCGCGCCAACCTTGGATCGCAGCACCTCGGCCTCGTCGCTCAACTTCGTGAACTCCTCGTACAGGGCCGCGAGATCGCCCATGAAGTCGACGTCGCTCTCGTCGACCACAGCAGTGCCGGTGTACCGGCCGGGGTTGAGACTCCAGCCCTGTTCCTCGATTTCGGCACGGGTGGCGACCTTGCAAAGGCCGGCGACGTCGACGTACGTGCCGTCGGGGAAGTTCTCTGCGAGCAGGGAGTCGCTGCCCTCCTTAGTCTCGACGTCCTCGCCGCGGTAGAGCCGCACGACATTCGCCAGGAACTCGATCTGCTCGGCCGTGAAGTCACGGTGTGCGCGGTCGATCTGGCGGAAGACGTGCCGGGCGTCAACGAAGAGCACCGTGTCCTCGCGTGGCGTGCCCACCTTGGCCTTGTCGAGGAACCACAGCGTGACCGGCAAAGTGACGGTATAGAAGAAGTTAGAGCTGATCGCGACCATCACGTCAACGGTGCCAGACTCGACCAGTTGTTTGCGGATCTCCTTCTCCGAGTGGCCCGCGTCGCCGGCCGAGTTGGCCATGACGAAACCAGCGCGCCCCTTCGGCGCGAGCGCGGCGTAGAACTGCTGGATCCACAGGAAGTTGCCGTTGTCGGCATTCGGCAGCCCGAAGGGGAAACGTTTGTCGCCAGCCAGCTGGTCCTTCTTGATCTTGTCGACGTTGAAGGGAGGGTTAGCCATCACATAGTCGAACGCTCCGACTGCGTTGTGTGGGTCCTCGTAATAGCTGTTGGCCTGACGGATGTCGCCGGAGAGCCCGTGGAGGGCGAGGTTCATCTTCGCCAACGGGACGGTGTCGTCTGTCTTCTCCGCGCCGAAGACCGAGAGCTTGCGGCTGGCCGATTCATTGTGGCGCTCGACGAACTTCGCACACTGGACGAACATGCCGCCCGACCCGCAGGCAGGGTCGAACACCCGCCCGTGGAAGGGCTCGAGGATCTCGACGATGAGCCGGACGATGGAGTACGGAGTGAAGTACTCGCCACCGCCCTTCCCTTCCTGCGCGGCGAAGTTAGACAGGAAGTCCTCGTAGATGAATCCGAAGGCATCGCCCTCGAGCTGGGTGGGGAGCGGCGCGAAGAGTCGAAGCAGCTCGATCAGAGTCGAACGCTCAAGCTTTTGGTAGCCGCGCGGCAGGACGTCCTTCAGCTCCGGGTTGGCGGCCTCGATGGCCTTGATCGCCTCATCGGTCGCCTTGCCGACATCTTCACCCTCGGGCAGATCTACCAAGCTGGACAGCCGCGACTCGTCGGGGACGTACAGCACCGACAGCGCTTTGTAGTCCGCGATCGTCGCCGGGTTACGTGCACTGGACTTGGCCTCAACCTCGCTACGGACAGCCTCGAAGCGGTTCTCTGCGTACGCGAGGAAGACCAGTCCGAGGACCGGGTCACGGTATTGCACCGGGGTCAGCTTGGAGTTGGCGCGCAGCTCGTCCGCAGCAGCCCAGAGCGTAGCGCGCACTTTGGCGAGATCGACTGCCTTCACTTCCTACTCCCCACAGTTATCCCGCTTCGAAACTCCACCAAGCGACAGACCAATGTCAACGCGTCAACCGCCATATTGGAATCCTCGCTGTATGTCAGAGGTTTGGACGCTTGACGGCAAATCTACAAGCGACGCAAGGCGATTTATGAGATCCGAGAGCGAGCGCGTCCGGTCCTCGCTGCTGGTCGAGTTGAGCGTCTCTCGATACATTCGAAGTGCATGTTCATCGTCGCCGAACACCAACGGAATCTCGTTCAGAGGGCCAATCAGGCGCTCCTGGTCAAGTCGATACCGCATGATCTCGCGCACGAGAGTTACCCGCTGGCGATCGCGCTCGGCCCGAGTTTGCGACACACGCGACCAGCGACTCTGCAAGTAACTGAGCGTACCCGTCAAGATTGCACCAACGACGGCACCTGCAAGGGCAGCTACTAGCTCGGCAGTCATTTCTTCCCACCAGAGGTTAGTCCGCTACGGAACTCCACCACATCCCCATCCGCCATCACGTACTCCTTGCCCTCCATTCGCACCCACCCGTGCGACTTGGCCTCGGCCATCGACCCCGCCTCGACGAGCTTGTCGAAGGAGACGATCTCGGCCTTGATGAAGCCGCGCTCGAAGTCGGTATGGATGACGCCTGCGGCCTGGGGGGCGGTGGCGCCCTGGGGGATGGTCCAGGCCCGCGACTCCTTGGGGCCGGCGGTGAGGTAGGTCTGCAGGCCCAGCGTCGCGAAGCCCACGCGAGCCAGCTGGTCCAGGCCGGACTGCTCCTGGCCGGTGGACTCGAGCATCTCCTGGGCCTCGGCGGCGTCGAGCTCGATGAGCTCGGCTTCGAACTTGGCGTCGAGGAAGATCGCCTCGGCCGGGGCGACGGCCTCGCGCAGCTGCTGCTGCAAGGCGGTGTCGGCCAGGCCCTCCTCGTCGGTGTTGAAGACGTAGATGAAGGGCTTGGCGGTCATGAGCTGCAGCTCGCGCAGCACCTCGAGGTCGATGCCCGCGCCCTGGGCGCCCTGGTAGAGGGTGGTGCCGGTCTCCAGCAGGTCCTTGGCCTTGGTGACGTTCTCGAGCATCTCGGGCTCGATCGTCTTGCGCTTGGTCTCCTTCTCCAGGCGCGGCAGGGCGTTCTCGATCGTCTGCAGGTCCGCGAGGATCAGCTCCGTGGCGACGGTGTCCATGTCCCCGGCGGGGGTGTCGGAGCCGGGCACGCGGGTCACGTCGGGGTCGGTGAACGCGCGGGTGACCTGGCAGATCGCGTCGGCCTCACGGATGTTGGCGAGGAACTTGTTGCCCAGGCCCTCCCCTTCGCTCGCGCCCTTGACGATCCCGGCGATGTCGACGAACGACACGGTCGCCGGCACCGTCTTCTCGCTGGAGAACAGCTCGGCGAGGGTGTCCAGGCGGGGATCCGGCAGGGGCACCACCCCGACATTGGGGTCGATGGTCGCGAACGGGTAGTTCGCCGCGAGCACCTCCGCGCGGGTCAGGGCGTTGAACAGGGTGGACTTGCCGACGTTGGGCAGTCCGACGATTCCGATGGTAAGAGCCACGGTCATTGATCCTACGGCCCGGGCACCGCGCAGCCCCAACCGGTGCGGCACATCGCACCGCCCCGCTCGGGCACCCACCCGAGCACGGACTGCCCGCGCATCCCGTTACCCTGATCACATGAGCTCCCTGCCGCCCAGCCCGTACGGCGCGATGCCCGCCGGGCCGCCTCCCGCCCAGCAGCCGCCCGCCGCCCCCGGGAAGCGGAAGTGGCTGCCGTGGGCGATCGGAGGATGCGGGTGCCTGGTGGCCGTCGCGGTCATCGCCGCGATCGTGGCGATCGCCCTGTACGTCGCCTCGGGCAACTCCCCCAAGGCCGCGGTCGAGGGCTACGAGAAGGCCTGGAGCACGGCCGACTGCGAGCTGCTCTTCTCCGTCACCACGGAGGACTTCCGGCGCGGCCTGACCTGCGCCGAGTTCGAGGCCAGCGCCGGGGACGATCCCACCGCCGACCTCACCGTGCTCGACAGCCGCACCCAGGGCGATGAGGCGATCGTGGTGGCGCGCGCGACGCCCGAGGACGCCTCGGACGGCGATCCGGTGGACGTCACGTTCCGCCTGGTCAAGGAGGACGGCGACTGGAAGGTCGACGCCGTCTCCTCGGAGGACTGACCACCCGCGGTGGTGGTCGCCGACGTCCGCTCGTTCGTCGGACCCGCGTGATCTGCTGTGGCCATGGACGCACCTTCCCTCCTCCTCGGTCTCCTGATCGGTCTCGTGGTCGGGCTCGCGCTGGGCGCGGCCGGCTGCTGGTTCGTCCTGCGTGAGCGCGTGCGCTCCGCCGAGCGCTGGGCCGAGCGCCTGGGCTCCGACCGTTCCGGGACGGAGGCCGCGGCGGCGCACGCGGTGCGCGAGTCCTCGGGGCAGCTGCTCGCCCTGGCCGGTGAGCGGTTCGATCGCGATCTGACCCGGCGCGAGGCCTCGGACCAGTCCCGGGATGCCGCCCTGCACCGCACCCTGAGCCCGATCGTCGAGTCTCTCTCCCAGCTCGAGCGGTCGATGGCCCGCACCGAGGCCGCTCGCGCGCAGGCCGACGGCACCATCTCCACGCAGGTGCGCGAGCTGGCACGCCGCTCCCAGGAGCTCGGCCAGGGCACCACCGCACTCACCGCGGCCCTGCGGGCGCCCACGTCCCGCGGACGCTGGGGCGAGGTGCAGCTGCGCCGCATCGTGGAGACCGCCGGGATGGTCGAGCACGTGGACTTCACCGAGCAGACCACCGGGCGTGCGGCCTCCGGCGACGGCGCGCAGCGCCCCGACATGGTGGTCCACCTGTCCGGGGACCGCCACGTCGTGCTCGACGCCAAGGCGCCGATGGACGCCTACCTCGATGCGACGGACGCCGACGACGAGCAGACGGCCCGCAAGGCACTGCGCGCCCACGCGACCGCACTGCGCGGCCACGTGGACCGGCTCGGTGCCAAGGCCTACTGGTCGGCACTCGGGGACTCCCCCGAGTTCGTCGTCCTGTTCGTGCCCTCGGACGGGGTGCTCGCGGCGGCGCTCGAAGCGGACCCGGGCCTCCTCGACCATGCCTTCGCCAAGGACGTCGTCATCGCCTCCCCCGCGACGCTCGTGGCGCTGCTGCGCACGGTCGCCCACACCTGGCGCACCGAGGCGCTGCAGCGCGATGCCCGCGCGATCCTCGACACCGGCCGCGAGCTGCACCATCGCCTCGGCACGTACCTCGGGCACGTGCAGAAGCTGGGCCGGAGCCTCGACGGCGCCGTCGGCTCGTACAACGACGCCCTGGGATCGTTGCGCTCCCGGGTCCTGGTCACCGCCCGCAAGTTCGAGGGGCTCTCCGCGGCCGGCACCGCCCTGCCGGAGGCCACGGACCTCGACCGTCGCGCGACCACCCTGTCCGACGAGGAGATCGCGGACCTCGCGGCACCCGAGCCCGAGCCCGAGCCCGAGCCCGAGCCCGAGCCCACGATCGCTCCCATCAGGGAACGATCGTGATCATGGCGAACTGAGCACGCCTCCGAAGTCGAGGCGCCCTGGAAGGATCCGCTCAGGCCACCCCGTCGTTGCAGTCCACGGCCTCGCGCTCGGCACGCGCCTTCGCGGTCGGGCGCACACGACGATCCGTCGCACCCTTGGTCTTCATGTCCTGGCGCAGCTCACGCGGCAGGGAGAACATGAGGTCCTCCGTCGCGGTGCGCACGCGCTCCACATCCCCGTAGCCGCGGTGCGCCAGCTCCAGGAGCAGCTGGTCCACGAGGATCTCGGGGACCGAGGCGCCGGAGGTCACGCCCACGGACTCGACGCCGTCGAACCATTCGTCGCGCAGCTCGGAGACGTCGTCGATGCGGTACGAGGCGCCGGCGCCGGCATCCTTGGCGACCTCCATCAGCCGCACGGAGTTCGAGGAGTTGGGGGAGCCGACCACGAGCACGAGATCCGCGTCCGGCGCGATCTTCTTCACCGCGACCTGTCGGTTCTGGGTGGCGTAGCAGATGTCGTCGCTCGGCGGGGCCTGCAGCAGCGGGAAGCGCTCGCGGAGCCGGTCGACGGTCTCCATCGTCTCGTCGACGCTCAGCGTGGTCTGGGACAGCCACACGACCTTCTCGGGGTCACGGACGGTCACGGAGCCCACCTGGTCGGGGCCGTTGACGATTTGCACGTGGTCCGGGGCCTCCCCCGCGGTGCCCTCGACCTCCTCGTGGCCCTCGTGGCCCACCAGCAGGATGTCGTAGTCGTCCTTGGCGAAGCGCACAGCCTCCTTGTGCACCTTGGTGACCAGGGGGCACGTCGCATCGATCGTGCGGAGGTTGCGCTCGGCGGCCATCTCGCGGACCTTCGGGGAGATGCCATGGGCGGAGAAGATGACGAGCGCGCCCTCGGGGATCTCGTCGACCTCCTGGACGAACACCGCGCCCTTCTCCGTGAGGCGGTCCACGACGTACTTGTTGTGGACGATCTCGTGGCGCACGTAGATCGTCTCGTCGTAGTGCTCGAGGGCCCGTTCGACCGCCACCACGGCGCGATCGACACCGGCGCAGTACCCGCGCGGTTCGGCCAGGAGGACTCGTCGAGTGTTCACCGCTCCATCGTACGAAGAGCCCCGCGACCTGTGGGGGCCGGTGCCGCGCATGTCACGGAACCTTCACTCCCGGCGGAACCCGCCCGCCGGTGCCTCGTCGCGCTCAGCTCTCCGTGTCGCGCACGCTGCGGGGCACGACGACGACGGGCACCGGCGCATGCCGCAGGATCCGGGTCGCGGTCGATCCGAGGAACACGCGCGCCAGGCCCGTCGAGGAGCTGGACCCGAGCATCAGCAGGTCGCCCGGTCGCCAGCCGAAGCCGCCGACCGCATCGGTCCACCGCTCCCCCGAGACGACCGATCGCGTCGCGACGAGCGTGCCGGAGGACGCGGCGGTGATCTGCTCGGCGATCGCGTGCTGCGCGGCATCGACCTGCTCGCGCCACTGCACGTACGCCTCCCCCGCCGCGAACACGGCGAGCGCGGAACGGGAGGAGCCGCGCACCGCGAACGTCACGATCTCGACGTCGGCGGAGAGCCGTCGCGCGAGGGCCGAGGCCTGTGCGACCAGGGACGTCCCGGGATCGCTGGGATCCACGGCCAGCACGATCCGGTCCACGGGCTCGGTGCCGCCGGGATAGCCGCGCGGGGCCAGCGCCACGGGCACCCGGGAGCTGTGCACCAGTCGATCGCTCGTGGATCCCAGGCCCACCCGTCCCAGCACACCGCGGGCCGACCCCACGACCAGCAGGGATGCCCCGCGGGAGGAGGCCTCGACCTCGAGGGTCTGGGGCACGGAGCGTCCCGTGCGCAGCACGTCGGTCACCTTCAGGCCCTCGGGGATCCGCGAGCGGGCCTCGGCGAGGGATTCCTGGCCCATCTGGGTCAGGGCCCGGCGCCAGTCGTCGTCGACGCCGTCGAAGTCCCGCAGCCCGGCGGATGCGAAGGCGTCGTGGACCACGCAGCACAGCACGATCTCCTCGTCCGTGACGGACGCCAGCCGACCGGCCAGCGCGAGGCCTGCGTGGCCCTGTGCATCGGGGCCGAACCCCACCACGATGGTCATGACCGGACCTCGCCGTCTCCTGCGCCGGCCGCGACCTGCTCCGTGCCGACCTTCGCGTGGCGGTAGCCGTAGACCGCGTACACGACGAGGCCGATCGCCAGCCACGCGAGGAACCGCAGCCAGGTCTCGACGGCGAGGCTCGCCATGAGGGCCGCGCACGCCAGGACGGAGACGATGGGCAGGATGGGCACGAGCGGGGTGCGGAAGGGACGCTTCATGTCCGGTGCCGTGCGGCGCAGGACGACGACGGCGATCGAGACGACGACGAAGGCGAACAGCGTCCCGATGCTGACCATCTCCGCGAGGACCTTGATGGGCACGAAGCCGCCGAGGATCGCGACGACCCCCACGGTCAGGCCCGTCATGAGCACCGGGGTGCCCCACTGGGCGTGGACGCGGGCGAACACGGGCGGCAGCAGGCCGTCGCGGGAGAGGGCGAAGCCGATGCGGCCCATGGCGACGATATCCACGAGGATCACCGAGCTCAGGCCCGCGACGGCGGCGATCCCGATGAGGATGCCCGCCCAGCCGAGACCCACCTGGGTGAACACGTCGGCCACGGCGTCGCCCTCGGACAGCTGCGTGTACTCGACCATGCCCGTGACCACGAGGCACACGCCGACGTACAGGACGGTGCAGATCGCGAGGGTCCCCAGCAGGCCCAGCGGCATGTCCCGCGCCGGCTTCTGCGTCTCCTCGCCGAGGTTGGCGACCGCCTCGAACCCCGAGTACGCGAAGAACACGACGGCGGCCGCCACGAAGACGCCCGCGACGCCGTAGGTGGAGGGCTCGATGCCCGTGACCGCCTGCCACAGCGGCGAGGTCAGCACCTTGGTGTCCGAGGTCGAGGGCTGGGCGGGCGGGATGAACGGGACGAGGTTGGCGGACTTGATGTAGAAGACGCCGACGGCGATCACGAAGACGCACACGATCACCTTGATCGCCACGAGCCCGTTGGTCACCCACTTCGACTCCCGGATCCCGCGCATCGCCACGAACCCCAGAACGAGCGTGATCCCGATGGCGCCGACGTTGACGATCGACCCCTCCTCGGCGAACCACTGCGGGGGGAGGTCGAACACCCCGGCCACGTAGCCGGACCAGCCGCGGGCGACCACGGCCGCGCCGAGCGCGAACTCGAGGATGAGGTCCCAGGCGATGATCCAGGCGAAGATCTCGCCGATCGTCGAGTACGTGTAGGTGTAGGAGCTGCCCGCGGTGGGCACGGCCGAGGCGAGCTCGGCGTAGCAGAGCGCCGCGAGCAGGGCCACGGCGCCGGCGATGAGGAAGGAGATCATCACCGCCGGCCCGGCGTTCTCCTTGGCTTGGAGACCGGTGAGGGTGAAGATCCCCGTGCCGATCACGATCCCGATGCCGAACCCGATGAGGTCGATCGCCCGGAGGTTCTTCGTGAGCCGACCCCCGGATCCGTCCGCGGGCGGTGTGTCGTTCTGGTGGATTACCGTGGTGATGCTCTTGGTGCGCAGCACGTTCATAGCTCGTCCCTCTGCCGTGGGGGAGGTCGTCGCTCGGCGTGAAGAGGGGGCGGCGGCCCGTTCGGGTGGGGACAGACTGGTCCTGTCGGACGCTGAGGTCAACGGGGCGCGTCCGTCGAGTCCTTGACGTGACCTTCGTCCGATGCCGTCGTGGCAGGCGCGCCGAGCTTGCCGGGGCAGGGCGCGCCGGTCGGGCCGAGCGCGCCGGCGCGAGGTGTGGGCACCGCGCTCGATTGTCCCCCGGGCGTGCCACAGTGGTGCCCATGACCAGGAGCATCGGAGACCTCGCATGATGGCAGGCGCTGAGGGCGAAGGCCGGGCCGCCGACGCCGCTGCCGTCGGCGTCGGCGGGCTGGATGCGGCACCGCGCGAACCCGCCGCCACGGCCGCCGGGACCACCGCGGACAATCCGTGGCCGCTGCGCCTGCTGAGCGTCAAGGTCGGCGAGTACGTCGCGCGCATGTCCCCCATCTGGGTCGAGGGCGAGATGGTCCAGCTCAACCGCCGTCCGGGCAGCGGCCTGGCCTTCATGACGCTGCGGGACGTCGACGTGGACATGTCCTTCTCGGTGCCGGTGCGGGAGAACGTGCTGCGTCGCCTGTCCATCGACCTCGTCCCAGGCGCCCGGGTGGTCGTGCATGCGAAGCCCACCTTCTGGACCAAGCGCGGGAGCCTCCAGCTCGAGGCCGACGACGTGCGCCCGGTCGGGCTCGGGGAGCTGCTGGCCCGGCTCGAGCACCTCAAACGGGTCCTGACCTCCGAGGGACTGTTCGACGCGTCCCGCAAGAAGCCGCTGCCGTTCCTGCCCGCCGTGGTCGGGCTCATCTGCGGGCGCGAGTCCGCCGCGGAGCGCGACGTCGTGGTCAACGCCCAGCGCCGCTGGCCGTCCGTGCGCTTCGAGATCCGCGAGGTCGCCGTCCAGGGCGACCGAGCGGTCAGGGAGGTCTCCGCGGCGCTGCGGGAGCTGGATGCCCGCGAGGACGTCGACGTCATCATCGTCTCCCGGGGCGGCGGCTCCCTCGAGGACCTCCTGCCGTTCTCCGACGAGCAGCTGGTGCGGCTCGTCGCGGGCGCGACCACGCCGATCGTCTCGGCGATCGGCCATGAGGTCGACACGCCGCTCGTGGATCTCGCGGCCGACGTCCGCGCCTCGACCCCCACCGACGCCGCCAAGCGCGTGGTCCCGGACATCCGCGCCGAGATCGACCAGCTGGACCTCGCCCGCTCGCGCCTGCGCACCGCCGTCCGGGGCACCCTCGAACGGGAGCAGTCCTCGCTCGATGCGATCCGCTCCCGCCCCGTCCTCGACCGGCCCGGGTCCATCGTCGCCGGCCGCGCCGACGAGGTACGTGCCCGCATCACCCTGGCGCGCACCGTGATCCGCGCACGGCTCGACCGTGCCGATGACGAGGTGCGCCACATCTCCCGCCAGGTGAGGGCGCTGTCCCCGCTGGCGACCCTGGCCCGCGGCTACGCCGTGGTCCAGGACACCTCGGGCTCGATCGTCCGCGAACCCGACCAGGCCCCCGTCGGGACGCACCTGTCCGTGCGGGTCGAGGGCGGCCGCTTCGGTGCCGAACGGATCGCGACGGATCCGCTGCCCCCGCCCACGCTCTCCCGGCTCGACCCGAGCACCCCCGACTCCCCCCAGGAGGACGCATGACTCCCCGCCGCCCCACCCAGGACCCGTCGACGTCGGATCAGGCGGCCGACGCCGCGGCACCGACGGTCGTCCCCGATGACCGTGGCGCCGAGCTGCCCGCGGACATCGCCGCCCTCAGCTACGAGGCCGCGCGCGACCAGCTGGTCGACGTGGTCCGTCGCCTCGAGTCCGGCCAGGGCGGGCTCGAGGAGTCGATCGGGCTGTGGGAGCGGGGCGAGCTGCTCGCGACCCGCTGCCAGCAGTGGCTCGACGGCGCACGCGAACGCCTCGACCGTGCGGTCGCCGACCGCGGGCGGGGTGCCGACGAGGGCTGAGGGCGTCTGACGAGAGCCGGCGAGGGCCGGGACGTCCGTCGGACGGGGTGCCCGGCCGGGCACCCCGTGCGGCGTCCAGGCAGGTCCTGCTCCGGCTCACGTGGATCGCGTCCGGACCGATCCGCCGCTCGCACCGACCTCGTCCGGACCGCTCAACCGCTCGTGCCGACCGCTTCCGGACCGCTCAGCCGCGCACGGCCTCCAGGGCCGGCGTCGCCAGCTCGACGAGCTCCTCCTGCTCGACGTCCCCGTGCACGAGGATCGCCGCGCCGTCGGCCGAGCAGGCAATCCCTCGGGAGGCACCCTCCCCCTCGCCCACGTAGACGGCGCATGCGGTCCCGGCGACGTCGACGGTGCCCTGGCTGTGCGCACCGGGCAGGAGGTCCTGGACCAGGGCCGGGGTGACCGCCGTCGTCTCGGTCATCGTCACGAGGCCGCGGCTCGGCGCGGAGTAGCGGATGGTCCAGCGCGGATCCTCCCCGTCCTGATAGCGGGCGCCGGTGGCCTCCCACCCCTCGTCGACCTCGGGCACGGCGACCGTGAACGGAGCGACGTCCTGGGCACGCTCGGCACTCGCGGTCACGTCGACGCGGCTGTTCTCGGGGATCTCGCGCTGCAGGTCACGGCCCACCCCGAAGAACAGGATCGCCACGACGATCACGACGACCATCGTCAGCGACAGCGCCCAGACGACATTGCGCACGGTCGTGGGCTGGGACATCTTCGCGTAGGGCGAGCGCGGCGCCGGAGCCGGAGGCCCGGCAGGTGCTCCCTCGGACGGCTCGCCGGGCGTTGCCTCGGAGGTCCCCGCAGCGGTCGCGTCGCGCACCTCGGATGCCGCCCTCTGCACGCGGTCCGTCTCCGACACGCCCCGCGTCGTGCGGGGCCGGGTCGAACCGTCGTCCTCGACTCCCGTCCCACTTGCCGAACGGGCCGAGGGATCGCGGGCGTCGTCGGGCGTGGGCACGGAGGGCATGGCTCCATTGTGGCCGATGCCGACCGTCGATCCCTGACCGCCCGGAGCCGTCGAACCGCCGAGCGCCGCCGTCGTGTTCGCCCCGGAGCGCTTTACCTGCGATGATCGGGGCGTGACCGCGAGATTCCTCACCGTCGGAGAATCCCTGACCGACATCGTCGTCGCCGCTGACGGCACACGCAGGGAGTTCCCCGGGGGTTCCCCCCTGAACGTCGCCGTGGCCCTCGGGCGCCTCGGCCACGAGTCCCATCTGCTGACCCGGATCGGCGACGACCCGCGCGGTCACGCCATCCGGGATCATCTGGTGGCCTCGTCCGTGCAGCTGACCCCGGGCAGCATCGACGACCGCCCCACCTCGACCGCCGAGGCGCGCCTGAGCTCCGACGGCAGCGCCGAGTACACCTTCGACCTGGCCTGGGATCCGGACGCCCGGGACCTCCCCCGCCAGGTCGACGCCGTGCACACGTCCTCGATCGCCGCGGTCCTGGACCCCGGGGCGGCCCGCGTCGCGGACGTCCTGGCCCACCACGCCCGCACCGCGACCATCAGCTACGACCCCAACGCCCGCCCCGACCTCATGGGCGATCCCGTGCGCACCCGCACCCTCGTGGAGGCGATCATCGCCCGCGCCGACGTGGTCAAGTCGAGCGACGAGGACATCGCGTGGCTGTACGGGACCGACGACGTCGAGGACGTCGTCGCCGGATGGCGTGCGCTGGGCCCCACCGTCACCGTGCTCACGCGCGGCGGGGAGGGCGCCACGGGCTTCGGTCCGACGGGACGCGTGGCCGTCGAGCCCGTGCGCGTCGACGTCGCCGACACCGTGGGCGCCGGCGACACGTTCTCCGCCGGCATCCTGCACGCCCTCGCGCTGCGGGGCTTGCTGGGTGCGGCAGGCCGCGAGGCGCTCGATGCCGTCGATGCCGTCACGCTCGGCGAGGTGCTCGCCACGGCGGCCGCGCTCGCGGCGATCACCGTGTCGCGCCCGGGGGCCGACCCGCCCTGGACCCACGAGGCCGCCTGACTGCAGGCCCCGACCATCACATCCTCCGCGTGGCGCACCGTGGCGCCCTGCCCCCCACACCACATCCCTGCACCGCGGATCCGGCCGTCACGGCCGCGCCTCCGCCCACCGATCGAGGAGATCCCATGAGCGAGAACCACGTCGAGTACCGCATCGAGCACGACACGATGGGCGAGGTGCGCGTCCCCGCGAGCGCCCTGTACCGCGCACAGACCCAGCGCGCCGTCGAGAACTTCCCCATCTCCGGGCAGGGTCTCGAGCCGCTGCACATCCACGCGCTCGCGGAGGTCAAGAAGGCCGCGGCGCGCGCCAACCAGGAGCTCGGCGTCTTGGACGACGCCCGCGCGACGGCGATCGTGCGCGCCGCCGACGAGGTCATCTCCGGCGTCCACGACGACCAGTTCCCGGTGGACACCTATCAGACGGGTTCGGGGACGAGCTCGAACATGAACATGAACGAGGTGCTCGCGACCCTCGCCTCGACCGCCGACCTCGACGTGCACCCCAATGACCACGTCAACGCCTCGCAGTCCTCCAACGACGTGTTCCCCACCTCCGTGCACGTGGCCGTGACCGGTGCCGTCGAGCACACGCTGCTGCCGGCCCTGGAGCTGCTGGCCGCCTCGCTCGAGACGAAGGCGCAGGCCTGGAAGGCCGTGGTGAAGTCGGGCCGCACGCACCTCATGGACGCGACCCCGGTGACGCTGGGACAGGAGTTCGGCGGGTACGCGGCCGCGATCCGCTACGGCATCGAGCGCGTGCAGGCGGCGCTGCCCCGCACCGCGGAGGTCCCGCTGGGCGGCACCGCCGTCGGCACCGGCATCAACACGCCCCAGGGCTTCCCCCAGCGCGTCATCGAGCTGCTCGGCGAGCAGACCGGCCTGCCCCTGACCGAGGCGCGCAACCACTTCGAGGCGCAGGGCGCCCGCGACGGTCTCGTGGAGATGTCCGGGGCGCTGCGGACCATCGCCGTCTCGCTCACGAAGATCTGCAACGACCTGCGGTGGATGGGGTCGGGCCCGAACACGGGTCTCGGCGAGATCGCCATCCCCGACCTGCAGCCGGGCTCCTCGATCATGCCGGGCAAGGTCAACCCCGTGATCCCCGAGGCCGTTCTCATGGTGTGCGCCAAGATCGTGGGCAACGACGCCGCGATCGCCTGGGGCGGCGCGCAGGGCTCGTTCGAGCTCAACGTGCAGATCCCGATCATGGGCACGAGCCTCCTGGAGTCGGTCCGGCTGCTGGCCAACGGCTCGACGGTGCTCGCCATCAAGACCGTCGACGGACTCGTGGCCCATGAGGACAAGGCTCGTTTCTACGCCGAGGCCTCCCCGTCGATCGTGACGCCGCTGAACAAGCTCATCGGCTACGAGAACGCCGCGAAGATCGCCAAGCACGCCGTCGCCGAGTCCATCTCGGTGCGCGAGGCGACCATCGACCTGGGCTTCGTCGAGCGCGGTGAGCTCACCGAGGAGCAGCTCGACACCGCCCTCGACGTGCTCGCGATGACGACGCCGCGCGCCTGACCCAGCACCCTCCGACCGCCCGGGGCGGGACCTGATCGAGGTCCGGCACCGGGCGTCGTCGTGCCCGGGTAGGTGGTGGAGTCGCTGCGTCCCCTGCTCGGGCTCTCGGGTTGGCGACGGTTCTGCGACCGCGTCCTGGACGGCAGCGCTCGTCTCGCATCGGTCCGATGGTCCCGTCTCGCCCGGTCCCGCCCCGTCTCGCCCAGCCCCGTCCAGTCCCGCCCAGCCCCGTCCAGTCCCCCGGTCCCGTCCCGCCCTGCCCCGTCCCCCGGTCCCGTCCAGTCCCTTCTCGTCCCGTCCCGTGTGGGGGGCTCTGATCCGGCGGCGCTCGATGGCGTGACCAGGACCGCCTCTCACGCGCGCAGGTCTGCCATCGACCGCGCGATCGTCCGGTGGTGGTCACCGCGGGCGATGACCGCCAGCAGGCTGCGCTGGGTCGAGTACCACGAGACGAACACCTGCTCCCAGGTCAGCCTCGTCACCGTGTAGCCGAGAGCTCGCAGCTCGAGGTCCCGGGCGCGGTCCCGGCGATACGCGTCGTCCGTGTCGTGGTGGCGCCTGCTGTCGCACTCGATCACCCAGCTGTCCCCCACCAGCAGGTCGACCCGACCGACCCCGGGGACCCACACCTGCGACCTGACGGGGACGCGGCGGCCCTCCAGCCACCACCGCACGGTCGTCTCCGTCCCGGACTCCGCGTCGCCGCGGATCCGGCACAGCGCCCTCCGGCTGTTCCCCGGGAGGACAGCGACGACGTCGAGAGCGCGGTCGAGGGAGATCTGCCCCTGGTGGACCGCCGACTCGAACACGGTCGCGGCATCGACCGTCTCCAGGCAGCGGCCGGCATGCTCGAGCACTCGGGCGATCCCGGGGACCGGATCGGTGTCCGGCCACGCCCGCAGGGCCGGCCCGTGCCACGCGAGCGGCACGGACACTGCCGACGTGCTCAGCGTGTGCCCCGCACGGCCCAACGGTCTCAGCGGAAAGGCGAGCGGCGCGCCCGCTGCGTCCGCGCGGCTCCGGCGGTTCCTTCGGTCCAGGTGGCTCGGGGCCCCTGGGTCGCCCGGATCTCCCGGGGCTTCCAGGTCGCCCGGGTCCTTCGGGGTCGAGCTCACCGCAACCGCACCCGCGCGAGCACCCCTCCCCGTCCGGGGTCGGAAGACGTGCACGGCTCCGCGACGAGGCGGCACCCATAGTCCCCGGATCGCGGCGGCATCCACGCAGGTGGGCCGTGCTCCGAGGCGCAGAACGGCGACCAGTTCGGCCGGAGCGTCCAGCGTCACGTACCACTGCTGCACCCGCCGCACCGCGCCGTCCCGGAGCCATTGCTCCACATCGGACACGGAGAGACCACGGCGGGCGAGATCGGATCGATGGACGATGCCGGAGATGCGCATGGCTCGATCCGAACATCCCGACCACGGACCGATCCAGGGCACCTGCGCCGATGTGTACAACTCCGAACGACACGGGGTGGTGGAGGAATCGGCGCTCCGCGGACTCGGAGCGAAGCCCGAGAGCGGCGCCGCCGCACGGGTCCGCCCCAGGGCGCACGCCTGCCGCCGCTCCCGTTCGCCACAGAGCACACGCCTGCCGCCCGACAGCACACGCCTTCCCCCGCACCGGTTTCCCCCCGGAGCACACGCTCCCCGCCGTACGGATGCGAGGTCTGCATCGGCCACTGGCTCGGAGCGGCTACCTGTGATGCCCAGGTGGTCGAGTTCTCTGCATCGTGCGAGCGGGCACATCGTGAAGTCCCGTCCCGTTCGGCGACACATCGCATCGCCGATGGCCCCGACCTCGTCCGCGGTCCACGCGAGGTGACGGGACGTCCTCACTCAGGACGGCTCCTATACGGTCCATCTGAGCGAAGACGTCCCGTCACCCACGACCCGACGTGGACCCACGACCTGCATCCAGGACCAAGACCGGGCCCGAGTCCAGGCCCAGGCCGATGCCGATGCCGATGCCCAGGCCAATGCCAATGCCAATGCCCAGGCCGATGCCCAGGCTTAACCCCAGGCCCAGATCCAGACCGAGACCGAGACCGACCATTCATTCCGCCTCTGCGGCCTGCACCGGCCGTCGGCCCCGCTGCTCGCCCTGGCCCGACTCTGCCGACCGCCGCCCGGCGGGGTCGACGCCGACTCGACGTCATCCGGCCCGACACACGCCGCCCGACTGGCAGGTACGGGACGTCCTCACTCAGCAAGGGGCCATATGCGGGCTACCTGAGCCAAGACGTCCCGTCACCCGCCGACACGACGCGGGAGTCCTCGGCATCCGCTCCACCAGAACCGTTCGCCGCGCCAGCACCCCCTTGGGGCCGTCCAGCACAGCCCGGCCCCACCAAGCCCGTCCGCCACACCCCTGCCCGGTCAGGCCCTTCCCCCACACCCCGCGCCACCACGGCCGAACACCACCCTGCCGCACCGACAGGTTCGGGACGTCCTCATTCATCACGGGCCACATACGACCCGCCTGAGCCAAGACGTCCCGTCACCCCACCCAACGAACCGCCGCTACAGCACCGGCTCGTCGAGCACATGCGTCACGAGCTCGGCCACCTTCGACCTCTCGGACCGCTGGAGCGTCACGTGGGCGAACAGGTCGTGCTCCTTGAGCGCCTCCACCACGCTCGCGATCCCGTCGTAGCGGCCGATGCGCAGGTTGTCGCGCTGGGCGATGTCGTGGGTGAGCACCACGCGGGAGTTCTGGCCGATCCGCGAGAGCATCGTGAGCAGGACGTTGCGCTCGAGGGACTGCGCCTCGTCGACGATCACGAAGGCGTCGTGCAGGGAGCGGCCGCGGATGTGGGTCAGGGGCAGCACCTCGAGCATCCCGCGGGACATGACCTCGTCGATGACGTTCTGGGCGACCATCGAGCCCAGGGTGTCGAACACGGCCTGACCCCAGGGGCCCATCTTCTCGCTCTGGTCCCCCGGCAGGTATCCCAGCTCCTGCCCGCCCACGGCGAACAGCGGCCGGAACACCATGATCTTGCGCTGCGTGCGCTTCTCGAGGACGGCCTCGAGCCCGGCACACAGTGCCAGGGCACTCTTGCCGGTGCCTGCCCGCCCGCCCAGGCTCACGATCCCGATCGAGTCGTCCTGCAGCAGGTCGATGGCCATGCGCTGCTCGGCGCTGCGGCCGGTGACGCCGAAGACGTTCTGGTCACCGGGCACGAGGCGGACGGTGCGCTCGCGGGTGATCCGCCCCAGCGCCGGCCCGCGGGGGCTCGCGAGCTGGATCCCGGTGTGCACGGGCAGGTGCGCGACCTCGGGCACCTCCACGGCCGTCCCGTCGTACAGACGACTCATCGTCTCCTCGTCGATGCTCGCGCTGACCATCCCGGTGTACCCGCGGTCCCGCGCCAGCTCGGCGCGGTACTCCTCGGCGTGGATCCCGCTCGCGGAGGCCTTGATCCGCATGGGCAGGTCCTTGGAGACCAGCACGACCTGCTTGCCCTCGAGCTGCAGGTTCTTGGCGACCGCGAGGATGCGCGTGTCGTTGTCGCCGAGTCGGAAGCCGTCCGGGAGGCTCGCCATCGACATGTGGTTCAGCTCCACGTGCACGTGACCGCCCGCGGTGCCGATGGGCAGGGGCACCGAGAGGTTCCCGTGGCGGTCGCGCAGGTCGTCGAGGATCCGCAGGGCCTGGCGCGCGAAGTACCCGAGGTCGGGGTGGTGGCGCTTGGACTCGAGCTCCGTGATCACGACGATCGGCAGCACGATGTCGTGCTCGGCGAATCGCGTCAGCGAGAGGGGGTCCGCGAGGAGGACCGAGGTGTCCAGCACGTAGGTCAGCGTGGTGGTGCCGAGGCCGTCGAGCTCGCCCTGGGCGGTCTCGAGGGAGGGCACCACCGGCGGCAGCGGGGAGCCTGGTCGCGGATGTCCTGACGCCGCGGCCCCCACCCCCGTCCCGCTGTCCGTCGGGCTGAGATCGAGTGCTGCGGTGTCGTCCATGGATTCCTCCGGTCGGGCCGATCCTTGGTCTGGACCCTAGCCCGCACAGCGCAGCGGTGTGAGCCACGGCACGCACGGGGCCGACAGACGTTCACCCGATCGTTACCGAGTCGCCCCTGCCCCCGATCGCACGCGCGACCCCATCGATCCGCGTCGCCGGTCCCCGTCCCGATCCCTCGCGCGACCCCATCGGTCCGCGCCGCCGGCCCCGTCAGGATCCGAAGCGCCGCTCCCGCCGGCAGTAGTCGCGCAGGGCGCGCAGGAAGTCCGTGCGCCGGAAACCCGGCCAATAGGTCTCGCAGAACCAGTACTCCGAATGCACGGACTGCCAGAGGAGGAATCCGGACATCCGCTGCTCGCCCGAGGTGCGGATGATGAGGTCGGGATCCGGCTGACCGCGGGTGTAGAGGTGCTCGGACACGGCGTCGATGCTGACGGTCTCGGCGATCTCCTCGACGGAGAGCCCGTCGGCGGCGCCGGCGCGGATGATCTCCCGGACGGCGTCCACGATCTCCTGGCGCCCGCCGTAGCCGATCGCGAGATTCACGACGAGGGAGCGGCGCGGCTCCGCGGCATCGATCATGGCCTGGATGCGCGCCTGCACGGCATCGGGCAGCAGGTGCGCGCTCCCGGCGATCCGCACGGCATACCCCGCGGCGGTGTGCTCGGCGACGGCATCGGCGATGATCTCGTGCAGCGAGGCGAGCTCCTCGGCCGGCCGCGAGAGGTTGTCGGTCGACAGCATCCAGATGGTGACCAGCGGGATCGCCATCTCCTCGCACCATTCGAGGAACTCGGTGATCTTGGCGGCGCCCTGACGGTGGCCCTCCGCGGTCGAGGCGCCGGACGCCTTGGCCCAGCGGCGGTTGCCGTCGACGATCACGCCGATGTGGCGCGGAAGACACTCCGGGTCGAGGCTGTGGGCGAGGCGGCGCTCGTAGACGCGGTGCAGCAGTCCGTCGTCCTCCATGGCCCTCCCCTCGCGCGATGCCCGGACTCCCCGGTGACCGCGCCATTATGTCGGACCACGAGGACGGGCGGGCCCGGTCCTGTTCGGCGCGGCTCGGATCCTCACGGGATCTCCTCGCACGCGCGGGGCGCGCGACCGGCACCTGCCGCGGACGCCGACCGGAGGCTCCCCGCGGAACCTACGGATGCGTAGGTTATCCTGACGCCCATGAGCACCCCCCAGCCTCTCGCCGAGCACGACGCCACCCCGGACGGCCGTGCCGCGGAGGCCACCGACACCCCCGTCGAGGACGACTCCCCCGCCGCGCGCCGCCGGGCCCTGAAGCTCCAGCGCCTGCTGGGCTCGACACTCCCCAAGCCCCGGCTGCGCGGGGTCATCCACCTCATCGCCTTCCCGACGGCACTGGTCGCGGGGCTGCTGCTCGTCGCGATCGGCCCGGACCTCCCGACGCGCCTGGCCTGCGTCGTCTTCGCCGTGACGGCATGCTCGCTGTTCGGGGTGAGCGCGACCTACCATCGCGGGACCTGGAAGCCGCGCCTGGCGATCACGCTGCGGCGCATGGACCACGCCAACATCTTCCTGGTCATCGCCGGCACGTACACCCCGCTCGCCGTGGCCCTGCTCGAGCCCGCCTCGGCGCGGACCCTGCTCATCATCGCCTGGTCCGGAGCGGCCGTCGGCGTCGCGTTCCGCCTGTTCTGGACGGGAGCGCCGCGCTGGCTGTACACCCCTGCGTACGTCGCCCTGGGATGGGTGGCCGTGCTGTACATGCCGCAGTTCCTCGCCGGCGGCGGCTGGGGCGTGGTCACGCTGATCGTCGCAGGCGGGATCCTCTACACCCTCGGCGCCGTCGTGTACGGCCTCAAGCGTCCGAACCCCTCACCGTCCTGGTTCGGGTTCCACGAGATCTTCCACGCCTTCACGGTCGCCGGATTCACCTGCCACCTCGTGGCCGTGGTCCTCGCGATCACCTGATCGGCGCGGTCACGTCCGCGGGGACGGTCCTCCGCCGGGCTCGCCCTCGGGCCGATCCCGCGCCGATTCCTCGGCCGATGCGCCCTCCGCGCCACCCTGGGCATCGAGCGCGGCCTGCCGCTCCTCCTCCTCGAGGCGATGGCGCTCCTCGATGCGCTCCCGCGCGGTGATGCGGCGCACCCGGCGGCTCATGTCGAGCACCAGCAGCACGAGCGCCACGGCGATGAGGAACATGACGATGAAGCCCGGCAGCCCCGGGGACACCGTCACGGCGTTGAGGTCCTGGCCGTCGGAGGGTCCGTCCGAGACGCCCTCGGCGAGCAGCGTGCCGCCTGCGGCGAGCACCTGGGTCAGCGCGATCCCCGCCCCGCTCATCGCAGGCCCGCGAAGAGATCGGTCTCCGGGAGGGTGACGCCGATCCGTGCCGTGCGCAGCTCGTAGTCGTCGGTGGGCCAGGCGTCGTGGAGCACCTCGTTGCCCACCGCGAAGAAGAAGCCGTCGGGATCCACCTGGGTCGCGTGCGCGCGCAGGGCGGCATCGCGCTTGTCGAGGTGGTCGCGCACGTCGATCCTGGTGGTCAGGAGCCGATCGCCGCTCTCGTCGAACCGCATGAGCATCTGCTCGATCTCCTCGCTGGGCCGCCCGTGGGCCCGCAGGTACCGCGCGATCGCGGCGAAGCGCTGCCGGGAGAACCCGTTGTTGTAGTACAGCTTGGCCGCGGCCCACGGCTGCCCGAGCTCGGGCGCGAACGCGGGGTCGGCGGCCCAGGCGAAGGCCGCGACGCTGATCCGGTGGCTCATGATGTGGTCGGGGTGGGGGTAGCCGCCGTTCTCGTCGTACGTGGTCAGCACGTGCGGCCGCAGCCGACGCACCGCCGCGACGAGGGGGCGGGTGGCCGTCTCGAGATCGAGGGTCGCGAAGGACCCTTCCGGGAGGGAGGGCAGGGGGTCGCCCTCGGGCAGTCCCGAGTCGATGAAGCCGAGCCACTCGTGGTCCACGCCCAGGATCTCCTGGGCACGCGCCATCTCGCGGCGGCGCACGGCCGGGAGGTCGGCGAGCGCCTCCGGGTCCTCCTGCATGCGGGGGTTGAGGATGTCTCCCCGCTCGCCGCCGGTGCAGGTGATGACGGTGACCTGCTCGCCCTCCTCGGCGTACTTGGCCATCGATGCCGCGCCCTTGGAGGACTCGTCGTCCGGGTGGGCGTGGACCGCCACGAGGCGCAGCGGCTCCGACGGGACCACGGGGGCCACGTCGACGGGGGTCACGGTCACGGTGTTCCTCGGTGGGGCTGGGAGCGGGGGCGCGGCGGGACCGCGCGAGGACCCTGCAAGGGTACGTCGGTCCGCCTGGACGCGCGGCGCACGCACAGGTGCGTCCCGCCGGGCTCTGCGAGACTTGGGGCATGTCGACCGTGGTCCCCCGCCCCAGCAGCCGCTACGGACGTCCCCCCAACCCTCGCCGCAACAGGGTCCTCATCGGGATCCTGGCCGCCGTGTTCCTCGTCCTGGTGGTGGTCATCGGGATCGGGATCGCCCACGAGCCGGTCCGTGCGGAGACGATCTCCTACGACCACGTCGACGACCGTCACATCGACGTGACGTACCAGGTCACGATGCGCCCGGGCACGACCGCACGGTGCACGCTCGAGGCCCTCGACGCGAGCCGCGGCCAGGTGGGCTTCACCCAGGTGGACATCGGCGCCCAGCGCGGCACGACCACGAACCACACCACCCGGGTCGCGACCCAGGGGGCCGCGGTCTCGGCGACCGTCTCGAGCTGCGACCCCACCTGAGTCCGCGGTCGTCCCCGGACGCAGATGTCCGGCAGGCCGACACAGCGGGACCGACGGGCACACGCCCGCCCACGACACAGTGCTTCTCACATCGCCTTCTCCTCCCGGTGCCGCGGAGGCCCCGTGTATGCTGGTGCGTTCCACGGTGACGTGACCACGCGGGGCACATGGTGAATGTGTCCCGTTTCTGCGTCGCACGTCCGGGGGGGACCACGGTGGTGACACCACCTCTGCATCCCGGTCGCCCGTCCGCGAGGGCGTCACCGCACACCGACCGTGATCGGCCCGTCGGACGACGGACGATCATCGACCAGCATCAAGGAGCAACCGTGAGCACTGATCCCGGCACCGCCTGGCTCACGCAGGAGGCGTTCGACCGTCTGACCAAGGAGCTCGAGACCCTCGAGGGCCCGGGCCGCACGGACATCGCCGAGCGCATCGCCGCCGCGCGCGACGAGGGTGACCTCAAGGAGAACGGCGGGTACCACGCCGCCCGCGAGGAGCAGGGGAAGATGGAGGCCCGCATCGCGGAGCTCAAGCGCCTGCTCAAGAACGCGGTCGTCGGCGAGTCCCCCAAGGACGACGGCGTCGTCGAGCCCGGCATGGTCGTCACGATCAGCCTGGCCGGCAAGGAGCGCACGTTCCTCCTGGGCAATCGCGAGATCGCCGACGGCGACGACCTCGAGGTCTACTCGACCGCGTCCCCCCTGGGTGCGGCGATCCACGGCTCGTCCGTCGGCCAGACCGTCGAGTACACGGCGCCCAACGGCACCGCCCTGTCGATCGAGATCCTCAAGGCCACGCCCTACAAGGCCTGACCTGCACGCCGGGATGCACCCGGCAGCCGAGAGGCCCGCACCCCGACACCACGGGGTGCGGGCCTCTCGCCATCGGTGCTGGTCCAGGTCGCGTCCGCGACGGCGCCCACGCGACCTGCCGGACCTGCTGGACCTCAGGCGCCCGGGTGCGTCCGGCCGGCGCGCCGCGCGCGCGCCAGGCGGCGCACCCCGGCGATCGGCCGGGCGCCCGCGAGCCGTCGCGCGCCCGACACGAGCATCGACGCGGTGCGGGAGTCGTGCCCCAGCTCGGGGCTCGGGTCCCTCCCGACGAGCTGCAGCAGCGTGGCGTTGAGGAAGGCGATGAGCGGGATCGCGAACAGGGCGCCGGCGATCCCGGCGGTCTCGGCCCCGAGCGCGACCCCGAGGATCACGCCCAGGGGGTGCAGGCTCACGGCGCGACCCATCATGAAGGGGTGCAGGACGTCGGCCTCGATGAAGTGGACGGCCAGCACGATCCCGACCATCACCAGCGCGAACACCCAGGACTTCAGCACGAGCACGAGCAGCACCGCGATGGCCCCGGAGACGATCGCACCGATCAGCGGGATGAAGGAGAACAGGAACACCAGCAGGAACACCGGCACGGCGTAGGAGCCCAGCCCGAGCGCGGCCACGCCGATCCCGATGCCCGTGCCGTTGATCGCCGCGACCACGATCTGGGTGCGCACGTACGCCGACAGCGCCTTCCAGCCGCGGCGGAACGCCTCATGGGTGGGGATCCGGGCCGCGGGGGGCAGCAGGCCCACCACCCAGCGCCAGATCGCCGCGCCGTCCTTGAGCAGGAAGAACAGCGCGAAGAGGCAGATCACGAGTCCGGTGAGGGTGGTCCCGATGGTCTCGACCCCGGTGAGGGCGCCGCGCGCGATCGTCTCGGAGTTGGCCTGGAGACGCTGGAGGAGCTCCGTCTGGGCGCGTTCGAGCATCGACGGGTCGAGCCGCAGGGTGCTCGTCGCGTAGGACACCAGCTGCTCGAACCCGCTGACGGCCTTGGACTGGATGCTGGAGAACTGTGCGGTGAACTGCTGGCCCGCGACGGTGATCATCCCGGCGACCACGAGGATCGTCCCCAGGAGCACCACGAGGCTCGCGAGCCCGCGTCCGAGCGGCGTGTGTCGCGCGAGGATCCCCACGAGCGGCGACAGCAGCGCCGCGAGCAGGATCGCCACGAGGACGGGCACGAGCAGGGACATGACCTGCCCGAGCGCCCAGAGGATGCCCGCCGCCGCGACCACCACGACGATGAGACGCCACGACCAGGCGGCCGCCCGCCGGACCCCGACCGGGATCTCGCGGACCTCGGGAGGCAGCGCGGATTCGGCGTGCGGGCCCGGCCGCTCGGGACGGCGTGCGGTAGGGCGGAGGAGATCCATGGGACCGGCTTCCTGCGGGGAGGGTGCCCCGCGCCCGGATCAGACGCGGTGCGGGGTGCGGCGGACGGGCGCGAAGCCCTGGGTCGCCGCGTCGTCGGTGCCGAGCTCGGTGCTCGGGTCCCGCCCGGTGAGGTAGAGCATCGTGGCGTTGACGAAGGCGAGCAGGGGGATCGAGAAGAGCGCTCCGGGGATGCCCGCGATGATCGTGCCGGTGGCGACGCCCAGGAACACCGCGAGCGGATGCAGCTCGACGGCCTTGCCCATGAGGAAGGGCTGCAGGACGTTGCCCTCGATCTGCTGGACGGCCACGACGATGCCTACCATCACGAGCGCGAGCACCCACGACTTCAGCACCAGCACGAGCAGCACCGCGATGGCCCCGGAGACGATCGCACCGACCAGTGGCACGAAGGAGAACACGAAGACGATGAGCCACACGGGGATCGCGTACGAGCCCAGGCCCAGGAACACCATGCCCAGGCCGATGCCGGTGGCGTCCACCGCGGCGACGAGCACCTGGGTGCGCATGTACGCCGACAGGGCCTTCCATCCGCGCCGGAACGCCTCATGGGTGGGCACGCGCGCGGCCGGCGGCAGCAGCCCCACGGTCCAGCGCCAGATCGAGGCACCGCCGGAGAGCAGGAAGAACAGCGTGAACAGGCAGATCACGACGCCGGTGACGACGTTGCCGACCGTCGAGACGCCGGAGACGGCGCCGGAGATGATCGTCCCGGAGTTCTTCTGCAGCTCGCCGAGGAGCTGGTCCAGCCAGGAGTTGATGGTGGGCGTGTCGATGCCCATGGTCCCGGTCACCCAGTTGGCCACCGTGTTGAAGCCGTCGACGGCCTTGTCGGCGATGTCCTGGTACTGCGAGAACAGCTGGCGGCCCGCGAGGGTGAGCATCCCGGCGATCACGAGGATCAGCCCGATGAGCGCGATGCCCGCCGAGGCTCCGCGGCCCAGGAAGGAATGGGTCGACAGGAGCTTGACGAGGGGGCTCAGCAGCGAGGCGAGCAGGATCGCCACCAGCACGGGGATCACGAGCGTCATGACCTGCGACAGGCTCCACACCACGAGCGCGAGCAGCGCCACGATCAGCAGGATCCGCCACGACCACGCGGCGGCGCGGCGCACCCCGATGGGGATCTCGCGCACCTCCTGCGGGGCATCGCCGGCGGGGTCGCGCTCGGCGAGCCGCCTGGTCAGGATCCTGGATGTCATCGACTGCTCCTCGTGGGTCCGGTCCGGGGGTGGGACGTCGGTACTCTACCTGCGACCGAATCGGGCGAACGCGACGCACGGCGCGCACCGACCGTCCGGTCGCCCCGCGTCACCCGACGTCACACGGCGCCACGAGCTCCCGCGGCCCTGAGAGAATGCGATCCATGTCCCGTCCCCGCAGCATCCCCGTCGCCGCCTCCGCCCGCTCGACCCTCGGCGTCGAGTGGGAGCTCCTGCTCGTCGACCGCGACTCCGGCGCGGCCCGCCAGTGCGCCGCCGCGGTGCTCGAGGCGGTGCACGACGAGCACGCCGGCACCTCCGGCGTCGTCGGCGAGCTGCTGCAGAACACCGTCGAGCTCGTGACGGGGGCGTGCACGACGGTGCGGGAGGCCGGAGAGGATCTCACCGGCTCGCTGGCCAAGGTCCGCCGAGCCGCGGACCCGATGCGCGTGGATGTCACGAGCGCAGGGACCCACCCCTTCTCCCGCTGGGAGGAGCAGCAGGTCTCCGACGCCGACCGCTACGCGACGCTCATCGACCGCACCCAGTGGTGGGGGCGCCAGATGACGATCTACGGCGTGCACGTCCACGTGGGCATCGAGGACCCCGCCAAGATCCTGCCCATCACCAACGCTCTGCTCACCGCCGCCGGTCCCCTCCTGTCCCTGACGGCGTCCAGCCCCTACTGGCAGGGCGAGTCCACGCGCTATGCCTCCAACCGCTCCCTGCTGTTCCAGCAGCTGCCGACGGCCGGGCTCCCGTACCAGTTCGGCAGCTGGCAGGAGTACGAGACCTACGTCGAGGACATGCTCACGATGGGGGTCATCGACCAGATCAACGAGATCCGCTGGGACATCCGCCCGGTGCCGGTGTTCGGCACGATCGAGGTGCGGGTCGCCGACGGGCTGCCGACCCTCCGGGAGGTCCTCGCACTGGCCGCCTACGTCCAGTGCCTCGTCGAGGACCTGTCTGCGCGGATCGACGCCGGCGAGGCCCTCGAGACGCTCACGGCCTGGCAGGTGGCCGAGAACAAGTGGCGCGCCGCGCGGTACGGCATGGACGCGATCCTCGTGGTGGGCCGCGACAACCGCGAGGAGCTCATCGTGGACCACGTGCGTGCCGAGCTGGCACGCCTGGCACCGGTGGCCGAGCGCCTGGACTGCGTCGCGGAGCTCGCGGGCGTCGAGGAGATCCTGACCCGCGGCGCCTCCTACCAGCGCCAGCTCGCGGTCGCCGCCGAGCCCGGGGCGACGGGGCGCGACATCGTCCGCCACCTCGTGCGCGAGACGACCGAGAACGCCCTCCTCGAGCCGCAGCGCTGACGACGGCACGCACCGACCAAAGTCGGTGCCGCCATCTCCTCTGGGAGGCTCGTGCGGGCCGTGCGGCCCGGGTAGCTTCCTGACCATGGTCACCGATCACGCACCCGCCCTCGTGCCCGACTCCCCGTCGTCCGAGCCCGCGGCCGCACCCCCCGCCGACACCGATGCCGCGCTGTCGCTGCGCGGCCTCACCAAGTCCTTCGACCGCACCGAGGTGGTCCACGACGTCTCCCTCGACGTGCCGCGGGGCTCCTTCTACGGCCTCGTCGGGCCCAACGGCGCCGGCAAGACCACGACGCTGTCCATGGCCACCGGCCTCCTGCGGCCCGACGCCGGGACCGCGCAGGTCCTCGGCATCGACATGTGGGCCGAGCCCGAACGCGCCAAGTCCCAGCTCGGCGTCCTCGCCGACGGGCTGCGCACCTTCGACCGGCTCACCGGACGTGAGCTGCTCACCTACATCGGCCTGATCCGCGGCATGTCCGCCGACGTCGTCACCCAGCGCATCGACTCGCTGCTCGGGGCGCTCGGCCTCGCGGGCGAGGAGGGCAAGCTGGTCGTCGACTACTCGGCCGGCATGACCAAGAAAATCCTGCTGGCCGGGGCCCTCATCCACGCGCCGCGCCTGCTCGTGCTCGACGAGCCCCTCGAGGCCGTCGATCCCGTCTCCGGCGAGGTGATCCGCAAGATCCTGCGGCAGTTCGTCGCCGGCGGCGGCACCGTCATCCTGTCCAGCCACGTCATGCAGCTCGTCGAGGAGCTGTGCAGCCACGTGGCCGTGATCGCCGAGGGCCGCGTGCTGGCCGCCGGCACCCTCGACGAGGTCCGTGCCGGGGACTCCCTCGTGGACCGCTTCGTGTCGATGGTCGGCGGCGCCGACGTCGCCGAGGGCAGCCTCTCCTGGCTGGAGGAGTGATCATGACCACCGCACCCGTCACCTCGTCCAGCCGCCCCGGGGCCGAGCACCACGGCGTCGGCACCCTCCACGCGATCGGCGGCATGGGCGCCGGATCCGTGCAGGCCTCCGCGCTCGTCCGGATCCTGGTGCGCCTGAAATGGACCCTGTGGAAGCGCTCCTTCCGCAAGAACGTCGGCAAGATCATCGGCACCTGCTTCGGCGTGGTCTACGGCGTCGGCGGCCTCGTGGGCGCGGGCTTCGCGCTGTTCGCGGCGGCCCTGCTCATCGACGGCGCCGGCACCGACGCCTTCGGCCTCCTCGTCCGCGGCCTCGGTGCCGCGCTCGTGCTGGGCTGGCTGCTCATCCCGATCTTCGCCTTCGGCCTCGACGACACGCTGGACCCGCGGCGCTTCGCGACCCTGCCGCGCTCGGCCAAGGAGCTGCAGCCGGGACTGTTCGCCGCGGCGGTGCTCAGCATCCCCGCCGTGCTCACCCTCGCGGGTGTGCTGCTGCTGTCGGTCAGCGAGGTGCTGTGGATGCTGACGTCCCCCGTGCCCACCACGGCCGGTCTCGTCGCGGGGATCGTCCTGCTGCTGCCGGCGAACCTGCTGGGCCTGGCCCTGTGCCTCCTGCTCCCCCGGGCGATCCTCGCGCGATCTGCCGTGCGCCAGTCCTCCCGCAGGGGTCGAGAGCTCGGCGGGGTGCTCGGCATGGTCGTCATGATCGGCGCGATCTACGGCATCTCCCTGCTGGCGCAGAACATCACCGAGTTCTCCCTCGACGTGCTCGTCCGGACCGCGCGCGTCGTGGTCGAGGTGGTCGCCTGGACCCCCGTGGGAGCACCCTTCGCGGTGCCGGTGGACCTCGCCGAGGGCCAGTACCTCACGGGCCTCGCCCGTCTGGTGATCGGCCTCGTGAGCATCGTGCTGCTGTGGCTGTGGTGGCGCTCCTCGGTCGACAAGGCGCTGCAGTCCGCCCTGGTCGGCGACGCGACCTCGGGCAGCACCAAGGTCACCGCACTCGTCCCGCGCTTGGCCCGCCAGGACGCGCTGGGGGCCGTGATCGGACGCTCGCTGCGCTACTGGCGCCGCGACGCCCGCTACCTCGCCTCGATCGGGATCATGCCGCTCCTGCTGCTGTTCTTCACCGCCATGGGCCTGTTCTCCGAGCCCCAGCGGTACGTCGCGGTGGCCGCCGTGGTGTTCATCTCGGCCATGTCGAGCATCGCGATCTGCAACGAGATCGGCTTCGACGGACCGGCCGGGTGGGTCAACATCACCGCCGGGCTGAAGGCCCGCGACAACCTGATCGGCCGGGTCATCGGGCTCGCGGTGTTCGCGGTGCCGTTCGCGGTGATCGCCTCCGTCACGATCCCGCTGGTCCTCGGGATGGCCTGGCTGATCCCGCTGCTGCTGCTCGGCTCGATGGGGGCGATGATGTCGGCGTGGGGCACCTCGTGCCTGATCGCGGTGCTGCTGCCCTACCCGACGAGCCCCCCGGGCACCAACCCGCTCAAGGACAAGTCCGCGAACTCGGCCAACGCGCTCATCTCGACCTTCGGGGCGATGCTGGGCCTGTGGGTCCCGCAGCTGCCCGCGATCGCGCTGGCCATCACGGGGCTCGTGCTGGGCAACGAGGTGCTGCAGCTCACGGCAGGATTCGTCTCGGTCCTGTGCGGGGGGCTGGCCCTGTGGCTCTGCGTCCGCGGCGCGGCACGCATCCTGGACCGTCGCTACGTCGACCTGTTCCAGAAGGTCAGGGCGTTCCTCTGAGCGCTGCGCGCCCGTCGTCGAGGGCGCGCCGCATGACGATCGCATCGATCGATCGCCCGGTGATCCGGTAGTAGCCGGATCGCCGGGCGATCGGCTCGTACCCGGCCCGCGCGTACACCGCGCGGGCCCTCTCGTTGTCCTCGCGCACCTCGAGCAGCATCTCGTGGGCCCCGGCCTCCGCGGCACGGTCCTCGCACCAGGCCAGGAGCGCCCGGCCGATCCCGTGACCCGGGTGTGCGGTGCCGATGGTGTGCAGGTCCGCGGCGTCGCCGGCGACCATCGTGCCGGCGTAGCCGAGCAGCTCGCCCGCAGGCACGGACACCGCGACGACGTAGCGGCGCAACGGGTGCTCGACCTCCTCGGCGAGCTGGAACACCGTCCAGGCCTCGTCGGGGAACAGCTCGAGCTCGAGGAAGGCGATCTCCTCGACGTCCTCGAGGGTGGCCGGGCGCAGCTCCCAGTCCGGCATGGACGCGCCGTCGGGACCGGCGGAGGTCATCGGCCCAGCGCGCTCTTGCGGGCGGTGGGCCGTGCGGCGTCCGGCGCCCGCAGGTACAGCGGAGCGGTCGAGGTGAGATCCTCCCCCGCAGCGATCTCGAGCGCCGCGACCTGCAGCAGGTGCCCGGCGTCGACGTGGTGCAGCGGGGCGGTCGCCGGCAGCAGCTCGGGGTAGAGCTCGGTGCCCGATCCCACGAGCACCCTCGCCTGCCGCAGCTGCGGGGCGATCTGGGCGGGGGCGGCGACGGCGGGTCCCTCGGTGCGCACGAGCGATCCGCGATCGGCGGTGTAGCGGGCGTGGTAGACCTCGCGGCGCCGGGCGTCCAGGGCCACGGCGACCTCGAGCGGCCCCTGCTCCTGGCCCGAGATGACCCGCGCGGCCGCCTGATGGGCCAGCGCGTCCAGGGAGCAGCAACCGCGCAGCGGCACGTCGAGCACGAAGGCGAGGGTGCGGGCCACCACGAGCCCCACACGCAGACCCGTGAACGGTCCGGGCCCCCGACCTGCGACGATGCCCGTCAGATCGCCGCGGGTGATCCCTGCGTCGCGCAACGCCTGGTCGATGAGCCCCAGCAGGACCTCGTCGTGGTGGCGCGCGCGGTCATCCCCCAGGACGGCGCGGACCGTCGTGGTCGCGGAGCCCGCGGGGTCGTCGGCGACGGCGACGCTGACGGTCCCCGAGGTGTCGATGCCGAGCCACATGTCAGGCCTCCTGGGCGTGATGGTCGTGGTGTGCGCGAGGTCCGGAGGCGGCGTCGGGGCCCGCGAGGTCCGCGCGCAGGGCGGCGAGCGCGGCGGCGTCCCAGCGCGGCCCGACGCCGGTGAGGGTCAGGGTGCGGGGCTCGTCGACGAGGTCCTCGCCGTCCTCCCCCGCCTCAACGGTGTCGGGGCGGGCCAGCTCGAGCAGCAGGTGGGAGTCCGAGAGGCCCTCGACGCGGTCCCGGCCCCATTCGACGACGGTCACCGCGTCGGCGGCGTCCGCATCGAGGTCGAGGTCCTCGATGTCGAAGCCCCCGGACAGCCGGTAGGCGTCGACGTGCACGAGGGCCGGGCCGCCGGTGAGCGAGGGATGCACCCGGGAGATGACGAACGTCGGCGAGGCCACGGCCCCACGGACCCCGAGGGCCTCGCCGAGGCCCTGGGTGAAGGTGGTCTTCCCGGCGCCGAGCGGGCCGTCCAGGACCAGGAGGTCCCCCGGGCGCAGGTGCGCCGCGAGGCGGCGGGCCACGTCCCGGCTGCCCTCGGCGGCGGCGGTGTGGACGATCAGCGGGGCCGGCTCCGTCGCACGGTCCGGGGCATCGGGCCCGGTCACGCCCGTGCCTCGCGCGAGACGCGCGAGCTCACCGAGGTGAGGACCTCGTAGGGGATGGTCCCGGCGGCACGGGCCCAATCCTCCGCGGTGGGCACGGTTCCCTCGTCCAGGACGGCGGCCGAGGGATCCCCGAGGACGATCACGAGGTCCCCGGACTGGGCCTTGGACTCCGGGCCCAGGTCCAGCACGATCTGGTCCATCGAGATCCGGCCCACCTGGCGGGCGATCTGGTCGCCGGTGCGGGTGCGCACCACGAGTCCCACCTCGCCCGAGGCCGCGCGGTGCAGGCCGTCGGCGTAGCCGATGGGGACCAGACCGAGCCGGGTGTCCTCGGGCGTCGTCCAGGTGTGGCCATAGCCGACGTGGGTGCCGGCCGGGACGTCCTTGACCAGCGCGAGGTGGCTGGTGATCGACAGGGCCGGGCGCAGGCGCACGCCCTCGGGCATCGGCAGGGGCGGGTAGCCGTACAGGGCGATGCCCGGTCGGACGATGTCGCGGTGCAGATCGGGGCGGGAGATCGTGGCCGCGGAGTTCGCGAGGTGCTGCAGGGGCACGGGACCGGTCTCCTCGGCGAGGATCGCGCAGGAGCGGTCGAAGGTCTCGACCTGGCGGTCCGTCTCGGGATCCTCGGGGTCGTCGACGGAGGACAGGTGGGTCCAGGCGGCGACGAGCTGGACGTGGTCGTCCTCGCGGATCGCGCTGCCCAGTCCCGCGACGGCCGAGGGGATCACGCCGTTGCGGCCCATGCCGGAGTCGATCTTGACGTGCACGCGAGCCCGTCCGTCGACGGCGCGGCTCGCGTCGGAGACCATCCGCAGCATCCGCTCGGAGCCCACCGACACGTCGACGCCGGCGGCGATGATCTCCGGGAGCACCGCGGCGGCGGTCACGGGCTCGTAGAGCCAGGTGAAGATCGGCACGTCGAACCCGGCGCGTGCGAGGGCGAGCGCGGAGGCGGGGTGGGCCGCGCCGAGCCAGGTGGCGCCGCCCTCGAGCGCAGCGCGGGCCGCGGTGAGCATGCCGTGGCCGTACCCGTCGGCCTTGACGATCGCCATGAGCGCGGTCTGCTCGCCGAGGAGCCCGCGCACGGCGCGGGTGTTGTGCGTGATCGCGGCGGGGTTGACGACGGCACGGTTGGGGATGTGCCGCGGGTCCTCCGCGGGGATGGCGACGCTCATGCTCCTCCTCGACGTGCGGTCGGCTCGGCCGCGTCGCCCAGGATAGCCGCGAGGGCCACCGGCACGGCATCGGCGACATCGAGGGCCACGAGGGGTGCGACCCCTCCACGGGAGGCGCTGACCGCGGCGCGGCCGTGCACGAGGGCGCCGAGCGCCGCGGCCGTCCCGCCCTCGATCCCCGCCGCGAGCAGGGTCCCGACGATGCCGCCGAGCACGTCCCCGGCACCGGCGGTCGCGAGCCACGGCGTCGCATCGGCCTGGGAGAAGACGTGCTCCGGGTCATCGCCGGGTGCGACGAGCGTCACGGAACCCTTGAGCAGCACGGTCGCGCCGGTGGACCGGGAGAGCGCCACCGCGAGCGGGCGGGGCTCCTGCCGCGGGTCGAGGTCGAGGACCTCGGCGAGGCGCGCCGCCTCGCCCGCGTGCGGGGTCAGCACGACCCGGGGTCCGAAGCGGTCCCCCGCCTGGATCGCCCCGAGCGCGCCGGCGTCGATCACCCCGACCGCGTCGGGCGCCCGCAGCTCGAGCACCCCGGCGCGGCAGCGCGGGTCCTCGGGCGGCAGCCCGGAGCCGATCACGAGCGCCTGGCGGCGCCCGTCGGTCCCCACCACCTCGGGTCGTCGCTGCAGGATGAGGTCGCGCACGGCGGCGGGGCCGCGGTAGCGCACCATCCCGGCACCGGTCCTCGCGGCACCCTCGGTCGACAGCACGGCCGCCCCGGGGAAGTCCTCGGATCCCGCGTCGATCGTGACGACGCCCCGGGAGTACTTGTGGTCCTGCGCCGACGGGACGGGCCACAGGGCGCGGACGTCGTCGGCGGTCAGGCGGCGCACGTCGGCCGGCGCCGGGAGGTGCGGCGCCAGGCCCACGTCCACCACTTCGAGCACACCCACGTGCTCGGCGGCGCCGGGCAGCAGCAGCCCGCTCTTGGCGGCGCCGAACGTCACGGTGAGGTCCGCCCGGACCGCCCCCTCGCCGGGCACGCCCGTCGCGGCGTCGACGCCGGTGGGCACGTCGACCGCCACGATCGGTGCCGGCGCCGCCATCGCGGCCGCGAGCAGCTCGCGCAGCGGCGCATCGAGCCGGGTGCGGCCGCCGATCCCGAGCACGCCGTCGACCAGGACGTCCGCGCGGGCCAGTGCGTTCTGCCCGTCGCAGGCACGTTCGAGGCGTCCGCCGTTCCTCCGCAGGGCCGCCGCGCCGTCCTCGTGGATCCGATCCGAGGTGCCCACGGCGGTGACGGCGACGCCGCGGCGCGCCAGGTGCGCCCCTGCCAGCAGGGCGTCGCCGCCGTTGGACCCGGGGCCCGCGAGGATCACGAGGCGGGCTCCGCTCAGGTGCCCCGCGCGCTCGCGGAGCAGCGGGACCAGGCGGGCCGCGAGCGCCGCGGCGGCGCGCTGCATGAGAGGGACCCCGGCCTCGAGCAGGGGCCGCTCCGCGGCCCGCACCTGATCGGGGGTGGCGGCGCGGATCATGCGGTGCCTCCGGGCGCGGTGGTCAGGGAGGACCCGGCGGCGCCCCGCTCGGCGACGACGATCGCGGTGGCCACGGGCCCGTCGTGCGACAGGGACAGGTGGAGGTGGCTCACGCCGAGCTCGTGGGCGCAGCGCTCGGTCGCGCCCCGCAGCACGAGGTAGGGGCGGGACTCGGCCGTGCGCTCGACGGTCACGTCGTGCCAGGAGAAGTCCCCCGGGTGCCCGAGCGCCTTGCCCACGGCCTCCTTGGCGGCGACCCGCGCGGCCCGTGAGGCGTGGGAGAGGGAGTGCTCGGACGGTGTCAGGAGTCTCTCCAGCAGGCCCGGGGTGCGGGCCAGGGAATCCGTGAGACGGGCGATGTCCACGACGTCGACCCCCACGCCGACGACCGTGCCGTCGGTGCGGGGCTCGTACCGGGTGCCGCCGCCTGCGGGCGTTCCCCTCCGCGGATCGGAGGCGCGATGTCGATGTGCCGGAGTGTCAGGAGCCACCCCGGCAGTATCACTCGACGGTGACGGACTTGGCGAGGTTGCGGGGCTGATCGACGTCGAGCCCCTTGGCCGTCGCGAGCTCGCAGGCGAAGATCTGCAGCGGGATCACCGTCAGCAGCGGCGCGAACAGCGTGCGGGTCGAGGGCACCCGGATCACGACGTCGGCGTAGGGCTCGACGGCGGTGTCCCCCTCCTCGGCGATCACGAGGGTGCGGGCGCCGCGGGCGCGGATCTCCTGGATGTTGGAGACCACCTTGGAATGCAGGGAGTCGCGTCCGCGCGGCGAGGGCACGATGACGAAGACGGGCTGGCCGGGCTCGACCAGGGCGATCGGGCCGTGCTTGAGCTCGCCGGCGGCGAAGCCCTCGGCGTGGATGTAGGCGATCTCCTTGAGCTTGAGCGCCCCCTCCATCGCGGTGGGGTAGCCGACGTGGCGACCCAGGAACAGCACTGAGGTGGCATCGGCCATCTCGCGGGCCAGCTCCTCGACCTGCCCCGAGGCGTCGAGCACCTCCTGGACCTTGCCGGGCAGCTCCTCGAGGTCCCCCATGATCGCCTGGATCTCGTCGGGGTAGAGGTTTCCGCGGACCTGCGCGAGGTAGAGCCCCAGCAGGTAGCAGGCGGCGATCTGTCCCAGGTAGGCCTTCGTCGAGGCGACCGCGATCTCCGGCCCGACGTGCAGGTACAGCGCGGCGTCGGCCTCGCGGGCGATGGTCGAGCCGCGGGTGTTGCAGATCGCGATGACCTTGGCGCCCTGCTCCTGGGCGTGGCGCACGGCCATCAGGGTGTCCATCGTCTCCCCGGACTGCGAGATCGCGACCACGAGGGTCTTCTCATTGACCACGGGGTCGCGGTAGCGGAACTCGTGGGCCAGCTCCACCTCGACGGGGATCCGGCACCAGTGCTCGATCGCGTACTTCACGACGCTGCCGGCGTTGGCGGCGGTCCCGCAGGCGACGACGACGATCTTGTCGATGCTGCGCAGCACCGACTCGTCGATCTTCATCTCGTCGAGGTGCAGGTGCCCGTTCTCGATGCGGCCGCGCAGGGTGTCGGCCACGGCCGCCGCCTGCTCGTGGATCTCCTTGGCCATGAAGGAGGGGTAGCCGCCCTTCTGGGCGGCCGTCGCGTCCCACTCGATCGTGTAGCGCTTGGAGTCGGTGACGGGCGTGCCGTCGAAGCCGATCACGGAGACGTCCTCGGCGGTGACGGTGACGATCTGGTCCTGTCCCACCTCGAGCGCCTCCTTGGTGGAGTCGATGAAGGCGGCGACGTCCGAGCCCAGGAAGTTCTCGCCGTCCCCGAGGCCGACGACCAGCGGGGAGTTGCGGCGGGCCGCCACCACCCGGTCCGGGGCGGCCTCGTGGATCGCGAGGAGCGTGAAGGCGCCCTCGAGGCGCGCGACGACCTGGCGCATCGCCTCGGTGAGGTCCCCGCCGATCTCCGGGCGCTCCATCTCGCGCGCCACGAGGTGCGCGGCGACCTCGGAGTCGGTCTCGGAGACGAAGGTGAAGCCGTCGGCCACGAGCTCGTCGCGCAGCGGCGCGAAGTTCTCGATGATGCCGTTGTGGACCAGGGCCAGCTCGCCGTGGCGGCCGCCGCGGTGCGGGTGGGCGTTGGCGTCGGTGGGCGCGCCGTGGGTGGCCCAGCGGGTGTGCCCGATCGCGACCTGGCTGTCGGAGGACTCGCGTCCGGCGAGCGCCTCGCGGAGGTTGGCGAGCTTGCCGGCGCGCTTGTCGATGCGCACGTGACCGTCCTCGAGGACGGCCACACCCGCCGAGTCGTACCCCCGGTACTCCAGACGGCTCAGGCCCGCGAGGACGACCTCGACAGGGCGGACGGACGGGGTCTGACGCCGCGGACCGGCGTATCCGACGATTCCACACATGGCCCTCACACTAACGGCGGATCGGCCGCTGACCAGCGCGATCGGCGGGTCCCGCGGAGGTGTCGGTCACGTCCGGAGGGGTGGGTGCGCGGGGGTGCCTGGCCGCGCGCACGAGCCGTCACGATCGGGCACAATGTGCATCCATGAGGTCCGCGACGGCGCGCAGCGCCACCACCCCCTTCGACGAGATCCCCCGGGAGGACTGGGCGCGCCTGTCCCGGCAGACGCCGCTGCCGCTCTCGGAGGAGGACGTCGCGAAGCTGCGGGGGCTCGGGGACCTCTCGGATCTGCGCGAGGTCGACGAGATCTACCGGCCGATCTCCCGCCTGCTCGGGATCCAGGTCGCGGCCGCGCAGTCGTTGCGCCATGCCCGCGGGGAGTTCCTCGACGAGAGCCTGCGCCGCACCCCGTACGTGATCGGGGTGGCGGGCTCCGTCGCGGCCGGCAAGTCCACCACCGCGCGCCTGCTGCGGGAGCTCATGGCGCGCTGGCCCGAGACCCCGCGCGTGCAGCTCGTGACGACCGATGGCTTCCTGTACCCCAACGACGAGCTCGAGCGGCGCGGCATCATGCACCGCAAGGGCTTCCCCGAGAGCTACGACCGCAGGGCGCTGCTGCGCTTCGTGGCCGACGTGAAGTCCGGGCTCGACCGCGTCGAGGCACCCGTGTACTCCCATCTCGTCTACGACATCGTCGAGCACGAGACCGTGGTGGTCGAGCGGCCCGACGTGCTGATCCTCGAGGGCCTGAACGTCCTGCAGCCGGCCCGGCCCCGGCGGGACGGCCGGATCGGCCTCGCCGTCTCGGACTACTTCGACTTCTCGGTCTATGTCGACGCGCGGACCGAGGACGTGCGCCGCTGGTACGTCGACCGCTTCCTCCGGCTCAAGGAGACGGCGTTCGCCGATCCGCAGTCCTACTTCCGGCGCTACGCCGAGCTCAGCGACGACGACGCCCGGGCGACCGCGCACCGCATCTGGGACACGATCAACGGCCCGAACCTCGTCGAGAACGTCCTGCCCACCCGCGGCCGCGCGGACCTCGTGCTGCGCAAGGGTGGCGACCACCAGGTGCACAGCGTGCTCCTGCGTCGCGTCTGAGGGGCGCCGGGCGTCCCCTCACGGCAGGGCACCACGGGGCGATCCGGGGCGGGGATGTCACCATCCGTCCAGGGCGCGGTGGTGTGATCGCCCCATGAGCGCAGACAGTGCCGTCCCCGCCGAGGGCCGCGAGCCCGTGTCCGCCGAGCCCTCGGAGACGGCTCTTCCGTCCCATGCCGAGGGCTCGGTCGTGCCCTGGGCGATCGCCCACCGGGAGCCGCTGACGCCCGAGACGCTGCGGTCCCTGCGCGACGAGTACACCCGGTTCATGCTGCGCTACGAGTACGCGATCCGTGAGGTCGAGACGAAGGTGTCGATCCTCAACGACGACTTCTCCTCCCTGCACGACCACAACCCGATCGAGCACGTCTCCAGCCGGGTCAAGAGCGCGGACTCGATCCTGGCCAAGGCGCGGCGCCTGGGCATCGGCCCCACCACCGCCGAGGTGGGCGAGCACCTGCTGGACATCGCCGGTGTGCGTGTGACCTGCAGCTTCGTCCGCGACACGTATCGGGTGCTGGATCTGCTGCAGAACCAGGACGACCTCTCGGTGCGGGTGGTCAAGGACTACATCGCCCATCCCAAGCCCAACGGCTACCGGAGCCTGCACGCGATCGTCGACGTGCCCGTGTACCTCGCGACCGAGCGCACGCTGGTTCCCGTGGAGATCCAGATCCGCACCATCGCGATGGACTTCTGGGCCAGCCTCGAGCACAAGATCTACTACAAGTACGACGGGCACGTCCCCCAGTCGCTGCTGGACGACCTCACGGACGCGGCGGAGTCCGCGACGGAGCTCGACGTGCGGATGGAGCGGATCCACACCGAGGTGCACGGCGCGCCGCACGCCCCGTGACGCGCGCGGCGCTCCCGCTCACAGGGCGAGGCGCTCCTGGACGATCGCGGCCAGGCGCTCGGTGATCTCCTGGGCCTGCTCATGGGTGGCCGCCTCGACCATCACCCGCACCACGGGCTCGGTCCCGGAGGGCCGCAGCAGCACCCGGCCGGTCTCGCCCAGCTCGGCCTCGGCCTGGGCCACCGCCTGGACGACGCCCCGGTCGATGCCCGCGCGGGTCTTGTCGACGCCCTGGACGTTGATCATCACCTGCGGCAGGCGCTGGACGACGCCGGCGAGCTCGGCGAGCGTGGATCCGGTCTCGATCATCCTCTGCAGCACGTGCAGGGCCGTGAGCTCGCCGTCGCCGGTGGTCGCGTAGCGGCTCATGACGACGTGGCCGGACTGCTCCCCGCCGATCGGGTGATCGCCGCGGTTCATCTCCTCGAGGACGTAGCGGTCCCCCACCGCGGTCTGGATCACCGCGATGCCGTGCTTGCGCATCGCGATCCGCAGGCCCAGGTTGGACATGACGGTGGCCACGAGCGTGTGGTCGGGCAGCTCGCCGCGATCCGACAGCGCCAGCGCCAGGATGCCCATGAGCTGGTCGCCGTCGACGATCGTGCCCTCGGCGTCGACCGCGAGGCAGCGGTCGGCGTCCCCGTCGAAGGCGACGCCGACGTCCGCCCCCCGTCGCACGACGGCCTCCTGCAGGCCCTCCAGATGGGTGGATCCGCAGTCCTCGTTGATCTGCTTGCCGTCGGTGCGGTCGCCGATCACGTGGACGGTCGCGCCCGCGGCCTGCAGCACCGCCGGTCCCGAGCGGAAGGCGGCGCCGTTGGCGCAGTCCGCGACGACCGTCAGGCCGTCCAGGGGACGGCTGAGGGTCTGGACCAGATGGCCGACGTACTGGTCCACGGCCAGCGGGTACTCGCGGATCGCGCCGACCCGGTCCCCCTGGGGGCGGTCCCACTTCTCGTCGAGGCGGGCCTCGATGGCGTCCTCCACCTCGTCGGGCAGCTTGGTGCCGCCGCGCGCGAAGAACTTGATGCCGTTGTCCGGGGCCGGGTTGTGCGAGGCCGAGAGCATCACGCCGAGGTCCGCGCCCGAGGACTCCACGAGGTAGGCGAGGCCGGGGGTGGGCAGCACGCCGGCGTCCTCCACGTCGACCCCCGCGGAGGCGAGTCCCGCGGCGACGGCGGCCGAGAGGAAGTCGCCGGAGGGGCGGGTGTCGCGGGCGACGATCGCGCGCGGGCGGGTGCCGTCGAAGGCGCCGAGCGTCGCCAGGACGTGCGCCGCGGCGACGGAGAGCTCGACGGCGAGCTCCGCCGTGATGTCGACGTTGGCGCGTCCGCGCACGCCGTCGGTGCCGAAGAGTCGTGCCACAGGTGTCTCCTCATGAGGTTCGGGGGCAGGGCGCCGGGCGTGCGGGGGCCGCCCGGGCCGGACCGATGCGACTGTACCCGTCGCAGGTGGGCTCCGGGCCGGGACCTCACCGCTCGAGCCACCGCGGCAGAGCGGCCCCGTACGGCCCGATCTTCCGCGTGATCCCGGTGCCGTCGACCAGGAGCGGTGGTGGGACGGCGTCCACAATGAGGCCGTCGCTGTCCTGTCGTGTGCGGTCGACGGGAGGCGTCACGACCTCCCCGGGTCCCGGCCGTGGGGCGGCCAGGAGCGTGCGGGCGGCCCCCAGGAGGCTCACGCGCACGGTGCGGGCGCGGGCCTCGGCGAGCGCCGTGAGCACGTGCGCCGCCATCAGGTGCCCGCTGGCGTGATCCAGCACCTGCACCGGCAGAGCGCCCGGACGCTCCCTGGTGCGCAGAGGATCGCGATGCCCGTGGCGGCCTGGACGATCGAGTCGAATCCTGCGCGGCGCCCCCAGGGTCCGGTGTCACCCCAGGCGGAGAGCTGCACGACCACGGCCTCCGGTGCCAGCTTCTCGAGATCCTCGGTCCCGAGCCCGAGGACCTCGAGCGCGCCGGGACGGTACCCCGTGAGCACGACGTCCGCTGCACGGGCGAGCGCCCGGGCTGCCCGGGCCTCTTGGCGCAGGTCCAGGACGGCAGACCGCTTCCCCATCCCCGTGGCGAGGTGCTGCGCCGCGATCTCGGGCCGGTGGGGCGGGTCGATGCGGAGCACGTCGGCCCCGAGGCACGCGAGGAGCTGGCTGCAGGTGGGCCCCGCGATCACGCGGGTCAGGTCCAGCACCCTCACCCCCGCCAGCAGTCCGCGGGCGTCCGCGGGCATCGGCGTGCCGGCACCCGGGGTCCGGCTCGAGGGGTCGTGCGCATCGCCCGTCAGCTCGGGAAGCGGCGGACGGGCACCCCGATCCGTCACCTGCGACCATGGCTCTCCCGCCGTGGCGAGGCCGTGGGGACCGGCGCTCCACCGGGCGGGCGTCCGCACGGCCGCGGCGATCCCGCCCGCGCCCAGGATGCGCTCCTCGAGGTCCGTCGCATCGCTCCGCGCACATGCCCTCTCGAGGTCGCCACGGCCCTCGACCCCGAGGGCGCGGCGGACCGCCTCGGCATGGTGGGGGTATTTGGCGTGCACCCGCACCCAGCCGTCCCTCGCGGCGACGAATCCGGACAGCTCGGCCCAGGTCGCCGGCGCCGCCCCGTCGATCCGCAGGTTCTCGAAGGCGGCGAAGGACGCCGCGACGAGCGCATCGCAGGTCGAGACCGCGGCGTCGGATCCCCGGGCGCGTGCGACGGCGGCGGTGGCCTCGACGACGCCGTCGACGGCCTCGGCCGCCAGCGTCTCGACGTCCAGCGGACCGGCCCACCATCGCGAACGCCCGGTCGTCATGGCGGCGAGCCTAGGGCCTGGCGCCGGCCGCCGCCGGATCCCGCGTGCGCGCATTCCTCGGCATCGGGCCGGCGACCTCGCACGTGACCCCTCCACGGAGTCCTCGGAGCCTCGCACCAGGGGCCGTGCGACATCGCCGCACAGGCCGCGAGGTGCATCGCGAACCTGCGGATCGCCCTCGCGGAGGCGGGCGCGACGCCGGAGGACGTCGCCGTCACGCGGGTGCTCGTCGCATCGACCGATCAGACGGATCTCGTCACCGCGTGGGAGGTGGTCCGCGACGCGAACGCCCGACGGGAGGTCACGCCCCCGGACGCACAGGACCCCGGCACCATGACGGTGCCGGGGTCCTGTGACCAGCGGTGATCGGGATCGATCAGCGCTTGGAGTACTGCGGGGCCTTGCGGGCCTTCTTGAGGCCGGCCTTCTTGCGCTCGATGACGCGGGCGTCACGCGTGAGGAACCCGGCCTTCTTGAGGGTCGCGCGGTTGGTCTCCTCGTCGATCTGGTTCAGCGCACGGGCCACGCCCAGGCGCAGGGCGCCGGCCTGGCCGGAGACGCCGCCGCCGCTGATGCGGGCGATGACGTCGAAGCGGCCCTGGAGGTCCAGCACGCGGAAGGGCTCGTTGACCTCCTGCTGGTGGACCTTGTTGGGGAAGTACGTCTCCAGGTCGCGCCCGTTGACGGTCCAGGTGCCGCTGCCGGGGACCAGGCGCACGCGCGCGATGGCCTCCTTGCGACGGCCGGTACCGGCGCCGGGGGCGCTGATCGACGTGCCACGGCCCACGGGGGCCTCGTCGGACGACTCGGTGGTGAAGTTCGTGGGGACGGTCTCGTCCTCGACGATCTCGGGGGTGGTCTCGGTCACGGTTCTCCTCAGAACATTCCGTGCTGCTGGGCGGTGAGCGGGCGCGAGCCCGTCACTGCGCCACCTGGGTGATGGTGAAGGTCTGCGGCTGCTGCGCCGCGTGGGGGTGCTCCGCGCCGGCGTAGACCTTGAGCTTCTTGATCTGCTCGGACGCCAGCGTGTTGTGCGGGAGCATGCCCTTGATGGCCTTCTCCACTGCCTTCTCCGGGCGCTTCTCGAGCAGCTCGGAGTACTTGATGCCGCGCAGGCCGCCCGGGTGACCGGAGTGGCGGTAGGCCAGCTTGGTCTCCCGCTTGTTCCCGGTCAGCGCGACCTTGTCGGCGTTGATGATGATGACGTAGTCGCCTGCATCCACGTGGGGTGCGAAGACCGGCTTGTGCTTGCCCCGCAGCAGCTGAGCAGCCTGGGAAGCGAGCCGGCCGAGGACGACATCCGTTGCGTCGATGACGTACCAGGAACGCTCGACATCGCCGGGCTTCGGGGTGAACGTACGCACTCGTGCCTTCTTCTCTCGTCGGTGCGACCCGGGCGTGACGATGCACGCAGTGGCCGGGTCGCTATTCGATGGACCGTGGACACGCTTCCTTCGGGTAAAGCATGGCCTGTGCGTCGAGCCCCGAGCCCATCCCCGATCCCGGACGTGCCGGTGGGGCGGATCGTGTGTGCGTGTGAGGACCCCTTGCGCGCCGAGGGTGAGATCTCGGCAACGGGCAGGGCGCGCACAAGGCACGACAGCGGTCCAACCTACCGGGCCGCGGGGGCGCAGGTCAACGTGGGCAGATGCGGCCTGCCCGCCCGCATCTCGACCTGACCTGCGACGTCGCGCGTTCGCGGACCGAATGTGTCCGAGTCCACGTCGGCAGTGCGGACCGGAGCTGCCCGCACGATGCTCGCCGGGGCTCCGCGGGGCCGCCTCGCGTCGTCCCGCGTGTCGTGCCCGGGCGAGGTCAGGCGACCGGCGCCTCGCGGAGCCTCCGGACGGCCTCCGCGCGCTCGGCGAGGAGGTGATCGGGCGGGTACTCGATGTGCTCGAGGGTGAGGCCGACGGCGGCGGCGAGCGGCGCGGAGCCGACCCCGTGGCGTCGTGCGGCGCGCCGGGTGCGGGCCGCCAGCACCTCGGCGGGGTAGTCCTCGCCCCGGCGTCCCTGCCCCACCACGAGCAGGGTCCCCACCAGGGAGCGCACCATGTGGTGGCAGAAGGCGTCGGCCTGGACCGTCGCGACGACGAGCCCGCCGTCGACGCGACCGGCCGCAGGGCGCGTCCAGCTGAGCTCCTGGAGGGTCCGGATCGTGGTCGCGTGCTCGCGGGGGCGGCAGAAGGAGAGGAAGTCGTGCTCCCCGACCAGCACCTCGCTGGCCCGCGCCATCGCGGCGAGGTCCAGCGGGCGTCGCTGACGCAGCACGTCGCGGCGCAACGGGTCCTGGGTCTCGGGGAGGTCCGCGATCCGGTAGCGGTATCGCCGCCACAGCGCGCCGAAGCGCGCCTCGAACTCCGGCGGGACGCGGCGCAGCCGGTGCACGACCACATCGTCCGGGAGCACGCCGATCAGCCGGTCCAGCAGCGCCTCCTCGGGGCTGCGGTCCGAACGGCCCGGCATCCGGGCCAGGCGGGCGGCGGGGAGATCCAGGTGCACGACCTGCTCGCGGGCGTGGACCCCAGCATCGGTGCGCCCGGCCACCACCACCCGCACCGGCTCGCGGGTCACCAGCGCGAGGGCGTGCTCGAGCACCCCCTGCACGGTCCGCTGACCGGGCTGGACCGCCCAGCCGAAGAAGTCGGTGCCGTCGTAGGCGAGGTCCAGGCGCAGACGGACCGTCGAGCCCTCGCAGGTCACGCCCTCCTGCTCGACGGCGTCCGCAGTCACCGCGGCGGAACCGCCGGTCCGCTCGCCTGCTCGAGCCCCGGATCCTCGGGACGCGGCATCGTCGGCCGACGATGCCGCGAAGGCGGCCGCCGGGAGCTCGGGGGCGACGGGGGCATCGGGGACGGGAACGGCCATGGGGTCCGATCGTAGACGGATCGGTACTGTGGCCCCGTGAAGATCCTCGTCATCGGCGGGGGCGGTCGCGAGCACGCGATCGTCCGCCGTCTGCACCTCGACTCCCCCGCCCCCGAGCTGCACGCCGCGCCGGGCAACCCCGGCATCGCGGAGCTCGCCGCCTGCCACGCCGTCGCCGTGGACGACCTCGACGGCCTCACGGCCCTGGCCCGCGACCTCGCGGCGGACCTCGTCGTGATCGGCCCCGAGGCGCCGCTGGTCGCCGGCCTCGGCGATCGGCTCCGCGAGGCGGGCATCACGGTCTTCGGACCGAGCGCCGAGGCCGCGCGGCTCGAGGGCTCCAAGACCTGGGCCAAGGAGATCATGGAGGCGGCGGGCGTCCCCACCGCCCTCTCGGTCACCGTCACGGACCCCGCGTTGCTCGACGCCGGGCTCGACCGCGTCAACCCCCTCGGCGACGTGCCCTTCGTGGTCAAGGCCGACGGCCTGGCCTCCGGCAAGGGCGTCGTCGTCACGGGCGACCGGGAGGCGGCCCTCGCCCACGGGCGCACCTGCCTCGCGGCGGGCGGATCCGTCGTCCTCGAGGAGTACCTGGACGGCCCCGAGGTGTCCCTGTTCTGCGTCTCCGACGGCACCGCCGTCGTCCCCCTCGCGCCCGCCCAGGACTTCAAGCGCGCCCTGGACGGCGACGAAGGCCCCAACACCGGTGGCATGGGCGCCTACTCGCCGCTGCCCTGGGCCCCGGCCGACCTGGTCGACGAGGTCGTGCGGACGGTCGCCCGCCCCACGATCGACGAGCTCGCGCGGCGCGGCACGCCGTTCGTCGGCATCCTCTACTGCGGGCTCGCGCTGACGGCCCGCGGCGTGCGGGTGGTCGAGTTCAACGCCCGCTTCGGGGACCCGGAGACGCAGGTCGTGCTCGAACGGCTCGCCTCCCCGCTGTCCCCGCTGCTGCTCGCGGCGTCCGAGGGTCGGCTCGCCGCACAGGACGCCCCGCGCTGGCACGACGAGGCCGCCGTGGCCGTGGTGGTCGCCGCGGCCGGCTACCCCGCCGCTCCCCGCACGGGCGACCCCATCACCGGGCTCGACGCCGCACAGGCCGACGGAGCGCACGTCATCCACGCCGGCACCGCGATCGACGACGAGGGACGGCTCGTGAGCGCCGGAGGCCGTGTGCTGGCCGTGGTGGGCACCGGGCCCGACCTCGCGAGCGCCCGGGCGCAGGCCCTCGCCGGCGCCGACGCCGTGGCGCTGGAGGGCTCCCACCACCGTCGCGACATCGCCGAGGCGGCGTCGGAGCACGCTCCCGCCCTCCTCGCTCCCCCGGTCGATGACGCCACCCCGAGCAGGGCCGAGTCCGCGGCCCCGGACACGGCGGCAGATCAGGGCGACCCCACCCAGGAGGCCACCGCATGAGCACCGCGTCCGAGCCCCTGCTTTCCGCGCCGAGCCTGCCGGGCTGGGACCTCGCCGTCAGCGGCAAGGTCCGCGAGCTCTACGTGCCCTCGGGCGAGGATCCGTCCACGGCCCGCACCGTGCTCGTCGTCGCGACCGACCGCATCAGCGCGTACGACCATGCCCTGTCCCCCGGGATCCCCGACAAGGGCCGGATCCTCACCGCGCTGAGCCGCTTCTGGTTCGACCAGCTCGCGGGCCTCGTGCCCCACCACGTGCTCGACGAGCCGGTGCCCGCCGCCGTCGAGGGGCGCGCGCTGGTGTGCCGGGGGCTGGACATGGTGCCGCTGGAGTGCGTCGTGCGGGGCTACCTGACGGGCTCGGGCCTGGCCGACTACCGCGCCACGGGGGCCGTCGGCGGCCACGAGCTGCCCGCCGGACTGGTCGAGGCATCGCGACTCCCCCGACCGATCTTCACGCCCGCGACCAAGGCGGAGCAGGGCGAGCACGACGAGAACATCACCGTGGCCGAGGCCGGGAAGCGCCTGGGCACGGAGCTCGTGGACACGCTCGAGGCGACGTCGGTCGCGGTGTACCAGCGGGCGCTGCAGATCGCCGCGGACCGCGGGATCCTCCTGGCCGACACCAAGCTCGAGTTCGGGCATTCCCGCACCGACGGCACGCTCACCCTCGGCGACGAGGTCCTGACCCCGGACTCCTCGCGCTTCTGGTTCGCCGACACGTACCGCGAGGGCGTCGTGCAGCCGAGCCTGGACAAGCAGTTCGTCCGCGACTGGCTGACGTCACCGGAGTCCGGCTGGGACCTCGCCGCCGATGGGCCGCCGCCGGTGCTGCCCGAGGCCGTCGTGGCCGCGACCCGCGAGCGGTACGTCGAGGCCTACGAGCGGCTGACCGGCACCACCTTCTGAGCCGGGGCCCGGCCCGAGGGCGCCGGGTCCACCCGATGAGCCGGGTCCCGGGACGAGGGTGCCGGGACCGCGTGCAGGCCTCGGTGTCCGCTCGGGACACCGAGGTCGGCTCCCTGTCCGGTGCCCGCCCTCAGTCGCGCACGATCTCCACCACGCCGTCCTCGGGCCAGTCCCGGACCTCCGTGACCGCCGGGGCCAGGCGCGTCGCGTGTCCCAGGTGCACGGCCCGGCCCGCCGCGCTCGCGATGGCGTCGTGGACGGGCAGCGCGAGCCGGGGTGCGGTCGCGCGCAGGAAGTCGACGGTCTCGGAGACCTTGGACCACGGGGCCACGAGCGCGAAGGCCAGCACGTCGATCCCCCGGAACCCCTCGACCACGGCGAGCGAGTCCCCGGTGATGCCGAGCGTCGGCTCGCCGTCGGCGGCGATCACGTAGCCGACGTTGCCCACGCGCGGCACGTCGGGGTGGATCTCGGCGTGGGCGCCGCCCACCGCGGCCACGGACACGTCCTCGATCTCGACCCGCTGCCCGGAGGCGAGCGGCTCGACGGTGCGCTCCCCGGGCGCCTCGCGGACCACGTCCGCGATCTGCGCGGCGGTCTCGGGCTCGGCCACCACGAGGGCGCGGGGGCTGGCTGCGAGGAGGTCGGAGAGCAGGCCCGGGTCGACGTGGTCGGCGTGCTGATGGGTCACGAGCACGAGGTCCAGGTCCGAGACCCCGGCCGCCTCGGGGCTGAAGCCGCCCGGGTCCACGAGGATCCTCCGGCCTGCCGTCTCGACCAGCAGGCACGCGTGCTGCAGGTGCTGGATGCGCATGGGGTCTCCTCACCTCGGGGTCGCGGCCGCACCGTGCGCACGGCCCGCGCGATCCGTCCGCCTCGAACCTATCGCCCACGGTCCCTAGAATGGGGGGGACGTCCGCCGCGCGCCCACCCGTGGCCCGGCCCCTCCCACCGCCTGCCAGGAGTCCTCATGCCCCGTGTCGTCGTGCACGTGATGCCCAAGCCCGAGATCCTCGACCCCCAGGGCAAGGCCGTCGCCGGCGCCCTGCCCCGCCTGGGCTTCGAGGGCATCTCCGACGTCCGCCAGGGCAAGCGCTTCGAGCTCGAGGTCGACGGCGAGGTCACCGAGGACGTACTCGCGAACCTCCGCGAGGCCGCGGCGACGCTGCTGTCCAATCCGGTCATCGAGGACGTCGTCGCGATCGACGTCGAGGCCGTCCCCGGGGAGGGCTCATGACCCGCATCGGGGTCGTCACGTTCCCCGGCACCCTGGACGACCGGGACGCGCTGCGCGCCGTGCACCTCGCGGGCGCCGAGGGCGTCGCACTGTGGCACGGCGACGCCGACCTCCACGGCGTCGACGCCGTGGTGCTGCCCGGCGGGTTCTCCTACGGCGACTACCTCCGCGCCGGCGCCATCAGCCGCTTCGCCCCGGTCATGGACCGCGTCGTGGACGCCGCCCGCGGGGGCATGCCCGTCCTCGGCATCTGCAACGGCTTCCAGATCCTGTGCGAGTCGCACCTGCTGCCGGGCTCGATGATCAAGAACGCCCACCGCACGTTCATGTGCCGCGACCAGCCGCTGCGGGTCGAGAACGTCGCCACCCCGTGGACCTCGGTGTTCGCGCAGGACCAGGTGATCCGGGTCCCGCTGAAGAACCAGGACGGGCAGTTCGTGGCCGACGAGGAGACCCTCGCCGAGCTCGAGGGGTCCGGCCGGATCGTCTTCCGCTACGTCGAGGGCGCGACGCACGGCCCTGCGGGCTTCGAGGCCAACCCCAACGGCTCGCGCCATGACATCGCGGGCATCACGAACGAGCGCGGCAACGTGGTGGGGCTCATGCCCCACCCCGAGCACGCGGTCGAGGCGGGCTTCGGCCCCGACGAGCCCGGTCGGGGCACCCGCACCGGCACCGACGGCCTGGGCCTGTTCACCTCGGTGATCGGCGCGCTCGTCGCCTGATCCCCGCGGGGGCCGGGAGCGCGCACCCGGGCACGACCGTCGGCGCGCGCTCCCGGTGCATCACCGCGGGCACGGACCCGACCGGGCGCAGCAGCGCCTCCGGCCTCGGCGACGGGGCATCCCTCAGCCGCGTCGCACCGCCGAGAGCACGGTGAAGCGCCGGTCGCGCGCCCGCTGGACGACGCGGCCCACGCGGCGCTCGATCTCGGTGCGGTAGCGCAGGTGGGAGTTGTGCACGAGCCACAGCTCCCCGCCGGGGCGCAGCACGCGTGCCACGGCATCGAGCAGGCCCTGCACGAGCGTCGGGTCGATGCCCGGTCCGTCGTGGAAGGGCGGGTTCAGCAGCACCGCGTCGGCCGAGCCGTCCGGCCGTGCCGACAGCGCGTCGTCCCATCCCACCGTCACCTCGGACCGCAGGAGGCCGGACGCGGCGAGGGTGGCACGGGTCGAGCGCACGGCGTCGAGATGGTCATCGCTGCCGTGGACCCGCGCATGGGGCAGGCGGGCCGCGAGGTAGGCCGTGAGCAGGCCGTTCCCGGAGCCGAGGTCCAGGACGTCCGCGGGCGGCACGGCGGCGCGCGAGCTCGGGCCGACGGCCGGCACCACGGGGTCCGCCCCGTATCCGGCGGCCGTCCAGGCCCGGTCGAGCGCCCCGAGCAGCAGGAGGCTGCCCCGATCGGGATCGGCCCCGCCGAACACGTCGCCGATGCCGCGCAGGGAGATCGTGCGGTCCGCCCCGGCGACGCGCACCGTCGCGGTCCCCACGAAGGTGCCGGCCGCGTCCGCCGCCTCGCGCGGGCCGCGGGCCACCAGGCACCGGGCGCTGCCGCTGCCGCGCGTCGCGTGGACGTGGGCGAAGCCCTCCTCGAGGGCGGGGTTGAAGGCGCGCGTCATGTGCTTGACGCGGCCGCCCGCGACGAGGGCCACCGGGTGCCCGGCGCCACCGGCGGCCAGCGCGAGGCCGAGGTCCGCGACGGCCCGCACGGCGCGCGGCAGGCGGGCGAGCACCACGACCCGTTCCCGCCCCGGCGCCGTCCCGCGGACGAGGTCTGCGATCGCCGCGGTGAGCCCGCCGTGCTCGGCGTCCTGTCCGTCGTCGGCGGTGATCCGCAGCGCCCCGGCGTCGAAGGCCACGCGGTGACGCGCCGCGAGGCCGCGGCCGGCGTGCGCGGAGTCCGACCACGAGAGCACCGGGGCCCCGGCGGCGAGCGCGGCATCGGTCAGCGCACCGGTGACATCGCCGACGACGACGATCGCGCCCGCGGCCGACAGGGGCGCCTCCGTCGCGGCGATCTCGAGGATCAGCCGGTCGACCCGATCGGGCTCGGGGGCAGCCGGGTGGGAGGCATCAGACATGGAGGCCCTCCTCGCGAAGGCTCCGACGGCACGTCGGCACGTCCGCGAGCGGCACGTCCTGGCAGGTCGCAGGGGTAACAGGCATGCCGGTCAGTCTAGGCGGGGCGTCCGCCGCCGCCCCTGGACGCCGGCCAGCGCCGCGCATGCTCACCCGAGGGTCTCGACCTCGATCGTGAACGCGGGGCGCGGGGCCCTGCCCTCCCGGGCGGGCTTCCAGCCGACGGCCCCCGTGCGCGGGCGCCCGCCGACCTCGTCATCGGTGTAGCCCACGAGCACGGTGCCGGGGATGGTCACCGGCGCGTCGAACGTCGCGTCCCAGCGGAAGGGCCGATGCAGGTCCACCCGGGCCCCGGAGAACGCCCGGGATGCGGTGTACATGCCATGGGCGATCGCCGAGCCGAACCCGAACGCCCTCGCGCCGAGCGCCGAGACGTGGATGGGGTTGGCGTCCCCGGAGACCTGCGCGAAGCGGCGTCCGATGTCGGCCGGGAGCGTCCAGCGGGCCGACACGGCCGGGGGCACGAACTCCTCGCGCTCGGGCCGCTGCCCCGCGGAGCCCTCGCCGCGGGCGAGGTAGGTCGAGACGTCGGTCGCGACGATGTCGTCCCCGCTGGTGATCGTCGTGACCGCCTCGAAGGTGCGTCCCCGGTGGTGGGGTCGCAGACCCTGCACGCGGCACTCGACGTCGACGGTCTCGCCCACGTGGATGGGCCGATGCTGGAGGATCCGGTTGGACACGTGCACGACGCCCGGCAGCGGCGCCGGGAAGCCGGGGCGCGCCATGAGGGCCAGGGACACCGGGAAGGCGAGCACGTGCAGCACGCCGGGGTGCACGATATCCGTCGCCGCACCGCCCACGAGGTGGTCGAAGGCGGCGGCGCGATCGGGGTCGATCCGCACGTCGCGGACGCGGTAGGCCACGTCCGGCAGCTCGCGGGAGCGGCGCACGCCGGGACGCGGCGCGATCGCGGCGGCCCAGACGGCCGGGAAGCTGGGCACGTCGCGCAGGTCGCGGATCCGTCCCGTCCCGGCGGCGGCGCGGGCGGTGTCGGGGGTGTCCGTGCTCATGCCGGTCACCGCCCCACGAGGTTCTGGCCGCACACCCGCAGGGTGTCCCCCTGGATGCCGCCCGCGGCCGGGGAGGCGAGGAAGGCGACGGCCTCGGCGACGTCGACCGGCAGCCCGCCCTGCTGGAGGGAGTTGGCCCGGCGAGCGATCTCCCGCGGCAAGGGCGGGATCTTCGCGGTCATCTCGGTCTCGATGAACCCGGGCGCGACGGCGTTGGCGGTGCCGCCGTGCGCGGCGAGCTGTGCGGCCAGCGCCGGGACCAGCGAGATCACGCCCGCCTTGGAGACGGCGTAGTTGGTCTGGCCGCGGTTGCCCGCGATCCCGCTCGTCGAGGCGAGCGAGACGAATCGGGGGTCCGTGCCCAGCACGTCCTGGGCGCCGAGCAGCGCCGCGTTGATCGCGATCTGGGAGGAGAGGTTCACGGCGATCACCGGGTCCCAGCGATCGAGCGTCATGTTGGCGAACAGCTTGTCGCGCGTGATCCCGGCGTTGTGCACGACGATGTCCAGGTGCAGCCCGCGCTCGCGGCAGAACGCCAGGAGCCGGTCCGGGGCGCTCGGCGCGGTGACGTCGAGCTGGATCGGCACGCCGTGCAGCTCATTGGCCAGGCGGGCCAGCTCGGTGCCCGCCGCGGTGACGTCCAGCAGCACGAGGTGCGCGCCGTCGGCGGCCAGGGTGCGGGCGATCGCGGCGCCGATGCCGCGGGCGGCGCCGGTGACCAGAGCGGTGCGTCCGGCGAGCGGGCGCCGGGGGTCCGCGGGCAGGGTCCCGGCATCGGTGGAGACGGTGAGGAACTGCCCGTCGACGAAGGCGCTGCGGGCCGAGAGCAGGAAGCCGAGCGCCCCGGTCACCGACGGTGCGTCCAGGGCGATGCCGTCGGCCACCAGGATCCCGTTGGCCGTGGCGCCGCGACGGACCTCGTGGCCCAGGGAGCGGACGAAGCCCTCGACGCCGCCGCGGGCGGCCTCGGTGGCGGGGTCCTGGGCGCCGCCGGTGGCCGGGCGGGAGATGGTGACGATCCGTGCGCCGGGCGCCAGCGAACGCATCGCCCCGGCCAGCGGGAGCACGATGTCGCCGATGTCGGTGGGCCGGGCGATCTCGTCGAGCACGATGACGACCGAGCCCACCTCGCGGAGGTCCTCGAAGCGGCGGCGCACGTCGGCTCCGCCGTCCAGGAGCCCGGCGGCGATGGTCTCGGCGCCGGTCCCGGCGCCCAGGACCACGACGGGGTCCAGGACCGCGGCGGTGCGGTCGCCGCGCCGCGGGAGCCGGGAGGGCCGGGGAAGGCCCAGCTTGGTGGCGATCGCGCGCCCGGGGCCGGAGCGGACGAAGCGGGTGTAGGGATCGGTGGTGGGCATGCTGTTCTCCTGGGGGATCGCTGCGGCCGGTCGGGGTGCGGGGCGGGGCTCGGTCACGCGACGGATTCGAGGAGGGCGACAGTGCCCTGCCCGCCGGCGGCGCAGATCGAGATGAGGCCGCGCTGGGGGCGGCCGGTCTCGGCGGCGCGGGCGTGCAGCAGCTTGGCGAGGGTCGCGACGATCCGACCGCCCGTCGCGGCGAAGGGGTGCCCGGCGGCCAGCGAGCTGCCGGCGATGTTCAGGCGGCTGCGATCCACGGTGCCGAAGGCGCCGTCGCGGCCCAGGCGCTCGCGCCCGAACTCCTCGGACTCCCAGGCCGCGAGGGTCGAGAGCACCGTGGAGGCGAAGGCCTCGTGGATCTCGACGAGGTCGATGTCCTCGAGGGTGAGACCGTGGGCGTCCAGCAGCTCCGGCACGGCGTACGCGGGGGCCATCAGCAGGCCCTCGTCGCCGTGGACGAAGTCGACGGCGCCAGCGCGGGCGTCGACGAAGCGGGCCAGCGGCGTGAGCCTGCGCTCGGCGGCCCACTCGCGGGTGCCCAGCAGCACGGAGCTCGCCCCGTCGCTCAGCGGCGTGGAGTTGCCGGCGGTCATCGTCGGCTCGGCGACCTGCGGGCTGCGGGTGCCGAAGACGGGCTTCAGGGAGGCGAGCTTGTCGAGCGTGGATCCCGGGCGCAGGTTCTCGTCGCGCGCGAGTCCGCGGTACCCGGTCACGAGGTCGTCCAGCAGACCGCTGTCGTAGGCCGCGGCGAGGTGCTGGTGGGAGGCGAGCGCGAGGGCGTCCTGGTCCTCGCGGCGGATCCCCCAGCGGGCGGCCGTCTGCGCCTGGTGCTCACCCATCGAGAGGCCGGTGCGGGGCTCGGCGTTGCGGGGCGGCTTGGGGGCGAGATCGGCCGGGCGCAGGCGCGAGAGCGCCTGCAGCCGCTGCGCCGGGGTCTTGGCGGCATTGACGGCGTGCAGGATCCGTCGCAAGCGGTCGGAGACCTCGATGGGGGCGTCCGAGGCGGTGTCGACGCCGCAGGCGATCGCGGAGTCGATCTGGCCCAGGCGGATCGCGTTGGACACGTGCACGACGGTCTCCAGGCCGGTCGCGCAGGCCTTGGAGAGGTCGATCGCGGGGGTGCGGGGGTCCAGCGGGGTGCCCAGCGCGCTCTCGCGGGTGAGGTTGAGATCCGCCGCCTGCTTGAGCACGGCGCCGCCGGCGACCTCGCCGAGGCGCGCGCCCTGGAGGCCGTACCGGGCCACGAGGCCGTCGAGTGCGGCGGTCAGGAGATCCTGGGCCGAGACGCGGGCGTAGGCGCCGCCGCTGCGGGCGAAGGGGATCCGGTTGCCGCCCAGCACGAGGGCGTCGCGCAGCACCTGCGGTCCGTCGTGCGGGGCCGCGGGCGCAGCGGTCGTGGTGGTGCCGTCCTGGGTGGTGCCGTCGTGGGTCACAGCCAGTGCCTCTCCCGGGGCGGCGATCGGCCGCCCCTTTACATAGAACCGTCGGTACTTGGTACTCTAGGTTCCGTGAACGGTGACACGCAAGCCCCGACGATCGACGCGACCACTCCCCCGACGGCATCCGTGCCGGTCGCGGGTTCGGAGCCGGAGGTCCCGAGCGTCGACGGCCGCTCCTCGCGCTGGGCCCGGCACCGCGAGCAGCGCCGTGCCGAGATGCTCGACATCGCCCGCCACCTCATCCACGCCCAGGGGCCCGACGTGACCATGGAGGACATCGCCGCGGCCTCGGGGACCTCCAAGTCCATCGTCTATCGCTACTTCGCCGACAAGGCGCAGCTCCAGCGGGCGATCGGCATGCACATCCTGTCCGGCATGCACCGCCGCCTCGTCCAGCAGCTCGACCAGCTCGAGGCGGACTCCGGCGCCGCCGCGGGCCCCGAGCAGCGCATCCGGGCGATGATCTCGGCCTACGTCGCCGCGGCCGAGGCCTCCCCGCACGTCTACCGCTTCGTCACCCGGCCCAGCGAGGGCCTCAACCACTTCCTCGTGTCCGTCGCCCGCCTCGTCGCCACCGCCCTGCCGTCCGGCATCCCGGCCGCGAGCGCACAGGTCTGGTCCTCCGGGGCCGTCGGCTTCGTCCAGGGCGCCGTGGACCGCTGGATGACGGCCGAGGACGAGGCCCCCTCCCACATCAACGCCGAGGAGCTCACCGACGAGCTCCTCGCCTGGCTCATGCACGGAATCCTGCCGCACCTCAAGGAGAATCACCGATGACCGCTCCCGCCGCCCGCGCCCTGCCCGACACCCTTCCCGCCGCCGGCACCTCGCCGACGCCCACCGGTCCGATCCCGGTGCCGCCGCCCGGCTCCCCCCGGATCGACGTCCCGGCCCTGACCGAGGTCCTGCTGGGCTCGTGGGCGGAGGTCCGCCGCGCCGCACGCGACCGGGTGGCCCGCCCCGAGCTGCAGAGGGTCGAGGACCTCACCGTCGCGCAGCACCGCGAGCGCGTGTTCACGCAGATGCAGCTGCTGGCGGACGAGGGCGTCTCGCGGATCATGCTCCCGGAGTCCCTCGGCGGACCCAACGACAACGGCGGCAACCTCGCGGGCTTCGAGGAGCTCGTCATGGCCGACCCCTCCCTGCAGATCAAGGCAGGCGTCCAGTGGGGGCTGTTCACCTCCGCGATCCTCCAGCTCGGCTCGCGCGAGCACCACGAGCGCTGGATCGAGGACGCCATGTCGCTGCGGACGCCCGGCGCCTTCGCGATGACGGAGATCGGCCACGGCTCGGACGTCCAGTCCCTCGCGACCACGGCGACCTATGACGCCGAGACCGAGGAGTGGGTGCTGAACACCCCCTTCCGGGCCGCCTGGAAGGACTATCTGGGCAACGCCGCCATCCACGCCCGCGCCGCCACCGTGTTCGCGCGGCTCATCACCCAGGGCGTCGACCACGGCGTGCACTGCTTCTACGTGCCCGTCCGCGACGCCGACGGCGCGCTCCTGCCGGGGATCAGCTCCGAGGACGACGGCCCCAAGGGCGGTCTGAACGGCATCGACAACGGGCGCCTGGCCTTCGACCACGTGCGCGTCCCGCGGACCAACCTGCTCAACCGCTACGGCGACGTCGCCGCCGACGGCACGTACACCTCCCCCATCGAGTCCCCCGGGCGTCGGTTCTTCACGATGCTGGGGACCCTCGTCCAGGGCCGCGTGTCCCTCGACGGCTCCGCGATCCGGGCCAGCCAGCTCGCGCTGGAGATCGCGATCCGCTACGCGACCCAGCGCCGCCAGTTCACGGGAGCCTCCCCCACCCAGGAGACGGTGCTGCTGGACTATCAGAGCCATCTGGCCCGCCTGCTCCCCAAGCTCGCGGCGACCTATGCCGGGGCCTTCGCCCACGAGGAGCTGCTCCACGCCTTCGACGACGTGTTCTCCGGTCGCGGCGACACCCCGGAGGCCCGCGAGGACCTCGAGACGCTCGCGGCCGCGCTCAAGCCCACCTCGACCCGCCTCGCGCTGGACACCATCCAGGAGTGCCGCGAGGCCTGCGGCGGCCAGGGCTTCCTCGCCGAGAACCGCTTCGTCGGGCTGCATCACGACCTCGACGTCTACGCGACCTTCGAGGGCGACAACACCGTCCTGCTGCAGCTCGTGGGCAAGCGTCTGCTCGCCGACTACACGAGCGACCTCAAGGCGATCGACGCCGCGGGGATCGGCCGCTTCATCGCCCAGCGCGCCGAGGCGCTGTCGCGGCGGCACACGCCGTGGAACCGTCTCGTGCAGAACGCCTCGGACGCAGGCAGCGCCCGGCGCTCCTCGCAGTCGCTGCGCAGCGCGGAGTTCCAGGAGGCCATGCTCACCGAGCGCGCCCGCCTGAAGGTCGAGGAGGTGGCGCTGGCCCTGCGCTCCGCGAGCGGCAAGGCCCCCGACGAGGCCGCCGCGATCCTCAACAAGCACCAGGTGGAGCTCCTGGACGCCTCGCGCGCCCACGCCGACCTCGTGCGCTGGCGGGCCTTCACCGCCGGCATCGAGGGCATCGCCGACGAGGGCACCCGCGCGGTGCTCACCGACCTCCGCGACCTGTTCGGGCTCACCCTCATCGAGGACGACCTCGCCTGGTTCCTCCTGGACGGGATGATCTCCGCCCAGCGCGGTCGGGCGCTCAAGAAGGACGTGCTGCGCCTGCTGTGGCGCCTGCGCCCCCACGCCCTGGACCTCGTCGACGCCTTCGGCCTCGAGCCCGCGCACGTGCGCGCGCCGATCGCCCTGGGTGCCGAGCACGAGCGCCAGGAGGAGGCGGCCGCGTACTTCCGCCGTCTCCGCGCGAGCGCCGACGCCCCCGTGAGCGAGAAGGCGCTGCACAGGGCACGCCGGGACGAGGAGCGCCGCGCGCGGTCCCGCTCCTGAGCGTCCTCCGGTGCGGGGCCCCGGTCGTAGGATGGTCGTCGGGTCCCCCGCCCCGGGACGGGCCCGTCCTGCCGACGAGCGGCCCCCGTCGGGTCCGCGCGAGAGACGAAACGGATCACGACGCGAGCGATGAGCGAGCCCACCTCGGCCCACGGCCCCGCAGTGCACCCTGACACCACCGCGCCGCGGGAGGACATCGACACCGTCGAGGACGCGCAGTCCACGCCGGACCGCCCCCAGCCCTTTGCGGAGCTGGGGCTCAAGGACGACGAGTACGCGCGGATCCGCGAGATCCTGGGGCGCCGCCCCACCAACGCCGAGCTCGCCATGTACTCCGTCATGTGGTCCGAGCACTGCTCGTATAAGTCCTCCAAGAAGCACCTCGCGGTGTTCGGGGAGACCACCACCGAGGCGATGCGCGAGCACCTGCTGGTGGGGATCGGCGAGAACGCCGGCGTCGTGGACATCGGCGACGGCTGGGCCGTGACATTCAAGGTCGAGTCCCACAACCACCCCAGCTACGTCGAGCCCCACCAGGGCGCCGCGACCGGCGTCGGCGGGATCGTCCGCGACATCATCGCGATGGGCGCGCGCCCCGTGGCGGTCATGGACCAGCTGCGCTTCGGCGCGATCGACGCCCCCGACACCGCCCGCGTCGTCCACGGCGTCGTCTCCGGGGTGGGCTCCTACGGCAACAGCCTGGGTCTGCCCAACATCGGCGGCGAGACCGTGTTCGACCGGGCCTATCAGACCAACCCCCTGGTCAACGCGCTGTGCGTGGGCGTGCTGCGCCACGAGGACATCCATCTGGCCTCGGCGACCGGTGCCGGCAACAGGATCGTGCTGTTCGGCGCGCGGACGGGCGGCGACGGGATCGGCGGGGCCTCGATCCTGGCCTCGGAGACCTTCGACGAGGGCGGACCCGTCAAGCGCCCGAGCGTCCAGGTGGGCGACCCCTTCATGGAGAAGGTCCTCATCGAGTGCTGCCTGGACCTGTACGCCGCAGGCGTCGTCGAGGGCATCCAGGACCTGGGCGCCGCAGGCATCTCCTGCGCCACGAGCGAGCTCGCCTCCAACGGCGGCTCCGGCATGCACGTGCACCTCGAGGAGGTGCTGCTGCGCGACCCCACGCTGACGGCCGGCGAGATCCTCATGAGCGAGTCCCAGGAGCGCATGATGGCCGTCGTCCGGCCCGAGCGGCTCGAGGAGTTCCTGGCCATCACCGGGCGCTGGGACGTCGAGACCGCCGTGATCGGCGAGGTCACCGGCGACGGCCGCCTGACGATCGACCACTTCGGGAGCCGGATCGTCGACGTCGACCCCGTGACCGTGGCCCACGGCGGCCCCACCTACGACCGGCCCTACGCCCGGCCGGCCTGGCAGGACGCTCTCCAGGCCGACCGCGCCGAGGACCTGCCGCGGCCCACCGACCCGGCCGCGATCGCCGCGCAGGTGCGGACGCTGCTGGCGTCCCCGAACCTCGCCTCCACCCGCTGGATCACCGACCAGTACGACCGGTACGTGGGCGGCAACACCGCGCTGTCCATGCCGGACGACGCCGGGATCCTGCGCGTCGACGAGGCCACCGGGCGCGGCGTGGCGCTCGCGACCGATGCCAACGGCCGGTACACCAAGCTCGATCCCCGCACCGGCGCCCGGCTGGCCCTGGCCGAGGCGTACCGCAACGTCGCGACCACGGGTGCCGTACCGCTCGCGGTGACCGACTGCCTGAACTTCGGCTCCCCCGAGGACCCGGGCCCGATGTGGCAGCTCGTCGAGGCGATCGGCGGCCTCGCGGAGGGCTGCCGGGAGCTCGGCGTGCCCGTGACCGGCGGCAACGTCTCGCTGTACAACTCCACCGGCGAGCCCGGGCGCATCGACTCCGCGATCCACCCCACGCCGGTGGTGGGCGTCCTGGGCGTGCTCGACGACGTCGCGCGGCGCACCCCCTCGGGGTGGCAGGAGGAGGGACAGGCGATCTTCCTGCTGGGCACGACACGCGAGGAGCTCTCGGGCTCCGCCTGGGCCGATGTCATCCACGACCACCTGGGTGGTCTGCCCCCGCGCGACGACCTGCCCGCGGAGAAGGTGCTCGCCGAGATCCTCGTGGCGGCCTCGCGCGACGGCATGGTCGACGCCGCCCACGACCTCTCCGAGGGCGGGCTCGTGCAAGCCCTCGTCGAGTCCGTGTGCCGCTTCGGCGTCGGGGCCCGGATCGTCCTGGACGACCTCCTGGCCCGCGACGGCGTGGACGTGCTGACCGCCCTGGTCGCGGAGTCCTCCGCGCGGGCGATCGTTGCGGTCCCCCGCACCGAGGAGGTCCGCTTCACCGACATGTGCACAGCGCGGGCCTTCCCGCTCGTGCGGATCGGCGTGACCACGGGCGACGCCCTCGAGCTCCAGGGCGTGGACACGATCGCCGTCGGGGACCTCCGCGCGCTGCGCGAGGAGACTCTGCGCCGCCGCTTCGGCTGAGCCGACCCCGGGACACGCCGTCGATTCCGCGGCGTGTCCCGGTCACCCGCTACCACCCGTCCCGAGCGGCGCCCGGGATGTCGATGCCGGCGGCATCGATCCCCTGGCACACGCGCGGATCGTCCGTGATCAGCGGGGCGACATGGTGACCCCTGCAGCGGGTGTCCAGGTGAGGTACCCACGCTCGAAGTCTTGGCGCGACCCGATCCCCATGGCACGCTCGGTCGAGGTCGGGTACCCGATCCAGTTCTCGGCGCCGCGGGCCCGGTACACGGGCAGCAGCGCCGCCCGAACCGGGAATGCGCCGGTCGAAGGAGACCAGTAGATGGTCCCATCGGCAAAGTCTTGCGCGGCCCCTCCTCGCACCAGACCGTTGCGCTCGGCGGTCAGAGGGGCGCCTCGGCCCGAGAACCTCCCCTGCGCATTCCACGCTCCGAAGAGCGCGCCGGCGACCACCACCGCCCCGCGTGCCGGTGTCCAGGCGATAATGCCGCGCTGGAAGTCCTGCGCACGTCCACCCGAGATGTCGTACTCCTGGGAGACCGGGTACCCCAGACCGCCCAGCGGCCCTTCGACCGCGTCATATCGCCCGCGTATCGCCCCGAAGAGCGAGAACGCGCCTGACGCGGGCGAGAAAAAGACGACCGTGTTCTGGAAGTCCTGTCGGACGCCGGACTGCGGGAATCCGATGCGCTCCTCGGAGACGGGTAGGCCGAACCAGCCCGCCGCACCGCCCTCCCGGGACCACCGGTCATGGATCGCCCCGAGGGTCACGCGTGCCCCGGTGCCCTGGGACCAGGTGATCTTCCCGCGCTCGAAGCTCTGCTGGCGACCGGCTCCCGCGTCTCCCTCCAAGGACGTCGGACGACCGATGCCCGCGGCGCCGCCAGCCTCCCACCAGCGGGCGGCGATCGCGCCGTACACGGGAAGATCCACCGGCACGCCCGTGGAATCCAGCACCTGGACCGTCCCCCCGGCCTCGACGATGGTGCTCCCGCTGGAGAGCACCGTCACCAGGCGGGAGCCGTCGACGTGGATGATCTCCGAGACCGTGCCGAGCCGCGCGGCCCCGCCCTTGTCGAGGTAGGCGAGATAGGAGCTCGTCCGATGGATGCCCAGGCGGCCCTGGACCAGGCCGCGCAGGCGCGGCAGCTGGGCGTAGCCCGCGGTCCCGGGGCAGTCCGTGCTCACGCTCCGGGCGTCCTTGTGCCCGAACACGCGAGGCTGGGTCTTGTCGTCCAGCTCGGTCGTGGAGCTCACGTCGTACACGTAGCTGCCGCCGAGCTTCCAGGCCATGACGTCGGCAACGGCGTTGAGCTGGGCATCCGTGGGCGGCGCGGACGTGGTCGAGCCGATCATCGAGACGCCGAAGGTGCCGGTGTTGGACCCGGTGGCGTGCGCGCCGACCACATGACGGGTCAGGCCCCCCGCACGCCCCTCGTAGATGGTGCCGAAGCGGTCCACGAGGGCGTTGTACCCGATGTCGTTCCACCCCTGGGACTGCGTGTGGTACTTCAGGATCCCGCGGAGGATCCCGGGCACATCCGCCGCGGAGTAGGAGTTGGACCCCTCGGTGTGGTGCAGCACGGCCGCCTTGAGCTCGGAGGCGTAGGACGGCTGCCCCTTGACGAGGGACTCGTCCGCGCCCCAGCCCGCACGGGTGACGACCCAGGGGGCGCCGATCCCCGGGACCAAACTCGAGCTGAGCGCCTGCGCGGAGCGCGCGGAGGGCCGGGGGGCGGCCTTCTCGTCGGCGGCGATCCGCGTGGTGGTGACGACGTGCGCGACGAGCTCGGCGGTGACGTCGGAGCCCGCGGACGTGGCCCGCACCTGGATCGAGCGCACGGGGCCCCCGAGCCACACGGCCTGGGTGCCCGAGGTCGTCCTGCCGTCCTCGGGGTCGGTGAGCTCGTCGAGCTCGAACCACGGGGTCCAGGAACCGTCCGCGACGAGCTCGCCCCGGGCCGCGATCTCGTCGGGCTGCTCCCCCGACCACGTGCATCCCACGAGCGTCGCCGCCTCGGTCGCGACCACCCGGACGGTCGCCCCGGAATCGGAGGTGGCCAGCGGCTGATCGGCCAGGGGGACGTCGACGATGGTCGTGCCGTCGTCCCCGGGGTCGGCGACCGCCGGGCCGGCCGTGGCCAGGAACGGGATCGAGACGAGTCCGGCCGCGATGAGGCAGCGGCGGGTGAGGGACGTGGGGGTGCTGTCGGGATCGACGGACGGTGTCATGGCGTCTCCAGGGCGGGATCGGGGAAGTGGGTGATGCGATGGCCGCTCGTCCGCACCGGGAGGCGGCCGTCCCCATTGTGAAGGCGCCGATCGCCCAGGTGCGGGAGACAGGCCCGGGGGGGGACCCGGGAAGACACGCAGGCCGACGGATCTCGTGAGGGGACGGGCAGGCGCACGGAGACGGATGCGATCGAGGCCCGAGAAGGGCCCGGGCATGCAGAAGGAGCCGTGATCCAGTGGGATCACGGCTCCTTCGCGGTGGGCGCTGGGCCCGGAGGGGTCAGGACTCGGTCGTCTCCGCGTCGTCCTTCGTCTCCTCGGCCGAGGTGGCCTCGTCGGTCGTCTCGTCCGCGGGCTTCGCGTCGTCGGCCTTGGCGGCGTTCTTGGCGGCGCCCTCGGCCTCCTTCACGACGGCCTGCTTGGGCGAGTACGCCTCCTGGACCAGCTCGATCACGGCCATGGGGGCGTTGTCGCCCTTGCGGGGCGCGATCTTGACGATCCGGGTGTAGCCGCCCGGGCGCTCGGAGAACGTCGGGGCGATCTCCTCGAACAGCGAGTAGACGACGCCCTTGTCGCGGACCGTGCGCAGGACGCGACGGCGCGACGAGAGGTCGCCCTTCTTCGCCTGCGACACGAGGCGCTCGGCGACGGGACGCAGGCGCTTGGCCCGCGACTCGGTGGTGGTGATGGACTTGTGGCGGAAGAGCTCCGTCGCGAGGTTCGCGAGGATCATCCGCTCATGCGCGGGGGACCCCCCGAGGCGGGCTCCCTTGCTGGGTGCAGGCATGTCGTTCTCCTAGGAAAAGATGAGGTCTCAGTACTGGTCGCCGAAGTCGTCCGAGTAGGACTCCAGGGCGGCGGACGGGTCGAAGCCGGCCGGGGAATCCTTCAGCGACAGGCCGAGCTCGGACAGCTTCGCCTTGACCTCGTCGATCGACTTCTGCCCGAAGTTGCGGATGTCCAGCAGGTCCGCCTCGCTGCGCGCGGTGAGCTCGCCGACGGTGTGCACACCCTCGCGCATGAGGCAGTTGTACGAGCGCACGGTGAGGTTCAGGTCGTTGATCGGCAGCGCCAGATCCGCGGCCAGGGCCTGGTCCGTCGGCGACGGGCCGATCTCGATGCCCTCGGCCTCCTGGTTGAGCTCGTGGGCCAGGCCGAACAGCTCCACCAGCGTCTTGCCGGCCGAGGCCACGGCATCACGCGGGGTGATGGCGGGCTTCGTCTCGACGTCGACGATCAGACGGTCGAAGTCGGTGCGCTGCTCGACGCGGGTGGCCTCGACCTTGTAGGTGACCTTGAGGACGGGCGAGTAGATCGAGTCGACCGGGACGCGCCCGATCTCCCCGTCGAAGCCCTTGTTCTGCGAGGCCGAGACGTAGCCGCGGCCGCGCTCGACGATCAGCTCGATCTCGAGGCGACCGCCCGAGTTCAGCGTCGCGATGTGCAGCTCGGGGTTGTGGATCTCCACGCCGGCGGGAGGGGTGATGTCCGCGGCGGTCACCTTGCCCTCGCCCTCCTTGCGGAGGTACATCACGACGGGCTCGTCGTTCTCCGAGGAGACGACGAGGTTCTTGACGTTGAGGATGATCTCGGTGACGTCCTCCTTGACCCCCGGGATGGTGGAGAACTCGTGGAGCACCCCGTCGATCCGGATGGAGGTGACCGCGGCGCCCGGGATGGACGACAGGAGGGTGCGGCGCAGGGAGTTGCCGAGGGTGTAGCCGAAGCCCGGCTCGAGCGGCTCGATGACGAACCGTGAGCGGTTGTCCGACACGACCTCTTCGGTCAGCGTGGGGCGCTGTGCAATGAGCACGGTGAATCCTTTCTGCGAGCGTCCGCCATATGACGCTCAAGAGGGGTGATGGCCTCTGAAGAAGGGTGGCTGGTCGCGGAGGACCGGCACACCGTGACCCGGGGTCACGAGGTGCCGGCCACCGGATCAGACGCGCCGACGCTTGGGCGGGCGGGTCCCGTTGTGGGGCTGCGGGGTGACGTCCTGGATCGAGCCGACCTCGAGGCCGGTCGCGGTGAGCGAGCGGATCGCGGTCTCGCGGCCGGAGCCCGGGCCCTTGACGAAGACGTCGACCTTCTTCATGCCGTGCTCCTGCGCGCGGCGCCCGGCGGCCTCGGCGGCCATCTGCGCGGCGTACGGGGTCGACTTGCGCGAGCCCTTGAAGCCGACCTGGCCGGCGGAGGCCCAGGAGATGACGGCCCCGGTGGGATCGGTGATCGAGACGATGGTGTTGTTGAACGTGCTCTTGATGTGAGCCTGGCCGCTCACGACGTTCTTCTTGTCCTTGCGACGCGGCTTGCGCGCGCCGGAGGCCTGGCGGATCTTGGGTGCCATGCGGCAGAACTCCTCGGGTGGGTTCAGGTGATCGATGTGCCGCGCGTCCCGCGGGTGCGGGGGGCGGCGAAGAACTGCTGGACCGTGCGGGCCAGCGGGGTCAGCGCGTCTTCTTCTTGCCGGCCACGGTGCGCTTGGGGCCCTTGCGGGTGCGCGCGTTGGTCTTGGTGCGCTGGCCGCGGACGGGGAGACCGCGACGGTGGCGCAGCCCCTCGTACGAGCCGATCTCCACCTTGCGGCGGATGTCGGCGGCGACCTCGCGGCGCAGATCGCCCTCGATCTGGAAGTTCGCCTCGATGTAGTCGCGCAGGGCGACCAGCTGCTCGTCGCCGAGGTCGCGGACGCGGATGTCACCCGAGATGCCGGTCGCGGCGAGGGTCTCCTGGGCGCGGGTGCGTCCCACCCCGAAGATGTACGTGAGGGCGACCTCGAGGCGCTTCTCGCGCGGGAGATCGACTCCTACAAGTCGTGCCATGGTGCAGTTCTCCTACTGTGTCGGAGGCCTGAACCACCACCTCGCACCGGCGTGGGGCCGTCCATGACGCCGTCAGGCGTCCGGTCCCGGGTGCGCCGCAGCCTCCGTGCTGCGGGTGTCCCTCATGCGCCGGAGCGCGCGGGGGCGGTGGTGACTCTTCATTTGTCGTGCCCCGGAGGGCGGTGCCCGGTCAGGTCGAAAGGACCTGGCGGGCGGTGCCGCGGAGGCGGCGGGGGCGTCGTGAGCGAGGGCTCAGCCCTGGCGCTGCTTGTGACGCGGGTTGGTGCAGATGACCATGACGACGCGATGGCGACGGATCACCTTGCAGTTGTCACAGATCGGCTTGACGCTCGGCTTGACTTTCATTGCTTCCTTCTCCAGATGCCCGTCCGTCCCACGGGGGCAGCTCTGCTGCTCCGTGCGGCGGCGCCGGCGGTCACTTGTAGCGGTAGACGATGCGGCCGCGGTCGAGGTCGTAGGGGCTGAGTTCGACGACCACACGGTCCTCGGGGAGGATCCGGATGTAGTGCTGCCGCATCTTCCCGGAGATGTGTGCGAGCACCACGTGCCCGTTCTCGAGCTCGACGCGGAAGCGCGCGTTCGCGAGCGCCTCCGTCACCGTGCCCTCGACCTCGATGACGCCGTCCTTCTTGGCCATTGATCCCCTATCCACCCGGCCCTTGTCGGGGCACGGGACATGCGCGTCGATCTCGTGTGCCGAGCACGGCGTCCGCGGCTCCGGACGTCCCCGACGGCAGTCGGGGCGGGTGCGGGGCCGGGTCGGGATCGCGATGACGGGCATCGGGACGTCCGGCCGGCCGGCCGCACGGAGCGCACGGGGCGCAGTGCTCATGGATGGGTGGGACCGAACGCGCACGGAACACACCCGATCGACGATCCTACACGGCCCCGGCCGCGGTTCCGAGGGGTCGGAGTGGTCGACTGCGTCACTCGCCGCCGCTCAGGCGGCGGGGTCCGGTGCGATCTCGATGCCCAGGGCCGCGAGCTCGGCGCGCCCGCCGTCCTCGGCGGTCAGCACCAGCAGGCCCTGCTCGGTGACGGCGACGGAGTGCTCGGCGTGGGCGGCGCGGCCGCCACCGGTGGCCACGACCGTCCAGTCGTCCTCGAGCATCCGCCAGGAGCCGTCGCCCTGGATCAGCATCGGCTCGATGGCCAGGCACATGCCGGGGACCACCTTGGGTCCGCGGTCCCGGGTGCGGTAGTTCATGACGTCCGGCGGCTGGTGCATGGCACGGCCGATCCCGTGACCCCCGAAGCCCTCCAGGTGCGCCAGGGTCTCCCCCGCCTCGAGGGTGACGAGGTCCTCGACGGCCGCGCCGATCTCGCCCACCCGGGAGGCGCCGGACAGTGCCGCGATCCCCGCCCACAGCGCGTCCTCGGTGACGGCCACGAGCTTCTCGTCGGCGCTCGAGCGCGGGGTGCCGACGATGTGGGTGCGGGCGGCATCGGAGTGCCAGCCCTCGACGATGCAGCCGCCGTCGATCGAGACGACGTCGCCCTCGGCGAGCACGCGCGGCCCGGGGATCCCGTGGACGACCTCCTCGTTGACGCTGATGCACAGCGTCGCCGGGAAGCCCTGGTACCCCAGGAAGTTGGGCAGGGCGCCCTCGTCGCGGATCATCTGCTCGGCCAGCGCGTCGAGCCGGCCGGTCGTGATGCCGGGACGCAGCTGCGCGGCGAGCATCGCGTGCACGCGGGCCAGCAGCAGGCCCGAGCGGCGCATGAGCGCGATCTGCTCGGGGGTCTTGAGCTCGACGCGCTCGCGACGCAGGTGAGGGCTCACCGGGCGAGCGCCGCCATGATCGCGGCGTTGACCTCGTCGATCGAGGCGCCCCCGTCGACCCGCCGGAGCAGGCCGCGGGACGCGTACACGTCCACCAGCGGCGCGGTCTGCTCGACGTAGAGGTCGATCCGGTGGCGGATCGTCTCGGCGGTGTCGTCGCTGCGGCCCAGCTCGCGGCCTCGCGTCACGAGGCGCTCGACCACGGCGTCGAGGTCGACCTCGAGCAGGATCACCGCGTCCAGGGAGCGACCGGTGTCCGCGAGGATCCCGTCGAGGGCATCGACCTGCGCGGGGGTGCGCGGGTAGCCGTCCAGCAGGAAGCCGTCGGCGGCGTCGTCGGCCGCGAGGCGGTCGGCCACCATGTCGTTGGTGACCGAGTCCGGCACGTACTCGCCCTTGTCCATGAAGGACTTGGCCAGGACGCCCAGCTCGGTCTCCTGGGAGACGTTGGCGCGGAAGATGTCGCCCGTGGAGATCGCCGGGATCCCGAGGGCATCGGAGATGCGCTGGGCCTGCGTGCCCTTGCCCGCTCCGGGGGGGCCGATGATGAGCAGTCGGCGGGCAGTGGTGACCTCGGTCATCGGAGGATCCCTTCGTAGTGGTGCTGCTGCAGCTTCGCGTCGATCTGCTTGACGGTGTCGAGCCCGACGCCGATGACGATGAGGATCGAGGCGCCGCCCAGCGGGAAGTTCTGCGAGGTCCCCATGAAGACGAGGGCCAGCACCGGGATCAGCGCGATGATCGCGAGGTACAGCGCACCGGGGGTCTGGATGCGGTTGATGACGTACTGCAGGTAGCGCTCGGTGGGCTTGCCCGCACGGACGCCCGGCACGAAGCCGCCGTACTTCTTCATGTTGTCGGCGATCTCCTCGGCGTTGAAGGTGATCGACGTGTAGAAGAAGGCGAAGAAGATGATGAGCGCCGAGTAGACGAGCGTGTAGATCCAGGAGAAGCCCTGGGACTGGACCAGGTGGGTGTTGATCCACTGCACCCAGCCGTCGGTCGGGTCGCCGAACGAGGAGATCAGCTGGGGCACCGCGAGGATCGAGCTCGCGAAGATGACCGGGATGACGCCGGCCTGGTTCACCTTGATCGGGATGTAGGTCGAGGTGCCGCCGTACATGCGCCGGCCCACCATGCGCTTGGCGTACTGCACGGGGATCCGGCGCTGGGACTGCTCGACGAAGATGACGCCGATCATGACCACCAGCGCGACGACGATCACGAGGGAGAAGGAGATCCAGCCCTTGAGCTCGAAGATCTGGCCCATGGCCGCGGGGAACGAGGCCGCGATCGAGGTGAAGATGAGCAACGACATGCCGTTGCCGACGCCGCGCTCGGTGATGAGCTCGCCCATCCACATGATGATGACGGTGCCGACGGTCATGGTCAGGACCATCGACAGCAGGATCAGCACCGACTGGTCGGGCACGAGGCCCGCGGCGGGGCAGTTCGGGAAGAACTGGCCCGAGCGCACGAGGGTGACGATCGTGGTGGACTGCAGCACGGCCAGCCCGATGGTGAGGTACCGCGTGTACTGGGTCAGCTTCGCGGTGCCGCTCTGGCCCTCCTTGTGGAGGGCCTCGAAGCGCGGGATGACCACGCGCAGCAGCTGGATGATGATGGAGGCGGTGATGTAGGGCATCACGCCGAGGGAGAAGATCGACAGCTGCAGGAGGGCGCCGCCGGAGAACAGGCTGATCATGCCGAGCGCCGTGGCACCGCCGCCCTGCATGGTGCTCTCCGAGCACATCAGCACGGTGGTGTAGTCGAACCCCGGGGTGGGGATGAAGACGCCCAGCCGGTAGATGGCCAGCAGTCCGAGCGTGAACAGGAGCTTCCAGCGGAGCTCGGGTGTCGCGAACGCGCGGATGAAGGCGTTCTTCACGGGTCCCTCCTCAGGGGGTCGAGGCCGGAGCGGGGCTCCGGGAGGCCGCGTCGACCGGACGCGCGGGCCCTGGGCGGGCCGGACGGGCCGACGACGGACGACGGGGCACCGCGGCACAGGCTATGGTGCGCCGCGATACCCCGTCAAAATCCGATCACGCGACCGTGACGGTCCCGCCTGCCGCGGTGATCTTCTGCTCCGCCGACGCAGAGAACTTCTGCGCGGTGACGTCGAGCTTGGCGCTCACGTCGCCGGAGCCGAGCACCTTGACCGGCTGGTTCTTCCGCACGGCGCCCTTGGACACGAGGTCCTCGACCGTGATCGTGCCGCCCTCGGGGAAGAGCTCCCCGAGGGTCGCGAGGTTCACGACCTGGTACTCGACGCGGAACGGGTTGGTGAACCCGCGCAGCTTCGGGAGACGCATGTGCAGCGGGATCTGGCCGCCTTCGAAGCCGGCCGGCACCTGGTAGCGGGCCTTCGTGCCCTTGGTGCCACGACCGGCGGTCTTGCCCTTGGAGCCCTCACCACGGCCGACGCGGGTGCGCGCGGTCTTGGCACCGGGCGCGGGGCGCAGGTCGTGGAGCTTCAGGGGGCTCTCGGTGTTGTTGTCAGACATGTTGTCAGTCCACCTCTTCGACCGTCACCAGGTGGGTGACGGCGCGGATCATGCCGCGGATCTCGGGGCGGTCTTCCTTCACCACGACGTCACCGATGCGCTTGAGGCCGAGGCCTCGCAGGGTGGCGCGCTGGGTCTGGTTGCCGCCGATGACGGATCGGACCTGGGTCACCTTGACCTGCATCACGCACCCACCTTCTCGGCGCGCGCCGCAGCGCGACCCGCCGCCTGGGCACGCAGCAGCTGGGCGGGGACGACGTCCTCGACCGGGAGGCCACGGCGGGCCGCGACGGCCTCCGGCTCCTCGAGCTGCTGCAGGGCCGCGACGGTGGCCCGGACGATGTTGATCGCATTGGTCGACCCGAGCGACTTGCTGAGCACGTCGTGCACGCCGGCGCACTCGAGCACCGCACGCACGGGACCGCCGGCGATCACGCCGGTACCGGGGGCCGCCGGGCGCAGGAGCACGACGCCGGCGGCGTCCTCGCCCTGGACGCGGTGGACCACGGTGCCCTGGATGCGGGGGACGCGGAAGAAGTTCTTCTTCGCCTCCTCGACACCCTTGGAGATCGCCGCGGGGACCTCCTTGGCCTTGCCGTAGCCGACGCCGACCGTGCCGTCGCCGTCACCCACGACCACGAGAGCCGTGAAGGAGAAACGACGACCGCCCTTGACGACCTTCGACACACGGTTGATGGCGACGACGCGCTCGAGGAACGCCGACTTGTCGGCCTCCTGGTTGCGTCCGCCGCGGCCCTCGCCGCGACGTCCGCCGCCCTGACCGCCGCGCCCGGCGCCGCGGTCGTTGGTGCTGTTCTCGGTGGTGTTCTCGCCCCGTCGGCCGGAGGCCGCGGGACCGTTGTTCCGCTGCTGTGCAGGCATATCAGATCCTCTTCTCCTGTGTCCCGGGGGCGGTCACAGCGTCAGTCCGGCCTCGCGGGCGCCCTCGGCGACCGCTGCGACCCGACCGTGGTACTTGTTTCCGCCGCGGTCGAAGACGACAGCGTCGATGCCGGCGGCCTTGGCGCGCTCGGCGACCAGGGTCCCGACGGTCCGGGCCTTGCCCGACTTCGTCTCGGAGGCGCCGCGCAGGTCCTTCTCCATGGTCGACGCCGAGGCCAGGGTGCGCCCCAGCGAATCGTCGACGACCTGGACGAAGACGTGGCGCTGGGACCGCGTGACGACGAGGCGGGGCCGCTCGGCGGTGCCCACCACACGACGACGGACACGCAGGTGACGACGCCCGCGAGCGCGCAGACGCGTCCCGCGCCCACCGACGCTGTGCTTGCTTGCGTAACCCATGCTCACTTACCAGCCTTTCCGGCCTTGCGCAGGACGACCTCGCCGGCGTACCGCACGCCCTTGCCCTTGTAGGGCTCGGGCTTGCGGAGCTTGCGGATGTTCGCCGCGACCTCGCCGACCTGCTGCTTGTCGATGCCGCTGACGGAGAACTTGGTCGGGGTCTCCACCGCGAAGGTGATGCCCTGGGGCGCCTTGATGACGACCGGGTGCGAGAACCCGAGCGCGAACTCGAGGTCCGTGCCCTTGGCGGTCACGCGGTAGCCGGTGCCGACGATCTCGAGGCCCTTGGTGAAGCCCTCGGTGACGCCGTGCACCATGTTGGCGATCAGGGTGCGGGTCAGGCCGTGCAGCGCACGGGACTCGCGCTCGTCGTCCGGGCGGGCGACGACGATCGTGCCGTCCTCCGCGCGGTCGACGGTGAGGGGCTCCGGCACGTGGTGCGTGAGCTCCCCCTTGGGACCGGTGACCGTGATGATGCGGTCATCGATGGTGACGTTCTGGACAGAGGCCGGCACGGGGACCGGCAGACGTCCGATGCGGGACATATCGGCTTCCTCTCCCGATTACCAGATGTAGGCGAGGACTTCCCCACCCACACCCTTCTTGGACGCCTGCTTGTCGGTCAGGAGGCCGGAGGACGTGGACAGGATCGCCACGCCCAGGCCGCCGAGCACCTTGGGCAGATGGGTGGACTTCGCGTAGACGCGCAGACCCGGCTTCGAGATGCGACGGATGCCGGAGATGGCGCGCTCGCGGCTCGTGCTGTACTTCAGCTCGAGCACGAGGTTCTTGCCGACCTCGGCCTCCTCCTCGTGCCAGCCGAGGATGTAGCCCTCGGTCTTCAGGATCTCCGCGATGCGGGACTTCAACTTCGAGTACGGCATGGTGACGGTCTCGTGGAAAGCGCCTGAGGCGTTCCGGATCCGGGTCAGCATGTCCGCGATCGGGTCGGTCATGGTCATGTCGGTTGCTTCTTCCTCACCGTGGTTTCCTGCGGCACGCCGCAGGACCTATGGCGATAGTCCTTACCAGCTGCTCTTGGTGACGCCGGGGAGCTCACCGCGGTGAGCCATCTCGCGCAGACACACACGGCACAGCCCGAACTTCCGGTACACGGAGTGGGGGCGGCCGCAGCGCTGGCAACGGGTGTAGGCGCGCACGCCGAACTTCGGCGTGCCCTCCTGCTTCTTGATGAGAGCGGTCTTGGCCATCTCAGTTCTCCTTGAAGGGGAAGCCGAGCTCCTTGAGCAGGGCGCGTCCCTCGTCGTCGGTCTTGGCGGTGGTGACGACCGTGATGTCCATGCCGCGGGACCGGTCGATCCTGTCCTGGTCGATCTCGTGGAACATGACCTGCTCCGTCAGACCGAAGGTGTAGTTGCCGTTGCCGTCGAACTGCTTGGGCGACAGACCGCGGAAGTCACGGATGCGGGGCAGGGCCGTGGACAGCAGACGGTCCAGGAACTCCCACATGCGGTCGCCGCGCAGCGTGACGTGCGCGCCGATCGGCATGCCCTCACGCAGCTTGAACTGGGCGATCGACTTGCGGGCCTGGGTGACCTGCGGCTTCTGACCGGTGATGGCGGCGAGATCACGGATCGCGCCGTCGATCACCTTGGAGTCGCGAGCGGCCTCGCCGACACCCATGTTGACGACGATCTTCGTCAGACCCGGGACGAGCATGACGTTGGAGTAGCCGAACTGCGCGGTCAGCGCGGGCTTGATGTCCTCGCGGTAGCGCAGCTTCAGGCGCGGCGCCGGAGCCGGCGCGGCGGTGGTCTCGGTCATCAGATGTCCTTCCCGGAACGCTTGGCGAAGCGCACGCGGACCTGCTTGGTGCGGCCGTTCTCGAGCTCGACGGTCTCGACCCGGAACCCGACCTTGGTCGGCTTGTTGTCCTCGGGATCCACGAGCGCCACGTTCGAGACGTGGATGGGGGCCTCGCGCTGCTCGATGCCGCCCGCACCGCCGGCCGGGGTGGCCTTGAGGTGGTGGGTACGACGGTTGACGCCCTCGACGAGGACCTTCTCGGTCTCGGGGAAGACCTCGAGCACGCGACCCTGCTTGCCCTTGTCGCCGGCGGTCAGCTTGCGCACCGCGGCCTTGTCGGTGTCGCTGGTGCGACCCGTGATGACCTGGACCAGGTCACCCTTCTTGATCTTGATCTTTGCCATGTCACAGCACCTCCGGTGCCAGCGAGATGATCTTCATGAAGCGCCGGTCGCGCAGCTCGCGACCGACGGGACCGAAGATGCGCGTGCCGCGCGGCTCTCCGTCGTTCTTCAGGATCACCGCCGCGTTCTCGTCGAAACGGATGTAGGAGCCGTCGGCACGCCGACGCTCCTTGGTGGTGCGCACGACGACGGCCTTGACGACGTCGCCCTTCTTGACGTTGCCACCGGGGATGGCGTCCTTGACGGTCGCCACGATGGTGTCGCCGATGCTTGCGTAACGGCGACCGGAGCCACCGAGAACGCGGATGCAGAGAATCTCCTTGGCACCCGTGTTGTCGGCGACACGCAGTCGCGACTCCTGCTGAATCACTCAGTACTCCTGTCGTCTCGCCGGTTCTCACCCGCACGCTGCTGCGCGCGAGCCGAGCCTGGCGGAACAAATGGTGGACCGTCACCCGCACACCTGGGGCGTGCGCCGCGGACGACGACGGGCATCAAAAAACCCTCCAGCGGACTCGGGCACACGCCGCGGGGCGTGACGCGCCGGTGTGAAACCGGGGCGGCCGCATCGAAGCGGTGCGAGGTCTCCGTCGGGGGATGGACGCTGACGTCCGCATCCCGCATGCTCCGGCATCCCTCGGGATCCAGAGGACCCGCGGGACATGCCGCCGCATGCAAGAGCAACTTGTCCAGCATACGCGAGGGGCGCGCACGCCGGAAGGGTGGGGCGCGGGTCGGTCTGTGGTCTTGGGCACCACGTCCCGCCGCGAGCCCGGATGCGAGAACGGTCCGGCCCCCGCGGGGACCGGACCGTGCTCGGATCCGCGCCGATGTCCCGGGCTGATGCCCGGATCACCGGCGAGGGGTCACTTGGCCTTCTCGATGACCTCGACGAGCCGCCAGTGCTTCGTGGCGGACAGCGGTCGGGTCTCCGCGATGAGCACGCGGTCGCCGATGCCGGCGACGTTGTCCTCGTCGTGTGCCTTGAACTTGTTGGTCTTCTTCATGACCTTGCCGTACAGGGCGTGCTTCACGCGCTCCTCGACCTCGACGACGATGGTCTTGTCCATCTTGTCGGAGGTCACGAAGCCGCGCAGCGCCTTGCGGTAGGGGCGCTCGTGCGAGGACGTGTGTGCGCCCTCGACCTCGGCCCCGGTGTCGGTTCCGGTCTCGGTGGTGTCGTTCATCGGTTCTCAGTTCCTCGCTTCGCGGTCACTCGGCGGTGCCGGGGGCCTGACGGATCCCCAGCTCGCGCTCGCGCAGGATCGTGTAGATCCGTGCGATGTCCTTCTTGACCGACCGGAGTCGGCCGTGGCTCTCGAGCTGCCCGGTGGCGGACTGGAAGCGGAGCTTGAACAGCTCGTCCTTGGCCTTGGTCAGCTCCTCGGCCAGCTTCTGGTCGTCGAGCTTGTCGAGCTCCTCGGCGGTGAGCTTCGTGGCTGCCATCAGATGTCACCACCCTCTCGGCTCAGGATCCGGCACTTCATGGGGAGCTTGTGGACGGCGAGGCGGAGAGCCTCACGCGCCACATCCTCCGGGACACCCGTGACCTCGAACATGACGCGGCCGGGCTTGATGTTGGCGACCCACCACTCGACCGCACCCTTGCCCGAGCCCATGCGGACCTCGGCGGGCTTCTTGGTCAGCGGACGGTCGGGGAAGATGTTGATGAACACCTTGCCGCCACGCTTCATGTAGCGGGTCATGGCGATACGAGCCGCCTCGATCTGGCGGTTGGTGACGTAGGCGGGCTCGAGAGCCTGGATGCCGTAGTCGCCGAACGCGAGATCGGTGCCGCCCTTGGCCATGCCGCGACGGGTGGGATGGTGCTGCTTGCGATGCTTGGTCCTGCGCGGGATGAGCATGCTCAGGCCTCCGTTCGGGTCTCGGCGGGCGCCGATGCCTGCTCGGAGGGCTGCTCTGCGGTCTGCCCGGGGGCGGACTGCTCGGCACCATCACGACGGGCGGTGGCGTTGCGCTCGTTGCGACGACCGCGCGGACGCTCGGCACGCGGGCCCCGGCCTGCACGGGGGGCCTGCGTCGCGGCCTGGGCCGCGAGCTCCTTGGCGGTGACGTCGCCCTTGTAGATCCACACCTTCACGCCGATGCGGCCGAAGGCTGTCCGTGCCTCGTAGAAGCCGTAGTCGATGTTCGCGCGGAGGGTGTGCAGCGGCACGCGCCCCTCGCGGTAGAACTCGCTGCGGCTCATCTCGGCGCCGCCGAGGCGACCCGAGACGGCGACACGGATGCCCTTGGCGCCGGCCCGCTGTGCGGACTGGATGCCCTTGCGCATCGCGCGGCGGAACGAGACACGGCTCGCGAGCTGCTCGGCGATGTTCTGGGCGACCAGCTGAGCGTCGGCCTCGGGGTTCTTGACCTCGAGGATGTTCAGCTGGATCTGCTTGCCGGTGAGCTTCTCGAGCTCACCGCGCAGGCGCTCGGCCTCCGCGCCGCGACGCCCGATGACGATGCCCGGGCGGGCGGAGTGGAGGTCGACGCGCACGCGGTCACGGGTGCGCTCGATCTCGACCTTGGAGATGCCGGCACGCTCGAGTCCCTCGGACATGAGCTTGCGGATCGCGACGTCTTCCTTCACGTAGTCGCGATAGCGCTGCCCCTCCTTCGTGGAGTCGGCGAACCACCGGCTGGTGTGCTCCGTGGTGATCCCGAGACGGAACCCGTTCGGATTGACCTTCTGGCCCATGCGGGACTCCTTACTTCTTCACGGGAGCGACCACCACGGTGACGTGGCTGGTGCGCTTCTTGATCTGGAAGGCACGACCCTGAGCACGCGGCTGGAACCGCTTCATGGTCGGGCCCTCGTCGACGAATGCGGCGGAGACGACGAGCTCGCGCTCGTCGAAGCGCTCCCCCGCCTGATCCGCCTTGACACGGGCGTTGGCGATCGCGGACTGGACGAGCTTGAGGACGGGCTCACTGGCGGCCTGCGGTGCGAACCGCAGGGTGTCCAGTGCCTCGACCGTGCTCTTGCCACGAATCAGATCCACGACGCGCCGGGCCTTGGTGGGCGTCGTGCGGAGATTCCGCACCTGCGCCTTGGCTTCCATTGCTGTCCTGCTTTCTCTTCGATTCGAGAGGGCTGCGCATCACTGACCGGGGTCAGCGACGGCGGCCCTTCCGGTCGTCCTTCTCGTGGCCCTTGAACGTCCGCGTCGGAGCGAACTCGCCGAGCTTGTGCCCGACCATCGACTCCGTCACGAACACCGTGACGTGCTTGCGCCCGTCGTGCACCGCGAAGGTGTGACCCAGGAAGTCCGGCGTGACGACACTCCGGCGCGACCAGGTCTTGATGACGTTCTTGGTGCCCTTCTCGTTGGCGACGTCCACCTTCTTCTGCAGGTGGTCGTCGACGAACGGGCCCTTGGCAATACTGCGAGGCATGTGTATGGCTCCCTATCAGCGCTTCTTGCCGGTGCGGCGGCGACGGACGATGAGCTTGTCGCTCTCCTTGCCCGGGCGGCGCGTGCGTCCCTCGGGCTGACCCCACGGCGAGACCGGGTGACGGCCGCCGGAGGTGCGTCCCTCGCCACCACCGTGCGGGTGGTCGACAGGGTTCATGACGACGCCGCGGACGTGGGGGCGCTTGCCCTTCCACCGCATGCGGCCGGCCTTGCCCCAGTTGATGTTCGACTGCTCGGAGTTGCCCACCTCGCCGATCGAGGCGCGGCAGCGCAGATCGACGTTGCGGATCTCGCCGGAGGGCATGCGCAGCTGCGCGAAGCGGCCCTCCTTGGCGACGAGCTGGACCGAGGCGCCCGCGGACCGCGCGATCTTCGCGCCGCCGCCGGGGCGGAGCTCGATCGCGTGGATGACGGTGCCGAGCGGGATGTTCCGCAGCGGCAGGTTGTTGCCGGGCTTGATGTCGGCGCCGGCGCCGTTCTCGATCCAGTCACCCTGACGCAGGCGCGACGGCGCGAGGATGTAGCGCTTGTCGCCGTCCTCGTAGTGCAGCAGCGCGATGCGGGCGGTGCGGTTGGGGTCGTACTCGATGTGCGCGACCTTGGCCTTGACGCCGTCCTTGTCGTGACGACGGAAGTCGATCAGACGGTAGGCGCGCTTGTGCCCGCCACCGCGGTGACGGGAGGTGATGCGGCCGTTGTTGTTGCGGCCACCGGTCTTGGACAGCGGACGGACCAGCGACTTCTCCGGCTCGCTCCGCGTGATCTCGACGAAGTCGGCGACGCTCGAGCCGCGACGGCCCGGCGTGGTCGGCTTGTGCTTGCGAATTCCCATGGTGGGTTTCCCTCAGACTCTCTGACGGCTCCTCGGACCTCGATCGCCTCAGGCGACCGAGCCTCCGAAGATGTCGATGGTTCCGTCGACGAGGGTGATGATCGCGCGCTTGGTGTCCTTGCGCTTGCCCATCCCGAAGCGCGTGCGGCGCGTCTTGCCCTGCCGGTTGATCGTGTTGACCGAGGCGACCTTGACGTCGAAGACCTTCTCGACGGCGATCTTGATCTCGGTCTTGTTGGCGCGCACGTCCACGAGGAACGTGTACTTGCCCTCGTCCATGAGGCCGTAGCTCTTCTCGGAGACGACCGGGGCGACGAGGATGTCGCGCGGATCCTTGTTCAGCGTGGTCACTTGGACTCCTCCTCAGCGGCCGCCGCGGCCTTCGCCTTCGCGAAGGACGAGGTGGGCACGGACAGCGTCGCCGTCGCGATGAAGTCCTCGAGAGCGCCGGAGGTGAACACGACGTCGTCGCTGCGCATGACGTCGTAGGTGTTCAGCTGGTCGGCGTACAGGACGTGCGCGGTCGGCAGGTTGCGGGCGCTGAGGGCGCCGAGCTCGTCGTCACGGCGCAGCACCACGAGGACGTGGTTGCGCTCCGAGGCGGCGGCCAGGGTCTTCAGCGCTGCCTTGGTCGAGGGGTTCTCCCCGACCAGCAGCTCGGTCACCACGTGGATGCGGCTGTTGCGCGCCCGGTCCGAGAGGGCCCCGCGCAGGGCGGCGGCCTTCATCTTCTTGGGGGTGCGCTGGCTGTAGTCGCGCGGCACAGGGCCGTGGACGACGCCGCCGCCGGCGAACTGCGGTGCGCGGATCGAGCCCTGGCGGGCACGACCGGTGCCCTTCTGCTTGTAGGGCTTGCGGCCGCCACCGGCGACCTCCGCACGCGTCTTGGCCTTGTGGGTCCCCTGGCGGGCGGCCGCGAGCTGCGCGGTGACCACCTGGTGGATCAGCGGGACGTTGGTCTGCACGTCGAAGATCGACGCGGGGAGCTCGGCGGTGCCGGACTTCTTGCCGGCCGTGTCGAGCACGTCGACGGTCAGGTTCGCTGCCATCGGTCAGGCCTCCTTCACGGGGCTCTTGGCGGCCGAACGGACCAGCACGAGGCCGCCCTTGGGGCCGGGGACGGCACCCTTGACGAGCACGAGGCCCTTGTCGGCGTCGACCGCGTGGACGGTGAGGTTCTGGACGCTCGCACGGACGTTGCCCATGCGGCCGGCCATGCGCATGCCCTTGAAGACGCGGCCGGGCGTCGAGGCCCCGCCGATCGAACCGGGCTTGCGGTGGTTGCGGTGCGCGCCGTGGGAGGCGCCGACGCCGGAGAAGCCGTGACGCTTCATGACGCCCGCGGTGCCCTTGCCCTTGGTCGTGCCGACGACGTCGACCTTCTGGCCGGCCGCGAACACGTCCGCGGCGACCTCCTGGCCGACGGTGTAGTCGGCGGCGTCGTTCGTGCGCAGCTCGACGAGGTGGCGACGCGGGGTCACGCCGGCCTTGTCGAAGTGGCCCTTGAGCGGCTTGGAGACCTTGCGGGGGTCGATCTGCCCGAAGGCGATCTGGACCGCGTCGTAGCCGTCGTTCTCGACCGTGCGGACCTGCGTCACGACGCAGGGACCGGCCTGGACGACCGTGACCGGCACGAGCTTGCCGTTCTCGTCCCAGACCTGGGTCATGCCGAGCTTGGTGCCGAGCACGCCGGTGACGGCGCGGGCGGCCTGCCCTGTCAGTTCGTTGCTCATCACCGTCACCTCAGAGCTTGATCTCGATGTTGACGTCCGCGGGGAGATCGAGACGCATCAGGGAGTCCACGGCCTTGGGGGTGGGATCGACGATGTCGATCAGGCGCTTGTGGGTCCGCATCTCGAAGTGCTCGCGGGAGTCCTTGTACTTGTGGGGCGAACGGATCACGCAGAACACGTTCTTCTCGGTCGGAAGCGGCACCGGGCCCACGACGGTCGCACCCGCACGGGTGACGGTGTCGACGATCTTGCGCGCCGAGCTGTCGATCACCTCGTGGTCGTACGACTTCAGCCGGATGCGGATTTTCTGTCCCGCCATAGCCTTGTTCGACTCTCTCTCTACACACGCTGCTGACAAAACTGCTGGTCACTCCGGTACACGAGGTCGGGCGTGTCGCCCTCGTCCCGATGCACGATCCCATGACTGGGAGGTGCTGCCGGAGTGTCCGGCACGCCTGCGCCGTCCCCTCGGGTGACCTCGGGGCGCGATTCCCTCTGACGATGCGCGCTCGGCGGCAGGAGCCGGCCGTTCGCATCCTCGGGACGGGCCACATCCGGTGATCATTCGCCGCGACGGGGGGTGTGTACCCAGTCGCGGAGAACGGAACCGGGCATGGCGGCCCGCGCAGACAACTTGAACAGTCTGCCAGGGTCCGGCCCCGATGCCAAGCGGACCGTGGGTGGACCCGATCACACGGGGTGCGGCGACGGCCCGGCGATCCGCCCGCGATCCCCCGGCGACCACCCGCCGATCCTCCGGTGGACGCCCCGGTGATCGCCGGCGCGGATGCCCTCGGCGGGAGGAGGGACCCCTCGGCCGGGACACGAGGCCGTGTCCCGGACACGAGGCAGGGCCGGGACGTCGTCACGACGCCCCGGCCCTGCGTGTCCGGGCGGACCCGGACGCTCCCCCGCCGCGTGACGGCAGACGCCGCGCGGGGATCCCGCCCCGCCCGGCCCGCGGCCCTCCGCTCGGAGGACGGGAGGAGAGCCCGCCCCGGGGGTCTGCCCCGGGACGGACCCGGCTCACTTGTCGGTGCTGGGCCCCATGCCACCCTGCAGCTGACGCTGGAAGATGATGTAGACGATGAGCACCGGCACGATCGTGATGGTCACCGAGGCGAACATGCCGCCCCAGTCGGTGGCGTAGCCCTGCTGGGCCTGCATGTTGTTCAGGCCCTGGGCGAGCACGAACTTGGATTCGTCGGTGTTCAGGACCACCGGCAGGAGGAACTGGTTCCACAGGCCCAGGAAGTTGAAGATCGTGACGCTCATGAGGCCGGGGCCGGCCATCGGGACCATGATCTGGAAGAACGTCCGGAAGTCGCCGGCGCCGTCGATGGCCGCCGCCTCCGCGATCTCCTCCGGCAGCTGCCGGAAGAACGCGTAGAGGAAGAACACGGTGAACGGGAGCGCGAACCCCACGTACGTGAGGATCAGGCCCATGTAGGTGTTCTGCAGTCCCAGGTTCTGGATGACGAAGAACAGCGGGACCACCGCGAGGAACAGCGGGAACGTCAGGCCGGCGATGAGGGCGTAGTAGATGATCCGCCGACCCGGGAAGTCGAAGCGGGCCAGCACGTAGGCACACATGGCCCCGAGCAGCATCACCAGCACGAGCGCGCCGCCGACGACGATCACGGTGTTCAGGAAGTAGCGCCCGATCCCGGCGTCGTTCCACGCCCGGACGAAGTTGTCGAACTGCCACACCTCGGGCAGGGACAGCGGTTCGTTGAGGATCTCCTGCGAGGTCTTGAACGAGCTGATCACCGTCCACAGCAGCGGCAGCACCACGGCGAGACCCCACAGGATCAGCACGACGTGCGACACGGCCGCGAAGGCACGGTCGCCGCCGGAGCGGTACTTCCGGCGCGGAACGATCGGTGTCCCGGTGGCGGAGCCGATCACCGGATTGCCCGAGGTCGGTGCGGAGGTCGCCGCGGTCATCGCACGTCCTTCTGTCGGGTGCCGAAGAGGACCAGCACGGCCATCAGCATGGTGACCAGGGCGAGCACGACGCCCATGGCCGAGGCCAGGCCGAACTGGGACTTCTGGAAGGCCGTCTGGTAGAGGTAGCGCGAGACGACGTCCGTGGAGCCTCCGGTCCCGCCGTTGGGCGTCATGACGCTGATGTAGACGAACATGTCCAGGGCCATGATGCCCATGTACACGACCGCCGTGGACACGTTCTCGCGGATCATCGGGAGGATGATCTGCAGGGCCAGCCGCCCGCGGCCGGCGCCGTCCAGGCGCGCGGCCTCGACGACCTCGGCCGGAACGGCCTTGATCGCCGCGACGAACAGCACCATGTAGAACCCGACGAGGGACCACACCACGGCCAGGACGATGGCCGCGAGCGCGAAGCGCGGGTCACCGAGCCAGCCGATGCCGCGGTCGAGTCCCACGATCCCGAGGACCCCGTTGATGAGGCCGCCGTTGGGCGAGTAGATGAAGGCGAAGAGGATGCCGACGACGACGGCGGGGATGACGTAGGGGAAGAAGCTCACGACCCGGTAGATGTTCGAGCCCCGGATGCCCGTGATCGCTCCGCGGCTGTCCCCGCCCACGGTCACCATCACGGCGAGGGTGAAGGCGAGGCCGATCGTGATGACCGGCAGCACGATGAGCAGGATCAGGTTGTGCAACAGGGCCGTGCGGTACTGCTCGTCGGCGAAGATCGTGACGTAGTTGTCCAGCCCCACGAACGTCGTCGCGGAGGTCAAGCCCCGCCAGTCGGTCAGCGAGTAGTAGAAGGCCTGGAAGAAGGGGGACACCACGAAGACGAGATAGATCGCCAGGGGCACCCCCAGGAACAGCACGTAGAAGACCAGGCGCTGTGGGCTCGGGAACCGCCGGCCACGGCCGCGCCGTGCGGGCGCGGCCGTGGGAGCGGTGGTGGGGAGGACCGCCATCACTTGACGTCGAACTTCTCGACCTTGTCGTCCTCACGGATCTTGTCGATGAGGCCCTGGGACTTCTCCCGGACCTCGTCGGCGCCGATGTCGCCGTTGAGGAAGGACGTCCAGAGCTTGACCGTGTCCGGCCCGAGGTTGTACCAGTCGACGAAGCTGAAGGTGAAGACGTCGTCACCTGCCGCCTTGATCATGGCGTTGGTCGAGGCCAGCGCCGTGGAGCCGAAGGCGTCGTCGGGGATGGTGTCCTTGACGATGGTGGGCGAGGAGGTGAGCTTGGTGAAGTTCTGCGCCTGCTCCTTGGAGAGCATGACCCGCAGGAACTCGAGGCCGCCGGGGCCGTTCTTGGCGTCGGCGGGGACGAAGAACGGTTCGCCCGCGGCGCTGTGGATGGCCTCGTAGGGGAGCTTGGAATCGGCGGCGAGTGTGGGCACCGGGATCCCGGTCATCTGGTAGCCGTCGGGTGTGATCCCGCGCTGCTCATTCTCGATCCAGGAGCCCGAGGGGTACATGACGGCCTTGCCGCTGACCCACTGGGACTGCGCCTCGGTGTGCTTGATCCCGGCGCCCCCGGCGAGGAAGTAGCCGGCCTTGACGGCGTCCTCGATGCCCTTGTAGGCGTCGACGATGGCCGGCTGCTCGAAGGCCTTGGCATCGAGCTTGTCGAGGTTCTTGCGGACGTCCTCTCCACCCTGCTTGATGGCCATCGTGATGGCCAGCTCCTGGTAGTAGTTCGAGGCGTTCTGGCCGCCCCAGGGGAACAGCGCCAGGCCCGCCCCCTTGGCGGACTCGCCGAGGGACATGACCTCGTCCCAGGTCTTGGGGACGCTCCAGCCCTTCTCCGCGAACTGCGAGGCGGAGTACCACAGGGCGTAGACGGTGTAGACGTAGTTCAGGGCGTAGAACTTCCCGGAGTACGTGCCCGGCGAGGTGACGCCCGGGAGCAGGGTCTCCTCCACGGTGCCGCCGTCCACCGACGGCGCCTTGAGCAGGGCGTCGATCGTCGCCAGGCGCTTCTCGGTGATCAGGGCGCTCGTGTTCAGCGACTGCGCGCCGGTGTTGTCGAACAGGTCGGGCGGGGTGCCGCCGATGAAGCGGGGCTGCAGGTCCGGCTGGATGTTGACGGTCGACGTGACCTGGGGGTCGGACTTGGGGTGCAGCTTCTTGTACGCGACGCCCGCGTCCTTGGCATACTGATCGCCGTACCCGCCGTCGAAGATGACGACGTCCACCGCGGCGTCATCCTTGACGCCGAACGGGTTGGTGTCGCTCTTGGTGCCGCCGCCATCACTGACAGCTGCTCCGCCGGTGGCCGAATCGCCGCCGCCGCCGCCCGCGCAGGCGGCGAGCGTCGCGGCCGAGACGCTGGTGCCTGCGAGGGCGAGGAACCGGCGACGCGACGCACCGAGCCGCTCGGCAGGGGTGATGGAGTGGTTCTCGTTCATGAGGCCTTCTTTCGTCGTCGGACTCGGCCCGCGAGCCCGTGGGGGACCGTGTCATGCTCGTGGCGCACCTCTCACGTGGGCTCCGAACTGGACCGGTGGCGAGATGGTATCCCGACCTCCGTGCATGAATCTGCGCAACGAACGCCCCAAACAGTCACGATTGGGTCACGGCAGATTCCGATGGTCCGTCGAGGTGCCTGGTCTACCCTTCTGCACATGACGAACCCGCAGACCAATCCGCTCAGCAGTCAGCTGTTCACGCTGAAGTTCCCGCGGTCCCTCGGCACCTACTCGACGTACGCCGAGGTGCAGGCCGTGGTCGACACCCTCGCGGACCATCAGTTCGCCGTGCAGAACACGATGATCGTGGGCACGGACCTCAAGCTCATGGAGCGGGTCACCGGACGCCGCACCTGGGGGCGCGTGATCGGCAGCGGAATCCTCAGCGGCATGTGGATGGGCCTGTTCGTCGGGATCCTGTTCTCCCTTGTCGGGGGCCAGAACGCCCTGGCGACCGTCGTCCTCTGCGTGCTGATGGGCGCGGTGTTCTTCACGGTGTGGTCCGTGATCGGATACGCCATGAGCGGCGGTCGGCGGGACTTCACCTCCACCACCGCGACGATCCCCATGCAGTTCGAGCTGCTGGTCGAGCACACCCATGCCGACGACGCCCGGCGGATCCTCGTCGAAGCGGGCGCCGTCCCCCCCACCTCCCGTCCCGCCGTGGCCGTGAGCCCGGCGCCCGCGCGCGAGGGCCGTCCCAGCTTCGGGCGCCCCGCCGAGACGGCATCCGCTCCCCCGCGCCCCGACGACGCCGCGCGCGCACATCGCCCGCAGTACGGCGCCCCCGCGCCCGGCGCCACGGTCCCGCCCTCGCCGTCCGCTCCCGGTGACGTCGGCGAGCCCCGCCCCGTGGACCCGCCCCGAGAGGACCACGAGCCGCGCGCCTGAGGCCCGCACCGCGCAGTCGCGGGCGTCGTCACGCGAAGGGCCCCGCCCCGCCGGATCCGGTGGGACGGGGCCCTTCCGCTGCGCCCGGGGACAGCAGGAGGGCCCGTCCCCTGCCGCAGCAGGGGACGGGCCCTCCGGTGTGCGGGCTCAGCCCGCGATCGTCACTTCACGATCTTGGTGACGCGGCCGGAGCCGACGGTGCGCCCGCCCTCGCGGATGGCGAAGCCGAGGCCCTCCTCCATGGCGATCGGCTGGATCAGCTCGACCGACATCTCGGTGGAGTCGCCGGGCATGACCATCTCGGTGCCCTCGGGCAGCGTGATGACGCCGGTGACGTCGGTGGTCCGGAAGTAGAACTGCGGACGGTAGTTCGAGTAGAACGGGTTGTGACGCCCACCCTCGTCCTTGGACAGGATGTAGACCTGCGCCTCGAAGTTGGTGTGGGGGGTGATCGAACCCGGCTTCACGACGACCTGGCCGCGCTCGACGTCCTCGCGCTTGGTGCCGCGGAGCAGCAGACCGCAGTTCTCGCCGGCCCACGCCTCGTCCATCTGCTTGTGGAACATCTCGATACCGGTGACCGTGGTCTTCTGCGCGGGGCGGATGCCCACGATCTCGATCTCGGAGTTGATGGCGAGCTTGCCGCGCTCCACCTTGCCGGTCACGACGGTGCCGCGGCCCTGGATGGTGAAGACGTCCTCGACGGGCATGAGGAAGGGCTTGTCGAGGTCGCGGACCGGGTCCGGCACGGACTCGTCGACGGCGGCCATGAGCTCCTGGACCGACTTGACCCACTTCTCGTCGCCCTCGAGGGCCTTGAGCGCGGACACGCGGATGACGGGGGCGTCCTCGTCGAACTCCTGCGAGGCGAGCAGCTCCCGGACCTCCATCTCGACGAGCTCGAGGATCTCCTCGTCGTCGACCATGTCCGACTTGTTCAGGGCCACGAGCAGGTAGGGGACGCCGACCTGGCGGGCGAGCAGGACGTGCTCGCGCGTCTGGGCCATGGGGCCGTCGGTCGCCGCGACCACGAGGATCGCGCCGTCCATCTGCGCCGCACCGGTGATCATGTTCTTGATGTAGTCGGCGTGACCCGGCGCATCGACGTGCGCGTAGTGGCGCTTCTCGGTCTGGTACTCGATGTGCGAGATGTTGATCGTGATCCCGCGCTGCTTCTCCTCCGGCGCGTTGTCGATCTGATCGAAGTCGCGCTTCTCGTTGATGTCCGGGTACTGGTCGTACAGGACCTTCGAGATGGCTGCCGTCAGCGTGGTCTTGCCGTGGTCGACGTGACCGATGGTGCCGATGTTGACGTGCGGCTTGGTGCGCTCGAACTTGGCCTTGGCCATGATTCTTGTCCTCCTAGGACGTGTTGTCTGGGGTACTTCTGTCTCGGTGCGGACGAGTCGCGGCACGCGCCGCCCGCGGGGGCCGAGGGAAGGACGGACCGGATGATCCTACCCGTCCTCCCCAGGTCTCACTCGCCCCGGGTCTTGGCGATGATCTCGTCGGAGATGTTCCGCGGGACCTCGGCGTAGCTGTCGAACTGCATCGTGTACATGGCGCGACCCTGGGTCTTGGACCGCAGGTCGCCGACGTACCCGAACATCTCCGACAGCGGGACGAGGGCGCGGACGATCTTGACGCCGCTCGCGTCCTCCATCGACTGCACCTGGCCGCGACGTGCGTTCAGGTCGCCGATGACCTCGCCCATGTACTCCTCGGGCGTGCGCACCTCGACGTCCATGAGGGGCTCGAGGAGCACGGGATCGGCCCGACGCAGGGCCTCCTTGGTCGCGATGGAACCCGCGATCTTGAAGGCCATCTCCGAGGAGTCGACGTCGTGGTAGGCACCGTCGACGAGCGTCGCGGCGACGTTGACCACCGGGTAGCCGGCCAGCACGCCGCTCTGCAGCGCGTCCTGGATGCCCGCGTCGACGCTCGGGATGTACTCGCGCGGGATGCGACCGCCGGTGACCGCGTTCTTGAACTCGTAGAACACGCCCTCCTCGGCATCCGTGAGCGGACCGTACGTGATCTGGACCTTCGCGAACTGGCCCGAGCCACCGGTCTGCTTCTTGTGCGTGTAGTCGTACTTCTCGACCGTGCGACGGATGGTCTCGCGGTACGCCACCTGCGGCTTGCCGATGTTGGCCTCGACCTTGAACTCGCGACGCATGCGGTCCACGAGGATGTCGAGGTGCAGCTCGCCCATGCCCTTGATGACGGTCTGCCCGGTCTCCTCGTCGAGCTCGACCTGGAAGGTCGGGTCCTCCTTGGCGAGCTTCTGGATCGCGACCGACAGCTTCTCCTGGTCACCCTTCGTCTTGGGCTCGATGGCCACGGAGATGACCGGCTCGGGGAAGGTCATCGACTCGAGCTGGATCGGGTTGGCCGGATCCGAGAGCGAGTCGCCGGTGTTGGTGTCCTTGAGGCCGATGAACGCGTAGATGTGGCCGGCGAAGGCCTCGTCCACGGGGTTCTCCTGGTTGGCGTGCATCTGGAAGAGCTTCCCGATGCGCTCCTTCTTGCCCGAGGTGGAGTTCAGGACCTGGTCACCGGACTTGACGTGACCGGAGTACACGCGCACGTAGGTCAGCGCACCGAAGAACGGGTGCGAGGCGACCTTGAACGCGAGCGCGGAGAACGGCTCGTCGGTCGAGGGGCGACGAGTGAGCTCCTTCTCCTCGTCCTTGACGTCGTGGCCGATCATCGGCGGCACGTCGAGCGGGGACGGGAGGTAGTCGATCACGGCGTCGAGCATGAGCTGGACGCCCTTGTTCTTGAACGCCGAGCCGGCCAGCACGGGGTAGGCCTGCGAGGTGATGGTCAGCTCGCGGATGCCCTTCTTGAGCTGCTCGACCGTGAGGTCGCCCTCCTCGAGGTAGGCCTCCATGAGCTCCTCGGAGCTCTCGGCGACGTCCTCGACGAGCTTGGCACGGTACTCGTCGACCGTGTCCTGCAGGTCGGCGGGGATCGGGACCTCGAGCTGGTACTGGCCCAGGCTCGGATCGCCCTTCTTCTTGCCGAGCTCGGGAGCGTCCTCGGGGAAGACCTCGGGCCACTCGAAGGCCTTGAGCTGGACGAGGTCCACGATCCCGCGGAACTCGCTCTCGGCACCGATCGGCACCTGGATCACGAGGGGCTTGGCGCCGAGGCGCTCGATGATCGTGCGCACGGTGAAGAAGAAGTCCGCACCGAGCTTGTCCATCTTGTTGACGAAGCAGACGCGGGGCACGTCGTACTTGTCGGCCTGGCGCCAGACGGTCTCGGACTGGGGCTCCACGCCCTCCTTGCCGTCGAACACGGCCACAGCACCGTCGAGCACGCGCAGCGACCGCTCCACCTCGACGGTGAAGTCGACGTGACCGGGGGTGTCGATGATGTTGATCTGGTTGTCGTTCCAGTAGCAGGTCGTCGCGGCCGACGTGATCGTGATGCCGCGCTCCTTCTCCTGCTCCATCCAGTCCATCGTGCCGGCACCGTCGTGCGTCTCACCGATCTTGTAGTTGACACCGGTGTAGTACAGGATGCGCTCGGTCGTGGTGGTCTTGCCGGCATCGATGTGGGCCATGATGCCGATGTTGCGAACCTTCGTGAGGTCGCTGAGCACTGCGAGTGCCACGGGCTGCTGCCTTTCTGTGGGCGGAGGGGGTCGGCGGGGGCCGACCGGGGGTGGACGTCCGTGCGGACGCCCACCCGGTGGGTTCACCAGCGGTAGTGGGCGAACGCCTTGTTGGACTCGGCCATCTTGTGGGTGTCCTCGCGGCGCTTGACCGCGGCACCGAGACCGTTGGAGGCGTCGAGCAGCTCGTTCATGAGCCGCTCGGTCATCGTGTGCTCGCGGCGGGCGCGCGAGTAGCCGACGAGCCAGCGCAGAGCCAGGGTCGTCGAGCGGCCCGGGCGGACCTCGACGGGGACCTGGTAGGTCGCGCCGCCGACGCGGCGGGAGCGGACCTCGAGGCTCGGACGGATGTTGTCCAGGGCCTTCTTGAGGGTCGCGACGGGATCCTGGCCGTTCTTCTCGCGGCAGCCCTCGAGGGCGCCGTAGACGATCGACTCCGCGACCGTCTTCTTGCCGTCGAGCAGGATCTTGTTGATGAGCTGGGTGACCAGCGGCGAGCCGTAGACGGGGTCGACGACGAGCTGGCGCTTGGGAGCTGCTCCCTTACGAGGCATTACTTCTTCTCCTTCTTCGCGCCGTAGCGCGAGCGCGCCTGCTGGCGACCCTTGACCGACTGGGTGTCGAGGGCGCCGCGGACGATCTTGTAGCGGACACCCGGCAGGTCCTTCACACGGCCACCGCGCACGAGCACGATGGAGTGCTCCTGGAGGTTGTGGCCGACGCCGGGGATGTACGCCGTGACCTCGATGCCCGTGGAGAGGCGGACGCGCGCGATCTTGCGCAGCGCCGAGTTCGGCTTCTTGGGAGTGGTGGTGTACACGCGCGTGCAGACGCCGCGGCGCTGGGGCGAACCCTTGAGCGCCGGCGTCTTGGAGGTCGCGGACTTCGCCGCGCGCCCCTTGCGCACCAACTGCTGGATTGTGGGCACTTCGTCTCTTCCTGTTGTGCCCCGGACCCTGTTCAGACCCGGAGATCGACATCTTGCGACCGCTGACGCGGCCCGCGACCCTGCCCGTCTCCCCCACGTCCGGGGGTGGTACGACGGGAGACCCGCTCGGACGGCCGGAGCCATCCGTGCGTCCGGCACCGTGGCCTCGGCCGACGGAACGTCGTCGGCGGCCGTTCCCGGGCATGCGTGAGGATTCCGCTCGTCGCGGGGGACCTGGGCTCCGGGGATTCGTGCCACGACATCGCTGCCGTGATGCTCCTCCCCGGGACCGTGTGCTGGTCCCGGTGCATGTCCGGTCAGAGGACCTCGGGCTCCCGGCGCCGCCGATCCGCAGGGATCGGCACCGCAAGAGCAGCCAGAGGGCGCTCCGAACGCACCTGACAGTTTACAAAGTGTGTCGGCGCGTGGTCAAAGGACGAGGGTCCCGCCGACGCAGATCACATCCGCGCGGGGCACGGGACGCATCGCCGGGCGCACGCGGTGCCCGGCCACGGCGGGCGTCGGGACCGCGAGGGGCCCCGCACGTCGCGCCGCCGAGCGGCGGGGACGTGCGGGGCCCCTCGGGAGCCTCTGGCCGAGGAGATCCCGGAGAGGGTCAGCCGACCACCTGGAACTGCACGGTCATGACGCCGTTGCCCGTGTCGCCGATCGCGTCGAAGGCGCCGGCGGAGAGGTCGAGGCAGCGTCCGCCCACGTAGGGGCCGCGGTCGTTGATGCGCACCACGACGCTCTTGCCCGAGGCGGGATTGGTGACCTTGATGCGGGTGCCCAGCGGGAGCGTCTTGTGCGCCGCGGTCATCGCGTCGGCGTTGAACCGCTCGCCGCTGGCGGTGGGCCCGCCGTCGGTGCCGTCGCCGCGGCCGTAGTGCGATGCCTTGCAGGTGGTGACGTCGCCCTGGGCGCTGCCGCTCTGATCGGTCGACGGCGCCGAGCTCGCGCTGCTCGAGGGGCTGGAGGACGGGGTCCCGGCGGTGGAGGCGTCGTCCGCGGTCGCGGGGGCCTCGGTCGCGGCCGGGGTGGCCGTGGCCTTCTTCGTGCCCTTGGCGACGACCTCGGCGACGGGCTCTTTGGTCACGGTCTCGGAGGCGACCTCCTGGCCGGAGACCACGCCGTCGACGGTCGTGGTGCGCGTGACCACGTCCTTGGTGCCCTTGACGCCCTGGGTCCGGACCTCGGTTGTGCCCGCGGCCAGCTCGGGGTCGTCCTGGGTGCTCGTGGCGAAGTCGATCGGCTGGGTCTGCGTGGCATCGCTCGTGCGCACGCGCTCGATCCGCACGGTCGAGCCGTCCCCGAAGGCGGTGCTGCCGTCGATGGGCGCGCCGCTGGTGGCGTCGTAGTACCGATCCGTGGGCTGGACGTCCAGGAGATGCGCGGCGGCGGCGTCGGCGACGGTGGCCTCCGGCACGCGGATCGTCGTGGAGCCGAGCTGCCCGACGAAGGTGATGTTCTTGGGGGTCGTCACGTCGATCGTGGTGCCACCGCCCGCGAGCTTCGTGTCGGCCGCCTGGGCGATCTGCGCGTCGTCCGGGAGGTCCTCGGCCGCGAGGACCTCGCCGACGGTCTTCGCGGTCGTCAGCTTCGTGCTCGCCAGGCCGTTGACCACCAGGGTGACGGGGCGCTGCTGCGTGACCACGATGTGGGTCTCGGCCGAGGCCGGGCTGTCCAGGCTGGGGGTGACGATGTCGGTGGGGCGCACCTCGACGCCCTGGCCCGCGAGCACATCGGCCACGGTGCCCGAGAGCAGTCGCACGCTCGAGGTCTTCCCGTAGACGGTCACGTCCACCGCGCTCGACATCGCGAACGCGCTGCTGCTTCCGCCGAGCACCAGCGCCGCCGCGAGGCCGGTCACGATCACGGGAGTCTTCTTCACTGGTCCACCTTCTGCATCGACGGCACGGGGTGCCGGTCCGGGTGCGGGGCCGAACGCCTCGGATCTCGCGCACGCACGCGATCCGGATCCGTCCGGTTCGCGGGGGGAAGTTCGTGCGTCGGGCTGCCCGCGCCCCTCCATGGTGCCGACCCCGGAGGCGTCGGGGAAGCGTCAGGGGCGCACCTTGAACGGAACGGTCATGCCTTTTTACCCCCCCGTGACGCTCGACGTCGGCGGCGTCACGTCCGCGCTCCCGCGAACGGCCGGAGGGCCGGTCCCCGCTGCTGCGGGAACCGGCCCTCCGGTGCGTGCGACGCGACGATCAGCGGAAGTCCGAGCGGAACGGATCCGAGAAGTCGAAGTCGTCGAGGTTGACCGGGGACTGCGGGCTGCCGAAGCCGGAGTAGTCCAGCTCGTCGTACCCGGGCACCTGGTACATCTGGGCCTTGGCCTCGTCGGTGGGCTCGACCTCGATGTCGCGGAACCGTGACAGGCCGGTGCCCGCCGGGATCAGCTTGCCGAGGATCACGTTCTCCTTGAGACCCATCAGCTTGTCGCTGCGGCGGTTCAGCGCGGCCTCGGTGAGGACGCGCGTCGTCTCCTGGAAGGACGCGGCGGACAGCCACGAGTCGGTCGCGAGCGACGCCTTCGTGATGCCCATGAGCTCCGGACGGCCGGAGGCCGGCTGGCCGCCCTCGGCGACGATCCGACGGTTCTCCCGCTCGAAGACCACGCGCTCGGCGAAGTCACCGGGCAGCAGGTCGGTGTCCCCCGACTCGATGATCGTCACGCGGCGCAGCATCTGCCGCACGATGACCTCGATGTGCTTGGCGTGGATGTCCACGCCCTGGGAGTTGTACACCTTCTGGACCTCGTCCACGAGGTGCTGCTGCACCGCGCGGGGGCCGAGGATCCGCAGGACCTGCTTGGGGTCCACCGAGCCCTGGGTGAGCTGCTGGCCCACCGCGATGGACTCGCCGTCGGCCACGCGCAGCGTGACGCGCTTGGAGACGGTGTAGACCACCGGCTCGGAGCCGTCGTCGGGCGTGACGGTGATCCGGCGCTGCTTGTCCGTCTCCTCGATCTCGACGCGGCCGGCGACCTCGGTGATCGGCGCGAAGCCGGCCGGGGTACGGGCCTCGAAGAGCTCCTGGACACGGGGCAGACCGTGGGTGATGTCGCCGTCGGCGCTCGCGACGCCGCCGGTGTGGAACGTCCGCATGGTCAGCTGCGTGCCGGGCTCGCCGATCGACTGGGCCGCGACGATGCCGACGGCCTCACCGATGTCGACGAGCTGGCCGGTCGCGAGCGAACGGCCGTAGCACTTGGCGCACGTGCCCACGGCGCTGTCGCAGGTGAGCACGGAGCGCACCTTGACCTCCGTGACGCCTGCGGCGATGAGCTGCGCGATGAGCTCGTCGCCCACATCGGCACCCGCCGGGGCGAGCTCCGTGCCGTCCTCGGCGAGGACCGGGGTGGCCAGCGTGCGGCCGTACACGGTCGTCTCGACGTCGTCGGCCTCGCGGACGACGCCCGCCTCCTCGACGCCGATCGGCAGCACGAGCCCCTTGGGCGTGCCGCAGTCGTCCTCGCGGACGATGACGTCCTGGGACACGTCCACGAGACGACGCGTGAGGTAGCCCGACTGCGCGGTCTTCAGCGCCGTGTCCGCCAGCCCCTTGCGGGAGCCGTGCGAGGCGATGAAGTACTCGAGCACCGACAGACCCTCGCGGTAGTTTGAGAGGATCGGACGCGGGATGATCTCGCCCTTGGGGTCCGTCACGAGGCCGCGCATGCCGGCGATCTGACGGATCTGCATCCAGTTGCCGCGGGCGCCGGAGTCGACCATCCGGAAGATGGTGTTGTCGCGGGCGAAGTTGGCACGCATGGCCTGGTCGACCTCGTTGGTCGCCTCGGTCCAGATGTCGATGAGCTCGGAGTTGCGCTCGACCTCGGAGACGAGACCCAGATCGCGGTTCTCCTGGACCTGGGCGGCCTTGGCCTCGTAGCGCGCGATGATCTCCGCCTTGTCGGGCGGGGCCACGACGTCCGAGAACGCGAACGTGACGCCCGAGCGCGTGGACCACGAGAATCCGTAGGCCTTGAGGGCATCCAGCGATGCCGCGACCTGACCCTTGGGGTAGCGCTCGGCGAGCTCGTTGACGATCCCGCCCAGACGCTTCTTGCCGACCTGGCCCTCGACGAAGGGGAAGTCGACCGGCAGCGTCTCGTTGAAGTAGACCGTGCCCAGGGTGGTCGTCAGCGTGATCGGGTCACCCTCGGACCAGCCTTCGGGAGCCTCCCAGCCGACCGGCGGCACGAGATCGGTGAAGCGGATCCGCGCGGGGGCGTTGAGGTCGAGCTGTCCCGCGTCGTTGGCCATGATCGCCTCGGACACCGAGGAGAAGGCGCGTCCGGCGCCCTCGGCCTCGTCCTTGACCGTCGTCAGGTGGTACAGACCGATGATCATGTCCTGGGCGGGCATGGTCACGGGACGACCGTCGGAGGGCTTGAGGATGTTGTTCGAGGACAGCATGAGGATGCGGGCCTCGGCCTGCGCCTCGGCCGACAGGGGCACGTGGACCGCCATCTGGTCGCCGTCGAAGTCCGCGTTGAAGGCGGCGCACACGAGCGGGTGCAGGTGGATGGCCTTGCCCTCGACGAGCTGCGGCTCGAAGGCCTGGATGCCCAGACGGTGCAGGGTGGGCGCACGGTTCAGCAGCACCGGGTGCTCGGTGATGACCTCCTCGAGCACGTCCCAGACCTCGGGGCGCGCGCGCTCGACCATCCGCTTGGCGGCCTTGACGTTCTGCGCGTGGGAGAGGTCCACGAGCCGCTTCATGACGAAGGGCTTGAAGAGCTCCAGAGCCATGCCCTTGGGCAGGCCGCACTGGTGCAGGTGCAGCTGGGGGCCGTTGACGATGACCGAGCGACCCGAGTAGTCCACGCGCTTGCCCAGCAGGTTCTGGCGGAACCGGCCCTGCTTGCCCTTGAGCATGTCCGAGAGCGACTTCAGCGGGCGATTGCCCGGTCCGGTGACCGGACGACCGCGACGGCCGTTGTCGAACAGGGAGTCGACCGACTCCTGCAGCATGCGCTTCTCGTTGTTCACGATGATCTCGGGAGCGCCGAGATCCAGCAGCCGCTTGAGGCGGTTGTTGCGGTTGATGACGCGGCGGTACAGGTCGTTGAGGTCGGACGTCGCGAAACGACCGCCGTCGAGCTGGACCATCGGGCGCAGGTCCGGGGGGATGACCGGGACGGCGTCGAGGACCATGCCGACCGGCGAGTTGGTGGTGCTGCGGAAGGCGGAGACCACCTTGAGGCGCTTGAGCGCACGGGCCTTCTTCTGGCCCTTGCCGGTGGCGATGATCTCGCGCAGCGTCTCGGCCTCGGCGTCCAGGTCGAAGTCCTGCAGACGCTTCTGGATGGCCTCGGCACCCATGCCGCCCTCGAAGTACGTGCCGTAGCGCAGCTTCATCGCGCGGTAGAGCTGCTCGTCGCCCTCGAGGTCGGCGACCTTGAGGTTCTTGAAGCGCTCCCACACGGCGGTGACGCGGTCGATCTCGGCGTCGTACTTCTTGCGGATCTGGGCCTGCTCGCGCTCGGAGGAGTCGCGGACCTTGCGCTTGGCGTCGGCCTTGGCCCCCTCCTCCTCGAGCTTGGCGAGATCCTGCTCGGCGGAGACCGCGCGGGTGTTGATCGCCGCGTCGCGCTCCTTCTCGAGCTCCTTGATCTCGAGGTCGTGCCGGGCCTGGAGGTCCGGCAGGTCCTCGTGGCGGGCATCGGAGTCCACCCCGGTGATCATGTAGGCCGCGAAGTAGATGACCTTCTCGAGGTCCTTGGGCGCGAGGTCCAGGAGGTAGCCCAGACGGCTGGGGACACCCTTGAAGTACCAGATGTGGGTGACGGGAGCGGCGAGCTCGACGTGACCCATGCGCTCACGGCGCACGTTGGACTTGGTGACCTCCACGCCGCAGCGCTCGCAGACGATGCCCTTGAAGCGGACGCGCTTGTACTTGCCGCAGTAGCACTCCCAGTCCCGGGTGGGACCGAAGATGCGCTCGCAGAACAGGCCGTCCATCTCGGGCTTGAGGGTGCGGTAGTTGATGGTCTCCGGCTTCTTGACCTCGCCGTGCGACCAGGTGCGGATGTCATCGGCCGTCGCAAGACCGATGCGCAGCTCGTCGAAGTTGTTGACGTCGAGCACAGATGTCCTTCTCTCGGATCGAAAAACGTTGAGAACGTTGGGTCTGATGGATCAGGGTCCGGGGTGAGGTGCGGGCCGGCGACGCTGTGCGCCGCCTGCGGCCCGCACCCTGTCCGTCAGACCTCTTCGATGGAGCCGACGCCCTCGTGGGGACGGCGCGACAGGTCGATGCCCAGCTCCTCGGCGGCGCGGAATACGTCCTCGTCGCTCTCGCGGACCTCCATGCTCCGACCGTCGGAGGACAGGACCTCGACGTTCAGGCACAGCGACTGCATCTCCTTGAGCAGCACCCGGAAGGACTCCGGGATGCCGGGCTCGGGGACGTTCTCGCCCTTGACGATCGCCTCGTAGACCTTGACGCGGCCGGAGATGTCGTCGGACTTGATGGTCAGCAGCTCCTGGAGGGCATACGCGGCGCCGTACGCCTCGAGCGCCCACACCTCCATCTCGCCGAAGCGCTGGCCGCCGAACTGGGCCTTACCGCCCAGCGGCTGCTGCGTGATCATCGAGTACGGGCCGGTCGAGCGGGCGTGCAGCTTGTCGTCGACCAGGTGGTGGAGCTTGAGGATGTACATGTAGCCCACCGAGATCGGCTCGGGGAACGGCTCGCCGGAGCGGCCGTCGAACATGCGCGCCTTGCCGTCCTGCTTGATCATCCGCTCGCCGTCCCGGTTGGGGGTCGTCGAGGCGATGAGGGCGTTGAGCTCCTCGCCGGACAGGCCGTCGAACACCGGCACCGCGACGGGCGTGCCGGGCTCGCCGTGCAGGGCCGACTCGGGCAGGTCCTGGGCGACCTCCGCGTCCTTGTCGAGATCCCAGCCGTTCTTGGCGACCCACCCGAGGTGGGTCTCCATGACCTGGCCGATGTTCATGCGTCCGGGGACGCCCATCGGGTTCAGGATGATGTCGACCGGGGTGCCGTCCTCGAGGAAGGGCATGTCCTCCACGGGCAGGATCTTGGCGATGACGCCCTTGTTGCCGTGGCGCCCGGCGAGCTTGTCGCCGCCGGTGATCTTGCGCTTCTGGGCGATGTAGATGCGCACCATCTCGTTGACGCCGGTGGGCAGGATGTCCCCGTCCTCGTCGTCGTCGAAGACCTGGACGCCGATGACGGTGCCGGACTCGCCGTGCGGGACGCGCAGCGAGGTGTCGCGCACCTCGCGGGCCTTCTCGCCGAAGATCGCCCGCAGCAGACGCTCCTCGGGGGTCAGCTCGGTCTCGCCCTTGGGGGTCACCTTGCCGACCAGGATGTCGCCCGGCTCGACCTCGGCGCCGATGCGGATGATCCCGCGCTCGTCGAGGTCGGCGAGGACGTCGTCGCCCACGTTGGGGATGTCGCGGGTGATCTCCTCGCGGCCCAGCTTGGTGTCGCGGGCGTCGACCTCGTGCTCCTCGATGTGGATCGAGGTGAGGACGTCGTCCTGGACCATGCGCGAGGACAGGATGATGCCGTCCTCGTAGTTGTGGCCCTCCCACGACATGAGCGCGACCAGCAGGTTCTTGCCGAGCGAGAGCTCGCCCTCGTCGGTGGAGGGGCCGTCGGCCAGGATCGAGCCCGCCTCGACGCGCTCGCCCTCGTTCCACAGGACGCGCTGGTTGTAGCAGTTGCCCGCGTTCGAGCGCTGGAACTTCCCGATCGGGTAGGTCTGGCGCGTGCCGTCGTCGGCCATCACGGAGATGAGGTCCGCCGAGAGGTCCTCGATGACACCCGCCTTCTCTGCGACGACCACGTCGCCGGCGTCGACCGCGGCGCGACGCTCCATGCCGGTGCCGACCAGCGGCATCTCGGCACGCAGGAGCGGCACGGCCTGGCGCTGCATGTTCGCGCCCATGAGGGCGCGGTTGGCGTCGTCGTGCTCGAGGAAGGGGATCATCGCGGTCGCGACGGACACCATCTGGCGGGCGGAGACGTCCATGTAGTCGACCTCGGAGGCCGGGACGAGGTCGGGCTCGCCGCCGGACAGGCGCACGAGCACCTGGTCCTCGAGGAAGCGGCCGTCGTCGGCCAGGCGCGCGTTGGCCTGGGCGATGATGTGGCGGTCCTCGTCGTCGGCGGTCAGGTAGACGATCTCCTCGGAGACCTGGCCGTCGGTGACCTTGCGGTACGGCGTCTCGATGAAGCCGAACGGGTTGATCCGCGCGAACGTCGCGAGCGAGCCGATGAGGCCGATGTTCGGGCCCTCGGGGGTCTCGATCGGGCACATGCGCCCGTAGTGGCTCGGGTGGACGTCGCGGACCTCCATGCCGGCGCGGTCGCGCGACAGGCCGCCGGGGCCCAGCGCCGAGAGGCGACGCTTGTGCGTCAGTCCCGACAGCGGGTTGTTCTGGTCCATGAACTGCGACAGCTGGGAGGTCCCGAAGAACTCCTTGATGGCCGCGGTCACGGGACGGATGTTGATGAGCGTCAGCGGGGTGATGGCCTCGACGTCCTGGGTCGTCATGCGCTCGCGCACGACGCGCTCCATCCGCGACAGGCCGGTGCGGACCTGGTTCTGGATGAGCTCGCCCACCGCGCGGATGCGACGGTTGCCGAAGTGGTCGATGTCGTCGGTCTCCACGCGCAGCGTGCGCCCGGTCGCGGAGTCGTACTCGGCGACGCCGTCGTGCAGGGCGACGATGTACTTGATCGCGGCGACGATGTCCTCGAGCTGGAGGGTCGACTGCGCCAGCGGCGCGTCCAGGCCCAGCTTCTTGTCGATCTTGTAGCGGCCGACCTTGGCGAGGTCGTAGCGCTTGTCGTTGAAGTACAGGTTGTTGAGCATGGCCTCGCCCGCGTCGCGGCTGGGCGGCTCGCCCGGACGCTGCTTGCGGTAGATGTCCATGAGCGCCTCGTCCTGCGAGGAGATCTTGTCCTTCTCGAGCGTCGAGCGCATGGACTCGAACTCGCCGAACTGCTCGAGGATGTCACTGTGCGAGAGGCCCAGGGCCTGCAGCAGGGTCGTGACCGACTGCTTGCGCTTGCGGTCGATGCGCACGCCGACCTGATCGCGCTTGTCGATCTCGAACTCGAGCCAGGCGCCGCGCGAGGGGATGACCTTGGTCGAGAAGATGCGCTTGTCGCTCGTCTTGTCGATCGAGTCCTCGAAGTACACGCCCGGGGAGCGCACGAGCTGCGAGACGACCACGCGCTCGGTGCCGTTGATGATGAACGTGCCCTTGTCGGTCATGAGCGGGAAGTCGCCCATGAAGACCGTCTGGGTCTTGATCTCACCGGTCTCGTTGTTCATGAACTCCGCGATGACGTACAGCGGAGCGGCGTAGGTGAGGTCCTTCTCCTTGCACTCGTCGACCGTGTAGCGCGGGTCGTCGAAGGTGTGGTCCCGGAAGGACAGGGACATGTTGCCCGCGAAGTCCTCGATCGGGGAGATCTCCTCGAAGATGTCCGCGAGACCGGAGGTCTGCGGCTCGTCCTCGCGACCGGCGGCGGCGGCGGCCTCGGCGCGCGCCTGCCAGCGCTCGTTCCCGAGCAGCCAGTCGAAGCTCTTGGTCTGGAGGGACAGGAGGTCCGGGACGTCCAGCGGGTCGCCCAGTTTTGCGAACGTCACGCGGGGCGACGCGGTCCGACGGGCGGTTTCGGTGATGAGATCGGTGCTCGAGGCAGCCAAAGGGGGGTCCTTCCACAGGCCGACGACAGTGGGCGCGCGGCCGGGGCAGCACACGTCCCCTCTTGCCATGTCTGACGACAGGGCGGCGGGGGAGGCGACTGACAGCTCAGCGCAAAGACTGAGCATAGCAAAGTACCACGGATGGAGACAAGAGATGTGTCGCACACCTCGGTCCCATCCGCGTCGACCACCATATGCCTGGCGCGGAAGGCGGAGCCACCTGCCCGATTGTGCGGTGCTGCTCCCGGGATCCCCGACGTCGGCGGCGGGCGCGGGAGCCCGGCAGGTGCGGCTCTCGTTGGGCACAAGGATGGAGGGTGCGCGCCGCGGAGTCAAGCGGGCGCGCGCGCATCACAGCCAGTCGCGCCGGCGCATGGCCCACCACATGAGGATCGCGGGCACCAGCGCGAGGGCCAGCGCGAACATGAGGCCCACCGGCTTCCCGTTCCCGGGATAGGGCACGTTCATCCCGAACCAGCTCGTGACCAGCGTGGGGACCGAGATCACGGCGGCCCAGCCGGCGAGCTTCTTCATGATCTGGTTCAGTCGCTGGTCCTGGAGGGACAGGTGGGTCTCGAACACGGTGGAGATCATGTCCCGCAGCGACTCGGTCCATTCCGTGACGCGCAGGACGTGGTCGGCGAGGTCCGCGAACAGCGCGTCGAGGTGCGGGGTGCCGCCCTCCCCCTCGGGCCGGCGCCGCCACAGGACCCCCAGCACGTCCGGCATGGGCAGCACCACCCGGCGCAGCGCCACGAGCTCCTTGCGCATCGCGTAGGCGCGGCGCTGGAAACCGTCGAGACGGCCGTCGGGCGAGAAGAGGTCGTCCTCGAGATCCTCGATCCGGTCGTCGAGGAACTGCGCGGCGGCCGAGTAGCCGTCGACGATCAGGTCCAGCAGGCCCTGGACGAGCGCGTGCGGCCCCATCTGGCGGATGTCCCCCACCTCGGTCCAGCGCGTCAGCAGCTCGGAGGCGCCGAGCCGTTCGTCGCTGCGCACGGTCAGGAGGCCGCCGGGGAACACGAAGCCCGAGACGCGGGTGGGCCGGAACAGCGCGTGTCCGAAGGAGCCCGCGCGCCCCTCCCCCTCGAGCACGGCATCGATGGCGGCGGCGGCCGGGGACCGCCCCGGGTCCTCGGCCTCGTCGTCGGCCTCGATCGCGCGCCGCCGATCCGCGTCCGCGGCGATCGCCGCGGCGACGTCCTCCCGCGGGGTCAGCGCGTACACGACGAAGGCCGAATGCCCCTGGTGGCGTGCCGCCTTGGGGCGCTCCCCCGGCGCCAGCGCGTCCTCGATCTCGAGCCCGCGGATCCCGAGGTCGCGCCCGAGCTCGGACAGCTGGGCGACCGTCGGGGCGAGCACGTCGACCCACACGAGCTCGTCGCGGTCCCGGAGGGCGGCGACGGCGCCGGCGGGATCGGACTCGCGCGAGACGGGGCCGGTGCCGTCGCGGTTCCAGGTGGTGACGGCGCAGCGGAGCATGGCGGTCATCCTGCCACGGGTGCGACGAAGGGCCGCCCCGCGTGGTGCGGGACGGCCCTTCGATGCTGCAGGAGGACCTGCGGTCAGCGCCGGAGCGCCGGGATCACTTGACCGAGGCCGAGGCGCCTGCGCCCTCGAGCTGCTCCTTGGCCTTGTCGGCCGCATCCTTGGCGACCTTCTCCAGGATGGCCTTGGGGGCGCCGTCGACGAGGTCCTTGGCCTCCTTCAGACCGAGGCCCGTCAGAGCGCGCACCTCCTTGATGACGGCGATCTTGGCCGAGCCGACCGAGTCGAGGATGACGTCGAACTCGGTCTGCTCCTCCTCGGCGGGGGCGTCGGCGGCACCGGCACCACCGGCGGCGGCGACCGCGACGGGGGCTGCGGCGGTGACGTCGAAGACCTCCTCGAACTGCTTGATGAACTCGGAGAGCTCGATGAGGGAGAGCTCCTTGAAAGCCTCGATGAGCTCGTCGTTGCTGAGCTTCGCCATGGTGGCGTTCCTTCCTGTTGGGAGGACCCGCGTCGTGCGGGCCCCGTCCTGGGGTGTGCGGCGCTCGTGCGCCAGGTCTTTCCCGGTCGTCCCGGCAGGGCCGTCCGGTTCTCAGCGCGTCCGGGCCGGTGGTGCGCCCGGCGCTGGGAATGCGTGGGGCAGAGGGTCACCCGAGCCGGAGGCTCAGGCGGCCTCCTGCTTGTCGCGCAGCGCGTCCACGGTGCGCACCGTCTTGGACAGCGGCGCCTGGAACACGGCAGCGGCCTTGGACAGGGAGCCCTTGAGGGCGCCCGCGGCCTTGGCCAGCAGGACCTCGCGGGACTCGAGGTCCGCGAGCTTGGTGACGTCGTCCTTCGAGAGCAGCTTGCCCTCGAAGTAGCCGAACTTGACGACGAGCTTGTCGTTCTCCTTGGCGAAGTCACGCAGGGCCTTCGCGGCCCCGACCGGCTCACCCTTGATGAAGGCGATGGCGGTCGGACCCGAGAGCTGGCCCTCGAATGCGTCGATGCCGGCCTCACGGGCGGCGATCTCGGTCAGCGTGTTCTTCACCACGGCGTAGTGCGCCTCGTCTCCGAGTGCGCGTCGCAGCTGCTTGAGCTTCTGCACGGACAGTCCGCGGTATTCGGTGAGCAGCGCGGCGTCGGACTCACGGAACAGCTCCGTGAGCTCGGCGACGGCGTCCACCTTCTCGGGCTTCGCCATGGCCCTCCTTCCAGAGGTCTCAGGCGCCGGTGAAGGTCCCGCACCCGGGGGTGCACACGGAAAAGGCCCCGACACGCAGGTGTCGAGGCCCGGCAGTCGACAGGTCACGCGATGCGTGGGCCTGTCATGCTGAAGGTCGTTCGATGCACCTGCGCAGGCCCTCCCGTGCGGGAGTACTTCGGTCGTCCTCGAGGTCGAGCACGGCAACCGGCGGTCTTCGGTGCGTCCATCGTACGGCCGCGACACGGCCGGCGCCACCGGGATGCCCGGGGCGTGGGTCACACCGGGCCGGCGTCCTGCCCGCCCCGCTCCTGGGCCCGCTCCTGGGCGCTCTCCCCCGCCGCACCGGGGCCCCGGTCCTCGGCGACGACCACGAGGTCGCGCAGCGCCTGACCCGGGGCGACGAGCTCGTCCACCCGGTGCCGGATCGCGCGCTCCATGGCCAGGACGGCCGGGCCCGGCTCGACGCCCGCGCGGCGCGAGAGGTTCACGGTGCGGCGCAGCACCGGATCCGTCAGGCGCCGCAGCCGCAGCCCGCTCTGGTCATGCAGGACGGTCGCCGGGACCACCGCGACCCCCAGCCCGCGCTCGACGAATCGCAGGACCGCGTCCATCTCCGCGCCCTCGAGCACGACGCGGGGGCCCAGGCCCGCGGTCTCGAAGGCGGCGTCGATCGCGGCCCGCAGGTCATAGGAGCGCCCGAAGGCGACGAGGGGCTCGCGGGCGACGGCGGCGAGGGTCATCGACGCCCCTCCGTGGGCGCCCGTCACGTCGCCGCCCTCCCGTGCCGAGGCGACGACGAGCTCCTCGCTGAACAGCGCCCGATGCGTCACCGCGGGGCTCTCGGCGGTGCCGGGGCGGGTCACGGTGACCGCGAGGTCGACGGCTCCGCGGGCGAGCTCCTCGACGAGCTGACGCGATCCCGCCTCGCTCACCTCGAGCTCGATCCCGGGGTGGCGGGCGTGGAAGTCCGCGAAGACCTCGGGCAGGACGGTCGCGCACACCGTCGGCGGTGCACCGATCCGCACCCGTCCCCGTCGCAGTCCGAGCACCTCGGCCACCCGCCGGCGTCCGTCCTCCTCGTCGGCGAGGATCCTCCGGGCGATCGGCAGCAGCACCTCACCCGCGGCGGTGAGCTCCCCTCCTGCGCCGGGGTGCCGCACGAGCAGCGGGGCCCCCACCTCGCGCTCCAGCGCCGCGATCTGCCGGCTCAGGCTCGGCTGGGTCATGAACTCCGCATCGGCCGCCCGGGTGAACGAGCCGGTCCGGACGACCGCCGCGAAGGCCCGCAGCTGCTCCATCCGCATTGTCATGCGTCGATGGTATCGCTCCGATGCATGCTATGCATTGGACGCATCATCGGCGGGACCCTACGGTCGTCGGCATGGCTCCTTCCGGCGATGACGCCCCGACGATCCTGTCCGCCTCCGCGCTCGTGATCGGCACCGGCGGCGCCGGGCTCCGCGCGGCCATCGAACTCGCCGAGCGCGGCATCGACGTGCTCGCGGTCGGCAAACGCCGGCGTCACGACGCGCACACCACCCTGGCCGCCGGCGGCATCAACGCCGCCCTGGGGACCATGGATCCCGAGGACTCCTGGCAGCAGCACGCCGCCGACACCCTGCGCGAGTCCTACTTCCTGGCCGACCCCGCGATCGTCGAGACCGTCTGCCGCGATGCGGCGATCGGCATCGAGGACCTCGAGCGCTGGGGCATGCCGTTCGCCCGGGAGGCCGACGGCCGGGTCTCCCAGCGCTTCTTCGGCGCCCACACCTACCGCCGGACCAGCTACGCCGGGGACTACACCGGCCTGGAGATCCAGCGGACCCTCCTGCGGCGCGTCGCAGAGCTCGACGTGCAGGTGGTCGACACCCTCTACATCACGCGGCTGCTCGTGGCCGACGGCGTGGTGTTCGGCGCCTTCGGCTTCGACATCGTCACGGGACAGCGGGTGCTCATCCACGCCGACACGGTGATCCTGGCAGCCGGCGGGCACACCCGGATCTGGCGCCACACCTCGTCGCGGCGCGACGAGAACACCGGGGACTCCTTCCGCCTCGCGGCGCTCGCGGGCGCCCAGATCCGTGATGCGGAGCTGGTGCAGTTCCATCCCTCGGGGCTCATCGAGCCCGAGGACGCCGCCGGCACCCTGATCTCCGAGGCCGCCCGGGGCGAGGGCGGGATCCTCACCAATGCGCTCGGGGAGCGGTTCATGGACCGCTACGACCCCGTGCGCCGCGAGCTGTCCACCCGCGACCGCGTCGCGCGAGCGTGCGACACCGAGATCCGCGAGGGCCGCGGCACCGAGCACGGCGGCGTCTGGCTGGACGTCTCCCACCTGCCCGAGAGCACGATCCTCCAGCGGCTGCCCCGGGTGTACCGCACCGTGATCGACCTGCAGATGAAGGACATCACCCAGGGCCCCATCGAGATCGCGCCCACCGCCCACTACTCGATGGGCGGCGTGTGGGTGCGCGCGGAGGACCACGGCACCGGGGTCGAGGGGCTGTATGCGATCGGCGAGGCCTCCTCGGGACTGCACGGGGCCAACCGGCTCGGCGGCAACTCGCTCATCGAGCTCATGGTCTACGGCCGCATCACCGGGGCCGACGCCGCCGCCTACGTCACCGGACGCTCCGTGGTGCGGCGGGACCCCGAGGCCGTCGAGGAGGCCCGCCGCGAGGTGGACGGGTTCCTCACGGCACGGGGCACCCAGCCTCCCCGCATGCTCCAGCGCGCCGTGCGCGACCTCATGACCGGCCACGCCGGGGTGGTGCGCACCGAGGACCGGCTCTCCCGAGGGCTCGGCCTCCTCGAGGACCTCGAGGACCGCGGGCGCCACGTCACCGCGCATCCCGACATCGCCGGCTTCGAGGACCTCGCGCACGCCTTCGACCTGCAGGGCTCGCTGCTCGCTGCCCGCGCCACGCTCGAGTGCGCACGGGAACGGCGCGAGACCCGCGGCTGCCACAACCGCGACGACTTCCCGGACCTGGACCCGGCCCTGCGCGGGAACTTCGTGTGGACCCCCGGGAGCGGTCCCGTCTTCGAGCCGCTGCCCGAGGCGCCGGAGTCCTTCCGCGCCCTGGCAGAGCAGACCGCGGCGGAGGCCACCGCTGACAAGCTCGTCGAGTGAGCCCGCCGGCCCCGGGCCGGGCGGGCCCGGGGCCGGCCCGCCCGAGTCCGACGATCGCGCCCGATATGCTCGAAGTATGAGCTTCCTCTCACGCCTCTTCGGACGACGCGACCACGGGCAGGGCCCAGATCCCGTGCCGGAGCCGACCACGACCCCGACCTCCACCGCGGAGGCGCCCGACGAGGCCGCGGGACCGGCGCGCCAGACCACAGCGCCGGCCGTCACGCCGGCGGACGACGTCGATGACGTTGGCGACCACGACGGCGATGACGATGGCGACGACGACAAGGCGGTCGGCTGGGACGCGCTCGAAGCGGTCTTCACCGCGGCCTACCCCGGGCAGGAGCCGCAGCACTGGGGAACCCTGCTGTCCTACCGGCTGGGCGGCAACGACCCCTTGACCGGGGTCTCCGCGTACCGGGCCTCCGAGCCGGTGCCCCACTGGCACTACGTCACCTTCGGATACACCGACCTGTTCGGCGACGACCTCGACCAGCGCCGGGAGGCGGGCTCTCCCACGGACGACCCGGCGGCGTTCCCCTCCGGCTTCGGCATCGAGATGACGTTCCGGCTCGTCGACCCCGCGGCCGCGGATCCGGAGGCGACCGCGCCCGCCTGGGTGGTGGGACTGATGCAGAACCTCGCGCGCTACACCTTCCGCTCCCACAACGTGATCCGGGCCGGCCACCACCTCGATGCCAACGGCCCCATCGCCTTGGACTCCGGCGCGGCCCTCACCGGTCTCAGCGCCCTGGCCTTCCTCGACGACCCCCTGCACCCCGTCACCCTGGTGACCCCGCACGGGACCGTGGACCTCGTGGGCGCCGTGGGCATCACCGCCGAGGAGCTCGTGGCCGTGCAGACCGGGGACACCCGATCGGTGCTCGCCCTCCTGGCCCAGAGCGAGGGCGCGGCGCTGACCCGGCTCGATCGTCCCGGCATGGAGACCGACCCCGAGCTCTGGGCGCGCGTGCAGGAGACCGTCGCGGTCGACGAGGGCCGGCGCACGACCCGCTCGCTCTTCGCCCAGACGCTCCGCGTCACGGAGCAGCTCGACGACCTCGTCATCGAGTTCGGCGGCTCCGACTCCCAGAGCCTGTTCGTGCCCCTGGCCCGCGCGGCGGCACTGGGCCAGAGAACCGTGCTGACCTCCCCCGACGTCGTGCTGTCCATCGACGTCGGGCAGGAACGCGGGTGGGAGTTCATCGAACCCTCCCAGGTCCGTCTGCACCTGACCCGTCAGGATGCCGAAGCCCTCGGCGAGATCGACGACGTCCGCACCGAGCACAGGTTGCCGGGCGAGCCGGGGGTCATCTGGAAGCACGTGCCGGAGGGCTGACGGGCCCATCGGGCCCTCGCGGCCGCGCGCCTCGCACCGCTCCCGGACGCACGAGACCCCCGCACCACGACGGGTGCGGGGGTCTCGTGACCTCGGGACGACGGGGCTCAGGCCTCGTCGGTGTCCTCGGCGAGGTTGCGCGTCCGGGTCACGTCCACGGGGATGCCGGGGCCCATGGTCGTGGACACCGTGATCTTCGTGATGTAGCGACCCTTGGAGGAGGACGGCTTCAGCCGCAGGATCTCCTCGAGGGCGGCGACGTAGTTCTCCACCAGCTTCTCCTCGGAGAACGAGGTCTTGCCGATGATGTAGTGCAGGTTCGCCGCACGATCGGTGCGGAACTCGATCTTGCCGCCCTTGATGTCCGAGACCGCCTTGGCGGTGTCCATCGTGACGGTGCCCGTCTTGGGGTTGGGCATGAGGCCGCGGGGGCCGAGCACGCGGCCCAGACGGCCGACCTTGCCCATGAGGTTCGGCGTGGCCACGGCCGCGTCGAAGTCGGTCCAGCCGCCGGCGACCTTCTCGATGAGCTCGTCGTCGCCGACCTCGTCCGCACCCGCGGCACGCGCGGCCTCGGCCTGAGGGCCGGAGGCGAACACGATCACGCGGGCGGTCTTGCCGGTGCCGTTGGGGAGGTTCACGGTGCCGCGGACCATCTGGTCCGCCTTGCGCGGGTCGACGCCCAGACGCATCGCGACCTCGACGGAGGCGTCGAACTTCGTCGCGGAGGTCTTGCGGGCCAGACGCACGGCGTCCAGCGGCGCGTACTGGCGGCCGTCCTCGATCTTGGCGGCGCCGTCCTTGTATGCCTTGCTCCGGAATGCCATCGTGATCAGCCCTCCACCGTGATGCCCATGGACCGCGCGGTCCCGGCCACGATCTTCGCGGCCGCGTCGATGTCGTTCGCGTTCAGGTCAGGCATCTTGGTCTCGGCGATCTCGCGAGCCTGTGCCATCGTGATGGAACCGACCTTGTCCGTGTGCGGGGTCGCAGACCCCTTCTGCAGCCCGGCGGCCTTCTTGATGAGCTCCGCGGCCGGGGGCGTCTTCGTCACGAACGTGAACGAACGGTCCTCGTAGACGGTGATCTCGACCGGGATGATGTTCCCGCGCTGGTGCTCGGTCGCGGCGTTGTACGCCTTGACGAACTCCATCATGTTGACGCCGGCCGCACCGAGCGCCGGACCCACGGGCGGGGCGGGGGTGGCCGCTCCGGCCTGGATCTGGAGCTTGATGAGGCTCTTGACCTTCTTCTTGGGAGGCATTGCTCTTCCTTACTCTCCTGTGGTTCGGGCGGGGACCTGTCCGGTCCCCTCCCACGGGACGCGACCACGGGGGTCGCGCGTTCCGGCGCGTCGAGCGCGCCGAGGATCGACGATAGCCGTCGGCGTCCGCCGGGGCTATCGGTCAGGTCACATCGGTCGGGCCGATGTCAGATGCGGGTCACCTGGTCGAAGGCGAGCTCGACCGGGGTCTCGCGGCCGAAGATGGACACGAGGACCCGCAGCTTGCGGTGCTCGTTGTCGATCTCGGCGATCGAGGCCGGCATCGTCTCGAAGGGGCCGTCCATGACGGTGACGGACTGGCCCACCTCGAAGTCGGGGATCTTCTGCGCGGCGGCGGCCTTGCCGGAGGCCGCGGCGCGCTTCTTCTCGGGCAGGCCCACCGAGGGGGCGAGCACGGAGAAGATCTCGTCGAAGGTCAGCGGGGTCGGACTCGTGGCGTTGCCCACGAAGCCGGTGACGCCGGGCGTGTCGCGCACGACGCGCCACGACTCGTCGGTCAGGTCCATCCGCACGTACACGTAGCCGGGGATCCGGACGCGGCGGACGATCTTCTTCTGACCGTTCTTGACCTCGGTCGCATCCTCCATGGGGACCTCGATCTGGAAGATGAACTCCTCCATGTCCTGGGTCTCGATGCGGGTGGTCAGCTGCGTCTTGACGCGGTTCTCGTGACCCGAGTAGGAGTGGATGACGTACCAGTCGCCCAGGGCGCCGCGGAGCTGGCGACGCAGCACGTCGACCGGGTCCTCCTCGGTCTCCTCGGACTCCTCGGCCACGGCGGCCGCGGCGTCGGACTCGTCGGTCACGTCCGGGGCCTCCTCGACGGGGGTCCCGGCGGCGGCGCCGGGCTCCTCGTGCTCGGCACCTGCGAGGGCGTCGGGGTCCCCGACCTCGACCAGGGCCTCCTCGGCCTCGGTGACGGAGGGCTTCTCGGACGAGGAGAACGCGAGGGTCCCGTCGTACGAGCCCTCGGACGCGGTGTCCTGCTCGGGGGTCTCAGGGGTCTCGTGGGCGAGTTCGTCTGCCACCGTGAACCTGCTTTCTGCTCGTCTGTCGGTCGGTGCGGCCGCCGGGGCGGCGCGGGGGGTGCGCTCGGTGCGCCGGGCTCAGGCCCCGCCGCTCGTGAACACGAGGCGGGAGAGCCAGTGGAACCCTGCGTCCAGACCGAACACGATGAAGATCATCACGAAGACGAACCCGAGCACCGTGACCGTGTAGCCGGCGAGCTCGCGTCGGGTGGGGACGACCACCTTGCGCAGCTCGGTCACGACCTGGCGGACGAACGTGATGAGCGCCGCGATCGGGTTCGAGGGCTTCTCGTCGGGGTCCTGTGCGCCGCGGGTCGACGCGCTGTGCTGCGTGGAGCTCACGAACCCTCCGTCCGGTGTCGTCGAGATCATCTGCTCCCGCCCGGACCGACGTCCGGACGGGGGAGCAGGGCAGACAGGGCTCGAACCTGCAACCTGCGGTTTTGGAGACCGCTGCGCTACCAATTGCGCCACTGCCCTTCATGCCTCCCGGCACCTCGGCCCGCGGCCGACGTCCCATGATAGGCGACCTCGTGGGGGCGTCCCGGAGGACGTCCGGCCCGGAGCGCCCGAGGGCGCGCCGACCACAGGGCCAGCGGACAGCATAGCGAGGCCGCGGATCGGGCACCAATCCTGGCGCGTCACCTCACACCGCCGCCGGGCCGGACCGCGTGGCCGCTCCCGGGCCGAGGTGCGGGACCTCCTGGCACACGGAGGCACCCTCTGACACCATGGGTGGGGTGATGAACACAGGTCAGAGCACCGGGTCCGCATCCACCTCCCCCGCGGCGGCACGCCGCGTCTCGCGCCGCGTGGGCGCGATCTCGCCATCGGCCACGCTCGCCGTCGACGCCCAGGCCAAGGCTCTGAAGGCCGCCGGGCGCCCCGTGATCGGCTTCGGTGCCGGGGAGCCGGACTTCCCGACCCCCGCCCCGATCGTCGAGGCCGCCCAGCAGGCGGCGGCGGACCCCCGCAACCACCGCTACTCCCCCGGCGCCGGGCTGCCCGAGCTGCGCGAGGCCGTCGTCCGCGCCACAGAGCGCACCGACGGCGTGACCGTCGAGCCCCGCCAGGTGCTCGTGACCAACGGCGGCAAGCAGGCCGTCTACCAGACCTTCGCGACCGTGCTCGATCCCGGCGACGAGGTGATCCTGCCCGCGCCGTACTGGACCACCTACCCCGAGGCGATCCGCCTGGCCGGTGCCCGCGAGGTGCCGGTGCTGGCCGGCGCCGACCAGGGCTACCTGCCCACCATCGCCCAGCTCGAGGCGGCCCGCACCGAGCGCACCCGCGCCGTGCTGCTGTGCTCCCCGTCCAACCCGACCGGGGCCGTGTGGAGCCCCGAGCAGATCACGGAGCTGGGCCGCTGGGCGCTCGCGCACGGGATCTGGGTGATCTCCGACGAGATCTACCAGCACCTGACGTACGACGGGACGCCGTTCACGTCGGTGCTGTCGGCGGTGCCCGAGCTCGCGGACACCTGCGTCCTGCTCAACGGCGTCGCCAAGACGTACGCGATGACCGGCTGGCGCGTGGGCTGGATGATCGGCCCCGCCGACATCGTCGCCGCGGCGTCGAACCTGCAGTCGCACCTGACGTCGAACGTCAACAACATCGCCCAGCGGGCCGCGATCGCGGCGCTGGACGGCCCGATGGACGCCGTGGAGGAGATGCGGATCGCCTTCGACCGCCGCCGCCGCACGATCGTCGAGAAGCTCTCGGCGATCGAGGGGTTCACGGTGCCCGTCCCCGAGGGTGCGTTCTACGTCTTCCCGGACGTCACGGGAGTCCTCGGCCGCACGATCGGCGACACCCGCGTCGAGACCTCCGGAGACCTCGCGGCCGCGATCCTCAAGCATGCCGAGGTCGCGATCGTCCCCGGAGAGGCTTTCGGCGCCCCCGGTCACCTGCGGTTCTCCTACGCCCTGGCCGACGCCGACCTGGCCGAGGGCGTCGACCGGGTGGCCGCGCTCCTGGCACGGTGACCCCCGGCGGCGACGGGCGCGACCTGCGCGCCCTGCCCAAGGCGCACCTGCACCTGCACTTCACCGGGTCCATGCGGCCCCGGACCCTGCTCGAGCTCGCGGAGCGCCGACGCATGCGGCTGCCCCGCGGCCTCGCGAGCTCTGCGGCCTTGCAGGTCGAGCCCGATGCGCGCGGCTGGTTCCGCTTCCAGCGGCACTACGACGCCGCCCGGGCGGTGGTCGACTCCGAGACGGAGATGCGGCGGATCGTCCGCGAGGCCGCCGAGGACGACGCCTCCGAGGGGTCCGTGCGCCTCGAGCTGCAGGTCGACCCCACGAGCTACGCCCCCTTCGTCGGCGGGATCACGCCCGCCCTGGAGATCGTGCTCGACGAGGCCCGCGCCGCCGAGCGCGCGACCGGGGTGAGCCTGGGGATCATCGTCGCGGCCTCCCGCACGCGCCACCCCTACGACGCGCGGACGCTCGCCCGCCTGGCGGCCCGTCACGCAGGCCCGGTGGTCGGCTTCGGGCTCTCCAACGACGAGCGCCGCGGCGACACCGAGGACTTCGCGCCGGCGTTCCGGATCGCGCGGGAGGCGGGGCTCGCGAGCGTCCCCCACGGCGGCGAGCTGCTGGGCCCGCGGCACGTGGGCCAGGTGCTCGACCATCTGGCGCCGGACCGCCTGGGACACGGGGTGCGGGCCGCGGAGGACCCTCGCCTGCTGGACCGGATCGTCGCGGCGGGGATCGCGCTGGAGGTCTGCCCGGGCTCGAACGCCGCCCTGGGGGTCTACGCCTCCCCCGAGGAGGTGCCGCTGCGACGCCTGATCGACGCGGGCGCCCGCATCGCGCTGTCCGCGGACGACCCCCTGATCTTCGGCTCGCGGCTGCTGGACCAGTACGTCACGGCACGCTCGATCGGTCTGGACGACGCCGCGATCGCCCATCTCGCCGCGGACTCGATCCGCGCCTCGCGCGCGGGCGACGCCGAGAAGCGCTCGATGCTCGCGCGCGTGTACGGCTGGCTCGCGGCGCCGCCGGGATCCGGGTCCGCGCCGGCGTCCCCCGCCGACGGCGCCTCGGCCGCCTGAGCGGACGGGCCCCGGGGCTCAACGCTCCTGGCCGGCGCCGTCCGCGGGCAACGACACGAAGAACTCGGGAGTCCCGAGGTCCTGCTCGACGAACGCGTCCGTGATCGCCTGGGCGGTGGCCTGCGCGCGATCGGACTCGACGAGGGCGATGATGCTGCCCCCGAAGCCGCCGCCGGTCATCCGGGCACCGTGGGCCCCTGCTGCCCGGGCGGCGTCGACCGCCACGTCGAGCGCGGGCACCGTCACCTCGTAGTCGTCCCGCAGGGAGTCGTGCGAGGCGTTCAGGAGCGCTCCGACCTCGTCGACCTGCGCGCGGATGCTCCCCCGGGACAGCAGGGCGACGACATCGCGCACGCGCTGGATCTCGGTGACCACGTGCCGGGCACGTCGCCGCACCGTCGGGTCCTCGATGCGCTCGAGCGCCTGGTCGAGACCGGCCGGGTCCACGTCGCGCAGCGTCGGGACGCCGAGCGCGCGGGCCGCCGCCTCGCTGTCCCGTCGCCGGGCGACGTACTCGCCGTCGACGTGGGAGTGCTCGGCGCGGGTGTCGCAGATGAGCAGCGCGAGCCCCTGGGAGCCCAGGTCCCACGGGACGTCGCGCGTGGAGAGGTCGCGGCAGTCCAGCAGGAGGGCGTTGCCCTCGCTGCACAGGATCGAGGCCGACTGGTCCAGTCCCCCCGTCGGCGCCCCCGCGAAGTCCGTCTCGGCGGAGATGCACGCCCGCACGCGGTCCAGGGGCGTCGTCCCGAGGGAGAACAGCGCCTCGAAGGCCTCGGCGGCCGCGCACTCGAGCGCCGCCGAGGACGAGAGCCCGGCACCCAGGGGCACGTACCCGTCGACGAGCACGTCCGCACCGCGGGTCTGGGAGCCCGAGAAGAACGGGCGCAGCGCCCACAGGACGCCCGCGACGTACGCGGGCCAGCCCTCGACCTTCTCCGGGGCGAGGTCCTTGGCCTGCATCTCGAACACGACGTCGCTCTGGAGGGACCGCAGGCGCAGCAGGTCGGTGGGCGTGCGTGCGGCGGCGACGAACGTGCGGTGCTCGATCGCCATCGGGAGGCACAGGCCGTCCTGGTAGTCGACGTGCTCGCCGATGATGTTGACGCGCCCCGGCGCGGACCACACACCGTCGGGCGCATAGCCGTACACGTCGGTGAAGCGGTCCGACAGCGCCTCGGCGGTGCGGGAGCGGTCGGGGGCCGTCGAGAGCTCGGCGGCGGCGCCGTGGGGCGCAGTGGTCATGTCGGGTCCTTCCAGGGAGCAGGTGCCGTCGGTGCGGCGGAGACCATTATGGCCGGGGCGCGATGCAGCACACCGACGGCGAGGGGACGGGGGTCGCGGCGGTGCTCAGGTGCGTCCCGTCCCAGCGCAGGAGGTCGATGCGATCGGACTCCTGGGCCGCCACGAGGACGAGGTCGCCGATCCGGGCGAAGTGCCGGGGGTGCTCGCCCACCTCGGTCTCGGCGACGAGCTCGGGCCGGGCCGGCCCCAGGCTCAGCACGGAGATCGAGTCGGGGCCGCGGTTGGCGACGAACAGGTGCGCCTCGTCGTCCGTGAGCTCGATGTGCGAGGCGTAGTCCTGGATCCCCGTGCCGCTCGCGGGCTGCTCGGAGACGACGCTCCACGCCGGGGCACCGGACGCCTGCTCGGTGCCGCCGGACGGTGCCGACCCCGGTGCCGGGCGCGCGCGCACGGCGACCGCGAGCTCCCCGGAGACCTCGCAGGCGATGTAGAGCGAGCGGCTCTCGTGGTCGGTCGCGAGGTGGCGGGGCCCCTGGCCTCGCGAGAGCGCCACCTCGCCGGCGAGGTCGATCGACCCGTCGGCGGCCTGGGCGTAGACGTACACCCGGTCCAGCCCGAGGTCGCTCACCGCCAGGAGACCCGGCGTGCCCGGCAGCAGGACGGTCTGGTGGGGGTGGGGCTCGCCGCCGTGGCGGTAGGTGGTGTGGTCGCACACGTCGAGGACCCGCTCCGGGAGGCCGTCCGCGTCCAGGCCCACCACCTCGACATGGCCCGAGCCGTAGTCGGTGACGACGAGGGTCCCGGCGACGGCACCGTGGGCGACGTGGCAGCCGCCGGAGCCCGTGAGGTCGAGGGAGCCCGCGAGCTCGACCTCCTCGGCACCCGTGGAGACCTTCAGCGCGACCAGACGCGTGGGGCTGGTCTCCTGGACGGCGTAGAGCAGCGTGCCGTCCGGGCTCCAGACGAGGAACGAGGCGTCCTCGATCGGGAGGGACGCGAGCCGCGCGAGCGACGGGACCGCGGGGTCGACCGCGAGCAGATCGATGCCGGCTCCGCGTCCCCTCCCGCTGGACGAGTAGCTTCCGGTCGCGACGACGGTGTGCGCGGTCATGGGGTCTCCTGGGAAGGCTGGGCGAGTGGGGGGTTCGGATCGTCCGTGCCGTGCACGGACGCGCGATCGAGCGCCATGATCGCACCCGTGGGTGTGGCGGTCCTGCGACCGGCGCGTGCCCGCGGGGTCGAGATCTGGCGCCGCCTGCGGATGGTGGTGAACGGCGCCGCGATCACCGGCGTGAAGGCGCTGACGGCGCGGCCCGTCATGCGCTGCAGCCGCGTGACGAGCACCTGTCCCAGCACGGCACCGGCGGCGAGGGCCACGGCGATCTCGCCCGCCTCGAACAGCTGGCCGGCGCCGTCGGGCAGATCGGAGCTCACCGCGAGCAGGCCGCGGTAGATGCGGCTGCCGGGGACCATCGGGACCACACCGGCCATGACGAAGGTCAGGGCGGGGGCGCGCTGACGCTCGGCGAGCAGCACGGCGAGCCCGCCGGCCAGGAGCGAGGTGAGACCGACCGACCACACCCGGTCCAGCCCGAGCACGCCGAGTCCGTAGGAGACGAGGGTCGTCAGTCCCGCGATCCCCGCGCACCAGGCCAGCGAGCGGTGGGGCGTCTGGACGCTGATCGCGTATCCGAGGCCGATGAGGAGCCCGGAGACCGCAAGGGGCAGGGCCGAGGCCAGGGTCACGGGCAGGGCCGCGCCCACCGAGACGTCGGCGCCGATCGCCTCGGCCACGAGCAGCCCGCCGCGCACCCCGACCACGAGACCGACCGTGAGCATGAGGGTCTCCAGGATCCGTCCCGAGGCGGTCACGTACCAGCCCGTGATCGCGTCCTGCATCGCACCGAGCGACGTCAGGCCCGCGAGCAGGATGATCAGGCACGAGACCACGACGATCGAGGAGTCGCTCGACGGATCGACCACGTGCACCAGCACCGTGGCGAGCGCGGCGACGAACCCGCCGATCGCCTGCACGTAGAAGGCCGGGAAGCGCCACCGGTAGAGCTGCTCGGTGACGATGAACAGGATGATCGCCGTCGCGGTCGCGGCGCACACCACCAGCAGCCGTGCGCCGAGCCCCAGCGCGGCCGCGCCGCCCATGAGCGCGAGGCCTGCGGCGATGAGCCAGGGCGGGTAGATCCGGGGGTTGTGCGGGATGTCGAGCACCCGGGCGGTGGCCTGCTCGAGGTCCAGCACCCCGTGGACGTACTCCTCGGTGACGGTCTCGAAGGACTCCAGGCGCGAGAAGTTCTGCACGCGGTACCCCGCGGAGCGGATCCGGGTGAAGGGCGCCGAGGCGTCGTCGGGCAGGTACGAGATCGAGACCTCGTCGAAGGTGACGGTCACCGAGACGTTGCGGATCCCGGAGGAGGTGATGAAACGCAGGACGGTGGCCGTGACCTCGGAGGCCGCGGCTCCGTTGGAGAGCATGCCCTCGCCGATGCGCATCGCGAGGTCGAACACCGCGTGCAGGCGGGCGAGATCCGTGGCCACCGAAGGATCGTGCCACACTGACGTCGCCGTCCGCACGCCCACCCCGAGGAGCATCACGCATGTCCGCATCGTCCCCCGTCGCCACGCCCCGCGCAGCCCTCGACGCCCTGGTGGCCGGGAACCGGCGCTTCGCCGCCGGGACCCCCGCCCACCCGCACCAGACGGCCGATCACCGCCGCCTCCTCGAGGGCGGACAGGCCCCGTACGCGGTGGTCCTCGGATGCTCGGACTCCCGCGCCAGCGTCGAGCTGCTGTTCGACCAGGGCTTCGGGGACGTGTTCGTGGTGCGCAACGCCGGGCACGTGATGGGGCGCTCGGGCACGGCCCAGGCGTCGATCGAGTTCGCGGTCGCCGAGCTCGGCGTCAAGGTCGTCTACGTGCTGGGCCATCAGTCGTGCGGGGCGATCGCGGCGACGGTCGCCCACCTGGTCGACGGCGCGCCGCTGCCGGGAGCCATGAACATCCTGGTGGACCTGACCCGCGGGCACCTCGATCCCGAGGATCCGGCCCGCGACGCCGTGGCGCGCCACGTCGCCGGCACGGTGCGGGACCTGCTCACGGAGTCCCCGATCGTCGCCGAGGCGGTCGAGCGCGGCGACGTGCTCATCGCGGGCGGCTGGTACGGCCTCGAGGACGGTCTGGTGCATCCGGTCGAGGCGGCCCTGCCGGCCTGATCGGGTTCTCCGGACGCGACGGGACGCCTCGGGGCCCGGGGGCGGCGCGCTGATGTCGGACCGCTGGGGTCAGAGGTTCGGCGAGCCCGCGAGGAACAGCAGGCCGACGGCCAGTGCCAGCAGCACGGCCACATCGATCGGCCGGTGCCGGACCGCGAGCGCGCCGACCGCGCGCACGGGCAGGACCGCCCGCACCAGGGCGAGGCCGCCGAGCTCGGCGGCCAGCAGCACGCCCGCCAGCGGAGCGTGGCCCAGGGCGCCGATCACGACGATCACCACGAGGACCGGGAGCGCCACGAGCAGGACCGCCTGACGCCGCAGGGCGGCGCGGACGGTGTACGGGGAGGCGCGATCGGGCACCGCCCCATCGTACGGGCACCCCCGCCGGACTAGGGTTGGTGTTCCCGGCCTGCGACGATGCGGACGGGACGCGAACCTCCAGGAGGACGATCCGTCATGACCCAGACGCGCACCGAGCACGACCTGCTCGGCGACCGGGAGGTCCCCGCCGAGGCCTACTACGGCGTGCAGACCCTGCGCGCGCAGGAGAACTTCCGGATCACGGACGTCCCGCTCGCGCACTTCCCGCGCCTGATCGAGGCGCTCGCCCTGGTCAAGCGTGCCGCGGCGCGCGCCAACCATGCCCTCGGCGCGCTCGACGACGCGCGGGCCCGGGCCATCGACGAGGCATGCGCCGAGATCGCCGGCGGTGCACTGCTCGACCAGTTCGTCGTGGACGTGATCCAGGGCGGCGCCGGGACCAGCACCAACATGAACGCCAACGAGGTGATCGCCAACCGCGCCCTCGAGCTCCTGGGCCACGCCAAGGGCCAGTACGAGCACCTCCACCCCAACAACCACGTCAACCTCGGCCAGTCCACCAACGACGTGTACCCGACGGCGGTGCGGCTGGGGATCCTGCTGTCCTTCCCGGCGCTGGCCACCGCGATGGACGAGCTCATCGAGGCGCTGCGCGCCAAGGGCGAGGAGTTCCACGACCAGCTCAAGATGGGTCGCACGCAGCTGCAGGACGCCGTGCCGATGACGCTGGGCCAGGAGTTCGACGCCTGGGCCACCACGGTCCACGAGGACGTCGAGCGGCTCACCCGCACGGCACGGCTGTTCCAGGAGATCAACCTGGGAGCCACGGCGATCGGCACGGGCATCACGGCCGACCCCCGGTACGCCCAGCGCGCGACCGCCGAGCTGAGCGCGCTGACGGGCATCGAGTTCCAGGTCTCGAGCGACCTCGTCGAGGCCACCAGCGACACCGGCGCGTTCGTGACGTTCTCCGGGGTGCTCAAGCGGATCGCCGTGAAGATCTCGAAGATCTGCAACGATCTGCGCCTGCTGTCCTCGGGCCCCCGCGCGGGGTTCGGCGAGATCAACCTGCCGCCGGTGCAGCCCGGGAGCTCGATCATGCCCGGCAAGGTGAACCCCGTGATCCCCGAGGTGGTCAACCAGGTGGCCTTCGAGGTGATCGGCAACGACCTCACGGTCACCTTCGCGGCCGAGGCCGGACAGCTCCAGCTCAACGCCTTCGAGCCCGTCATCGCCTTCAACATCCTCGAGTCGGTGCGGGTGATGACCCGCGCGATGCGCACGCTGACCGAGCACTGCATCCGGGGCATCACCGCCAACGGCGACGTGCTGGACCAGACCGTGCGCACGTCGATCGGCCTGGTCACCGCCCTGGTCCCCGTGCTCGGCTATGCCAGTGCGACGGACATCGCGTCCAAGGCCCTGCGCTCGGGACGTCCCGTGGCCGACCTCGTCGTGGAGGAGGGGCTGCTGGACGTCGCGCACCTGGAGCGCCTGCTGTCGCCCCGCCTCATGACCTCACCGCACCGCCCCACCGCCACCGGATCGATCCCCGCCCTGGACGAGGGCGCCACGGACTCCGGCGAGGTCACCCACCAGGGCGTCGCCGAGGGGACGGCCGCGGCCGAGTAGCCCCGGGGACGGGGGTCCGGGACGACTCCGGGATCCGATCCCCCCGGAGGCTGCACCCGGGGTCGTAAGGTCGTGGAGGCGGTCCGGACCGCCGGGAGAGCCCGGTGACACGGGAACGGACGACGGAAGGCTCGAGGATGACCACGCCCGGGGGCACGCACTCCGACCAGACCAACGGGCGCCACGAGCGCGCCCCCGAGGGACGTACCGGGCGCCGCGGCGTCCTCATCGGCGGCGCCGCGCTCGGCGTCGTCGCGGTCGGCGGCGCCGGCTGGGCCGTCGTGAACGGTCTCGGCGGCGACGGGAGCTCCGCCTCCGACGGCGGGGGCGGCCTCTTCGGCGGCGGCGACCCCAGCGAGGAGCCCACGAAGGCACCGCGGATCCTGGACACCCTGCCCGACCAGGGCGCCCATGTCCCCGACCTCGCCACCATCGACCTCTCGGCCCTCTCCGAGCCCGTCGCGGTCGCGTTCCCGCGCGTGCCCGGCGCACGCGGCATCTCCGAGGCGCTCGACGTCGCGGTCAACAAGGTGCTGCGCGAGCACGTCTGGGCCGGCGAGGCCGCGGGCGAGCTCACGGCGACGGGCCAGGTGATCGCCGCCGGCGCCGATGTGCTCGGCGCCGCGCTCCAGGTCACCGAGGGCACGGCCCGCGGCGCCTCGGTCCTCTACTACCGGGCCGACGGGGACCGTGCGTTCACCTCCCCGGGGCTCATCGCCACCGAGCAGTGGCCGGCGTTCGAGAAGGCCGTCGCGTCGGGTGCCGGGGACGTCGAGGGGCTCGACGCATCGAGCGTCGCCTCCCAGCTCCAGGAGCAGCCGCGCCCGTGGGGCAACGGCCCCAGCCTGCTGTTCGACGCCGACGGCGCCCTGCACGTGGTGTTCCCGGCGGCCTCCGTGAGCGGCACGCGCACCGAGGCCGAGGTCGTCCTCGACACGGCCCAGGTCCCGGCGCTCCTGTCCGAGGACGGCAAGGCCGTCGCGGCCGCGGTCGCCGCCCCGGCAGGATTCGATCCCTCCCGGGTGACCGTGCCCGGGGACGGCTCGACCAACGGCGACAAGGTCTACGTGGACCCGCCCGAGGTGGGCCCGGCCGCCAAGGCCCGCGACAGCGACGGCGCGGGGCCCGTGTCCCAGCTGGCTCCGCTGTCCGGGGCGGGCGTGCGCCCCTCCCCCGTCCCGGCACCCGATGCCACGCGGCTCAACGCGCTGTCCCTGACCTTCGACGACGGCCCCTCGCCCGAGCTCAACCAGAAGCTCCGCGACACGCTCAACGAGCACCGCGTCGCCGCGACGTTCTACATGATCGGCCAGTCCGTGCACGCGTACCCGGAGTGGTGCACGCGCACGGCGACCAACGGCTTCGAGATCGGCGAGCACTCGTGGTCGCACAAGCAGCTCTCGGCGCTGTCGGGGCAGAAGCTGATCGACGAGGTCACCAAGCCCAGCGACGCGATCGCCCAGGCCGCCGGCCGCGCGCCGTTCGTCATGCGTCCGCCGTACGGCGCCCGCAACGACCGTGTCGACGACGCAGTGGGCGCGCTGGGCCAGAGCTCCCAGATCTGGGACGTGGACACCCTGGACTGGAAGACCAAGAACGTCCAGAAGAACATCGACGCGATGCGCTCGGGGGCCGCGCGCGGCGTCATCGCGCTGATGCACGAGATCCATCCGACGAGCGTCCAGGCGGTGCCGCAGATCCTCGACGACCTGGCCGCGGGCGGATTCACGATCCTGACGGCCTCCGAGATCGGCCAGGCGCAGATGTGGGCCGGCAAGCACTACATGCACGGCCTGGTCACCCATGAGATCGCCCCGAGCGCTCCCGCGAGCGACGGCGGCGGCTCCACCGGTCAGGGCTGACGGTCCACCGGTCCGAGCTGACGGCAGGGGCGCCCGACGGCGAGGGGGACGACGGCGGGCGCCCGGTGGGGGCGCCCGCCGTTCCCTCACTCGTCGGCCTCCTCCTTCTTGCCCCGCATCACCAGCAGCGGGTCCGGGCTGCCGACGACGGAGTCGTCCTTGCCCTCGTAGTCGAACTGCGAGAGGAAGAAGCGCATCGCGTTGATCCGGGCGCGCTTCTTGTCGTTGGAGCGGATGATGGTCCACTGCGCGTACCGCTTGTCGGTGCGGCGGAACATCTCCTCCTTGGCCCGCGTGTAGTCCTCCCAGCGTCCGAGGGACTCGAGGTCCATCGGCGAGAGCTTCCAGCGGCGCACCGGATCCAGCTGCCGGATCGCGAACCGCGTGCGCTGCTCCTTCTGGGAGACGGAGAACCACAGCTTGGTGACGTGGATGTCCGAGTCCACGAGCATCCGCTCGAACTGCGGCGCCTGGTTCATGAACCGCTCGTACTGCTCGTCGGTGCAGAAGTCCATGACGCGCTCGACGCCGGCACGGTTGTACCAGGAGCGGTCGAACAGGACCATCTCGCCGGCCGTGGGCAGGTGCTGGATGTAGCGCTGGAAGTACCACTGGCCCAGCTCGCGGTCACTCGGCTTGTTCAGGGCCACCGTGCGCGCGGTCCGCGGGTTCAGGTGCTCCGTGAACCGCTTGATCGTGCCGCCCTTCCCGGCTGCGTCGCGGCCCTCGAAGATGATGATCGCCTTCTTGTGGTTGTCCTCGAGCCAGTACTGGAACTTCAGCAGCTCGATCTGCAGGCGGTACTTCTCGAGCTCGTAGGCGTCGCGGTCCATGCGGGTGTCGTACGGGTACCCCTCCTGCCAGGTGTAGACGGGGTTGCCGTGCGGATCGATGAGATCGGGATCCGGGGTGTGGCCGTCGGCGACGGTGTACCCCTCGTCGCGGAGCTGCTCGATGAACTCGCGCAGGCTCGTGTTGTCGGGCCTGAAGAGATTGGTGGGGCTCACGATCGATCCTTTCGGAGGTCCCGGGACGCGCTGTCCCCGGGACGCGGGGCTCAGTGCGCGAAGTGCCGCGTGCCGGTGAGGTAGAGAGTGACGCCGGCGTCGGCGCACGCGGCGACGACCTCCTCGTCACGGATGGACCCGCCGGGCTGCACGATGGCGCGCACCCCGGCGTCGATGAGGATCTGTGCGCCGTCGGCGAAGGGGAAGAACGCATCCGAGGCGGCGACCGCCCCGCGGGCCCGCTCCGGGGCCACCTGGCCCTCGGCGTGCTCGCCCAGCGCATTCGCCCGGGTCACGGCCAGGCGGCAGGAGTCCAGGCGGTTGACCTGCCCCATGCCGATCCCGACCGCCGCACCGTCTGCGGCCAGCAGGATGGCATTGGACTTCACGGCGCGGATGGAGCGCCAGGCGAAGGCGAGGTCGGCGAGGGTGGCCGCGTCGGCGGCCTCGCCCGCGGCGAGGGTCCAGCTCGACGGGTCGTCCCCGGGCGCCTGGAGGGCATCGGCGTCCTGGATCAGGGAGCCGCCCCAGATCTGGCGGATCTCGACCCCGCCGCGGGGGCGCACCGCCGTGCGCAGGATGCGCAGGTTCTTCTTGGTGCGCAGGATCTCCAGCGCCTCGTCCTCGTAGCCGGGTGCGAGGATCACCTCGGTGAACACGGGCTTGACCTGCGCGGCCATCGCCGCGGTCACGACGCGGTTGGCGGCGATCACGCCGCCGTACGCGGAGACGGGATCGGTCGCGTGGGCACGGGCGTGGGCCGCGGCGATGTCCTCGCCATCGGCGGCGACCGCGATCCCGCAGGGGTTGTTGTGCTTCATGACCACGACGCACGGGGCGTCGTGGTCCGAGGCGGCGCGCACGGCGGCGTCCGCGTCGACGTAGTTGTTGTAGCTCATGGCCTTGCCGCCGAGCTGCTCGGCACCGGCCAGCCCCGGGGCGTCGTCGTCGATCACGGCGACGCGGGCCCGCTGGTGGGGGTTCTCGCCGTAGCGCAGGGTGCGCAGGCCGGCCTCGGCGGCGGCCTCGTCGTCCATGTCCAGGAGGAAGGCGTCCTCGCCGCCGGCCGCCTCGGCCGCCGCGACGTCCTCCTCGAGGGCCTCGTCGGCCTCGTCGTCCAGGCGCGAGAGCATCCAGTCGCTGATCGCGGCGTCGTACTCGGCGATCCGGCCGAAGGCGATCGTCGCGAGCTCGCGGCGCTCCTCGGCGGAGAACCCTCCCGCGCGCGCGGCGCGCCCGGCGCGCACGTAGTCCTCGGGGTCCACGATCACGGCGGCGGAGGCGAAGTTCTTGGCGGCGCTGCGCACCATGGCGGGGCCGCCGATGTCGATCTTCTCGATGATCTCGGCGTCGGTGCCGCCCGCGGCGACCGTCTCCTCGAAGGGGTAGAGGTTCACGACGACCAGGTCGAACGGGGCGATCGACTGCTCGGCCAGCTGCGCGCGGTGGCTCTCGAGCCGGCGGTCGGCGAGCAGGCCGGCGTGGACCGCGGGGTGCAGGGTCTTGACGCGGCCGTCGAGCATCTCGGGGAAGCCGGTGACCTCGGAGACGTCGGCGACGGGGATGCCCTGCTCGCGGATCCGGGCGGCGGTGGATCCGGTCGAGACGATCTCGACGTCCGCCTCGTGGAGCGCGCGGGCGAGCTCGGGGAGCCCGTTCTTGTCGAAGACGGAGACGAGGGCACGGCGGATGGGGTTGCGGTCGGTCACGATGCTCCTGGGGTCGGGCGGTGCGGATGCGTTCAGGGGTGCTGCGGGGCTGCGGCGTCGGCGCGGCACGGTTCAGGTGCCGGTGGTGAGGTCCTCGACCACCTCGACGAGCATGTCGCGCTCGACGGCCTTGATGCGCTCGTGGAGGGAGGACTCGGTGTCCTCGGGCAGGACCTCGACGGCGCGCTGGGCGAGGATGCGGCCCGTGTCGATGCCGGCGTCGATCTCGATCACGGACGCGCCGGTGATCCTGACCCCGTACGCGAGGGCGTCGCGGACGCCGTGCGCGCCGGGGAAGGACGGCAGCAGCGCGGGGTGGGTGTTGATGATCCGTCCGCCGAAGGCGTCCAGCAGCGGGGCGCCGACGATCCGCATGAAGCCCGCGAGCACCACGAGGCGCGGCGCGAGCTCGCGGACGGCGGCGGCGAGCGCCTCGTCCCAGGCGGCGCGGTCCGGGTGATCGGCGAGCGCGATCACGCGGGTCGGGATCCCGGCCTCGCGGGCGTGGTCCAGCCCCGGGGCCTCCACATCGGCGACCACCCCCACGACGGCGAACGGTGCGCCGGGCCGCCGGGCCGCGCTCAGGAGGGCGGCGAGGTTGCTGCCGGCGCCCGAGATGAGGACGACGACGGGGACGGGAGGCGCTGCGATCACCGCCCCAGAGTACGTGACCTGCATCCCTGCGGCCGGTCCCGTTCGCATCTCGTCACCCGGTGGTGGCCTGCGCGAAGCCCGCTGGTCACCCCGTGGTGGGGCGGCCGCCATCCGGTCGCCCTAGCCTCCGCGGGGCGGCAGGTCGCACCGGCGGCCTCCGAGCACTCAGGGCCGTGCGACGGCTCGCGAAGGGACATGCATGCGCATCGGTGTGATCGGCTGCGGCTATCTCGGGGCGGTCCATGCGGCCTGCATGGCCGAGGCGGGCCACGACGTGATCGGGATCGACGTCGATCCCGCCCGGATCGAGCGGCTGGCGGCGGCGCGGGCGCCGTTCGTCGAACCCGGGCTGCCGGAGCTGCTGGCCCGGCACGTCGAGAGCGGGCGCCTGCGCTTCTCGACCGAAGCCGCGGACGCCGCGGACTGCGCGGTGCAGTTCCTCGCGGTGGGCACCCCGCAGCGCGTCCACGGGACCGGTGCGGACCTCTCCCACCTCGATGCGGCGGTGGAGGCTCTCGCCCGCGCGGCCGCGTCCCGCCGGGACGAGGCCCCTGTGCTCGTCGCGGGCAAGTCGACGGTGCCGGTGGGCACGGCCCGCGAGGTGGCTCGGCGGCTCGCGGAGGCGGTCGCCGCAGGACGCACGGGCGGCACGCCGATCGAGCTGGTGTGGAACCCGGAGTTCCTGCGCGAGGGACGCGCGGTGCGGGACACGCTGCATCCCGATCGGCTGGTGTACGGGGTGGCCGATGCCGACGAGTCCGGGGACGCGGTCGCCCTGCTCGACGCGGTCTACGCCCCGCAGCTGACCGAGGGCGCCCCGAGGATCCTCACCACCTACGAGACCGCCGAGCTGGTCAAGGTCGCCGCCAACTCGTTCCTGGCCACCAAGATCTCGTTCATCAACGCCATGGCCGAGCTGTGCGACCGCACCGGCGGGGACGTCACGGTGCTCGCCGACGCGATCGGGCTCGACGACCGGATCGGCCGGAAGTTCCTGCATGCGGGGATCGGGTTCGGCGGGGGCTGCCTGCCCAAGGACATCCGCGCGTTCATGGCACGTGCCGGGGAGCTGGGCGCCGAGGACTCCCTGACGTTCCTGCGGGAGATCGACCTCATCAACGCGCGGGCGCGCGAGCGGGCCGCCGACCGGGTGACCCGGGCCCTGGACGGGGTGCTCGCGGGGCGGCGGATCGCGGTGCTCGGAGCGGCGTTCAAGCCCGACTCCGACGACATCCGGGACTCCCCCTCGCTCGCGGTGGCGGACAAGCTCGCGCTGCGCGGCGCCAAGGTGCGGATCTACGATCCCGCGGCGATGGAGCACGTGCGCCGCAGCTTCCCGGTGCTCAAGCACCGGGACTCCGCCGAGGCGGCCCTGCGCAACGCCGAGCTGGTGTTCCTGGGCACCGAGTGGCCCGAGTTCCTGGCGCTGGATCCGGTGGCGACCCGCGAGATCGTGGCCCAGCCGATCATCGTCGACGGGCGCAATGCCCTGGATCCGCAGGCGTGGCGGGCGGCCGGGTGGACGTACGTGGGGACGGGCCGCCCCTGAGGGTGGACGGGTCCGGGCACGCGGCCCGGCGGCGGGTCGGCACCGGCCCACGTGCAGTTCGGCACCGGCCCGTGCGCAGTTCAGCCCCGGCGCGTGCGCAGGTCGGTCCCGATCCGCGTGCGGGTCAGTCCCGGTCCGCGGACGGGGCTGCCGCCCGGTCGGGATCGGCGTCGCGCGTGTCGTCCGCGTCCTGCGCACGATCCGCGTCCAGCGCCCCTTCCGTGGCGTCCACGCGGTCCCCGGAGGTCGGTCGCTCGAGCGCCTCGGCCCGTTCGACCCGCGTGCGCAGACCCCGCCAGCGGTCCCGCACCCAGCTGGTCAGCGGCGTGTCCAGGGCGATCGCGACGACCGCCGTGGCGCCCAGGACGATCCCCAGCAGGGTGGGCACCGCCGACAGCACGTCCGGTCCCAGCACGGCCAGGCGACCGGTGCCGATCCCCCCGACGGACAGCCCCAGCAGCAGCAGGACGGCGACGACCACGACGCCGGCATAGCCGCACCAGGCCAGGACCCGGGTGCCGACGGCACCGCCGGCGACGTCGCGGGCCAGACGCACCGCCCCGAGCCCCACGGCGATCACCGGCACCGCCAGCAGCGCCCACACGGCCCCGGGGAACGCCCCGGGTCCGGGCATGGCGCCCAGCAGCGGGAGCGCGGGCATGAGGCCGGTCTGGGAGCCGGCGAGCGAGACCGCCGTGCCCGTCCCGACGGTGAAGGTCCCGCCCACCAGCACTGCGAGCGTCCAGACCACGAACAGGGGCAGCAGCGCGAGCTGGACGAGGGCGAGCACGATGCCGCCGACGATCCCGGGATCCAGCTCCGTCCACAGCGCGCCGATGCGCCCTGCGCCGAGCCCGACGGCCACGAGGGTCAGCAGCAGGGCGCCCACGAGCATCGCCAGGACCGCGATCCCGGCGGCGCGGGCGATCGCGTCGTACGGCGAGGGCAGGAGGTCCAGGACCCGCACCCGGGCGCCGAGGCGCGCCGCCGAGGCGCGCAACCCCAGCAGCAGGCCGATGATCCCGCCGAGGACGGCCACGAGCGCACAGGCCAGGGCGGCCGAGGCGACCACGGGCTCCACGAGCTCGCTGCGTCCGATCGCCGCGACGAGCAGGCCTCCTGCCCCGTAGACCAGGACGAAGGCCGCCAGCGCGGACCCGGCGTCGCGGACGGCGCGGGTGCGCAGCGTGCCGTCGCCGGTGACGAGGCTCAGGGCGCGACCCATGCGGCGCATGGGCGCGGCGGTCACGGCCAGGAGCACGAGCATGAGGCCCAGCGGCGGGATCGACACCGCACCGGGCACGGCTCCCCCCGTGATCACCAGGCTTCCCCCGTGCCCGAGGACGAAGGCGTCGATGCCCAGCAGGACGGCACCCAGGACGGTGAGCGAGGAGTTCGAGGCGCCGAGCTGCGCGGCCAGCGCCGGGACGATGCACAGCGCCAGCCCCACGGCCAGGGCGCCCAGGGCCGCGATGCCGCCCATCACCCACGGCGAGGTGATGCGATCGGTGCTGGCTGAGGTCACGCGGGAGCTTCCGTTCCGGGGGTCGAGGTCTGGCCGCACCGGGAGGGGCGGACAGCCGCCCGTGCCGGGCTCCGGACCATGCTGGTCCGCCCGGGGTCGGAAGTCCAGGACGGCCGGGGCGTGTCGCATAATGGCCGGTGATGTCCACCCCACACCGCCCGCGACCTCGCGCCGCGCACCCCGGATCCGACCCCGCCGAGGGCTCCCGGCTCGTGGTGCGCAGCACCCGCATCGAGCAGGGCGTCGATCTGCCGGCGCACCTGTCTCCGGGTGCCACCGCGGCCTGGCTGCACCAGGGACGGGGCTTCGTGGCGGTGGGCCGCACGGCGGTCCTCCTCTCCTCGGGCCCCGGCCGCTTCGCCGACGCCTCGCGATCCTTCCGCGCGCTCGTGGCCGATGCGGATGTCGAGGACGAGGTCAACAGGCCCGGCAGCGGGCCGATGGCCTTCGGCACCTTCTCCTACGCCGACGCCTCCGCGCGCCCCTCGATGCTCGTCGTCCCGCGGGCCGTGCTCGGCATCAGCGAGGGCGAGGCCTTCTGGACCACGATCCGCCGGTCCGACGAGCCCGCAGGTCCGGCCTCCTGGCGCGACCTCTTCACGAGCACCCCTCCCGGCCAACGGGTCGACGTCGACGTGGACCCCGACCACACCCCGGACGAGTACCAGGGGCTCGTGGCCGAGGCCGTGCGCCGGATCCGGGCGGGAGAGGCCGAGAAGGTCGTGCTGTCCGAGACGACCGAGGTCACGACGTCGGGTCCCGTCGATCCCTCCGCGCTCGTACGGCGCCTCGCGGACCGCTATCCCTCGACGTGGGCGTACCGGGTGGGGGACGTGGTGGGCGCGACCCCGGAGATGCTGGCGCAGACCGAGCGCGGGCGCGTGTTCAGCCGGGTCCTGGCCGGGACGCGTCCGGTCGCCGACGGCGGCGAGCTCGCCGAGGACGAACGGCGGGCCTTCCGCGCCGACGCCAAGGAGCGCGCCGAGCACACCTTCGCGATCGACTCCGTGACCCGGGCGCTGACCGCCGTCGCTGACGACGTGGTCGCGTCCCCCGAGCCGTTCGTGCTGCGCCTGCCCGGGCTCGAGCACCTGGCATCTGACGTCCGCGCCCGGTTGCGTCCGGGGGTGACGAGCCTGGACGTGGCCTCGGTGCTGCATCCCTCGGCGGCCGTCAGCGGCACGCCGCGCGAGCGCGCCGACGAGATCATCGCCGAGCTCGAGGCCCACGACCGGGGCGGCTACGGGGCCCCCGTGGGCTGGATGGACGCCCACGGGCACGGCCAGTGGGCGATCGCGCTGCGGATGGCGCATCTGCTCGAGGACGGGGGCCTGCGGCTCCAGGCCGGAGGCGGCCTGGTGGCCGCCTCCGACCCGGTCACCGAGCACGCCGAGGCGCTCGCCAAGACCCGTCCGGTGCTGTCGGCGCTGAGGGCGCTGGGCTCCTGAGGCTCAGCTCGCCTGGCTGAGCGTGACCGACGCCGTCGCCTCGGTGCCGTCCCGGAGGTACTTCACCTCGTGGGTCGAACCGACCGCGAGGCTGCGCACGTACGCCGTCAGGCCCGTGGCGTCCCCGATCGGCACGTCGTCCACCGACAGCACCAGATCACCCTGGCGCAGGCCCGCCTGCTGGGCGGGGCCGCCGTCGACCACCGAGCGCACCAGGGCACCGCTGTAGCTCGCGCCCTGGCTGTCCTGGTCGCCGTCCGAGGCGGTCACCCCGAGCAGCGCGTGCTGGGCCGTGCCGTGCTCGATGAGCTGATCGGTGATGAGGGTGACCGTCGAGGACGGGATCGCGAAGCCCAGGCCGATGCTGCCGGACTGCGTCTCCTGGGTCGCCTCCGTGCTCGCCAGGCCCGCGATCGAGGAGTTGATCCCGATCACGGTGCCCGAGCCGTCGACCAGGGGGCCTCCGGAGTTGCCGGGGTTGATGGCGGCGTCGGTCTGCAGCGCGGAGGTGTAGGCGGCATCGCCGCTGCCCTCGGCACCTGTCGCGCCCGTCTCCCCCTGGGTGCTCACGGGGCGGTGGATGGCGGAGATGATGCCGGTGGTCACGGTGTTGTCCAGGCCCAAGGGGGTGCCGACGGCCATGACGGGCTGGCCGACGGTCACCTGCGAGGAGTCGCCGAAGGTGGCGGGCTTGAGGTCCGCCGGAGGGTTCTCGAGCCGGATCACGGCGAGGTCGGTCGAGGGGTCCGTGCCGACGACGCTCGCGGAGAAGGCACGCCCGTCGGCCAGGCGCACGGAGATCTTCTGCGCGCCCGCGACGACGTGGTTGTTGGTGACGATGTCGCCCTGCGCGTCATGGATGACCCCGGTGCCCTCGGCCTGTCCCTGCGTGGTGGCGACCGTGATCGCGACGGTGCTCGGGGACACCGCCGACGCGACCGTCTCCCAGTCGATGCTGCCGGTCGCGGCGGCCGTGCGCGCGGCCGTGCCGCCGGCGGTCGCCGGGGCGCTCGCACTGGCGACCGGGCCGCCCGTGTCGGTCAGGGCGTCGTAGCCGAGCACCCCGCCGAGCGTCAGGCCCGAGCTCAGGATCCCGCCCGCGGCCACGAGGCCGATGACCCCGGCCCAGGAGGGACCGCGGCGGGTGCGGACCGGTGCGGGGGCCGGGGTGAAGGCCGGGGTGAAGGCCGTGCCCTGCGCCGCCGTGCCGTCGGCCGCGTGGGTGGGGCGATGCTCGGGGGCGGGGCCCTGCTCGGGGGCGGTGCTGTGGTCGGGGGTGGGAGCCTGCGGACGGGTCTCCCATCCGTAGCTGTTCTCGTCAGGCATGTCGCGCCTCTCTGGTCCATCTGATCCGGCGCGGCAGCGGTGCGTGCCGCGCGACGGGACTCATCACAGGCGCGATGCCCGGGGGCTCGATGGGACCGCGCTGTGCGCCTGCTGTGTCATGCGGGCCGATGGCCCCGGCTCCTCGCGGCGTGGTCGGTGTCGACGGCAGCTGCCCCGTGCTCGCCGATCGCCGTGGTGTCCGCATGGTCGGCCCCCGCGGGATCGCGCACGACGAGCAGCCGACGCCCGTGCGGCGTCCGACCGAGGGCGGTCGCCAGCGCGTCCGCGGTCAGTGCCGAGGCGTCGACGCCGAGCGCGCGTCCGGCGGAGACGAGGTCGGTGCCGTGCGGGGTGGTGAAGAACCGGCGCAGCACGTCCGGGTCCGCCGCGGCGTGCTCGAGGCCCGAGAAGATCCGACCCCCGCCGTCGTCGACGACGACCACGTCGAGATCGGGCTGCGGCTCCCCGGGACCGATCACGAGGCCCGTGAGGTCGTGAACGGCGGTGAGGTCGCCGAGCAGCACCCGCACCCGTCCCGATGCGCCCCGACGCGCCAGCGCGTAGCCGGTGGCGGTGGAGATCATGCCGTCGATGCCGGCCAGGCCGCGGTTGGCGACCACGGTGCCCGGGGTGGGGCCGGCCAGCAGCTCGAGGTCCCGCACGAGGCTCGAGGAGCCGAGCACGAGGGTGTCGGCAGGGCCGGTCGCCCTCCACACGGCGAGCGCGGCCCGGGCCTGCCAGGTCGCCGGTGCGCTGAGCGCCCGAGCCCCGGCCTCCTGCCAGGCGACGAGGTAGCGGGAGCGGCGCTCGCCGGCGGGCGCCGTCGTGCCGGTGCCCGCGGGGGCGGCGGCCGCGACGATCGCGGGGACCACCAGGCGGGCGTTGCGGGCGGCATCGGGCCAGGTCCCCGTCGCGTCGACCACCACGACGTCGACCCCGTCGGCGCCGAGCAGCCCGCGGACGACGGGGCGCGAGAGGGTGGGGCGGCCGAACACGATCACCTGCTCGGGCCGCAGGGCGTGGGCGTCCGCGGCCAGGGCCTCGCGCAGCACGGCGGGATAGAAAGGGACCAGGGTCGTGCCGTCCCGGGCGCCCGAGGAGGGCTCGGCCAGAAGAGGCAGCGCGTGGGCCTCGGCGAACCGGGCGGCCACCGGTCCCGCGCCGTCCCCGGCGACGACCACGGCGCGGTCCGCGAGCAGCACCGGCACGGGCGCCGGCGCCGAGGGGACGATGCGGCGCGTGGGCGCGGGCAGGGGGATCGTCCCCGCCCGCTCTTCGGGCGCGGTCTCGTGGATCCGTGGGGTCAGCGGGTCCCGGAGCCCGATGTTCAGGTGCACGGGACCGGGGCGCTCGCCCGTCGCGGCCGCGAGGGCGCGCGCGACGGTGGAGACGGCGGTGCGCACCTCGAGGTCGCTCGCCCGGTCCGCCGTCGGGGCAGGCAGGTCCGCGGCGAAGCGCACGGCGTCCCCGTACAGGCCCGCCTGGTGGGTGGTCTGGTTGGCGCCGGTGTCCCGCAGCTCGGCGGGGCGGTCCGCGGTGATCACGAGGAGCGGCACGCCCGCGTGGTGCGCCTCGAGCACGGCGGCGTGCAGGTGCGCGGCGGCGGTGCCCGAGGTCGTGACGACCACGCCCGGGTGCGCGGGATCGGCGCGGGATACCCCCAGGGCGGTGAAGGCCGCGGCGCGCTCGTCGATCCGGACGTGGGCGCGCAACGATGCGGCGGGCCCGGGCTGCTGCAGGGCGTACACGAAGGGAGCGGAGCGGGAACCAGGGGCCAGCACCACGTCCCGGACGCCGAGGTCCGCGAGCGCCGTCCAGATCGCGGCGGCCTCGTCGACCGCCCCCGAGCCCGAGGGGTTCAGGGTGCGCGGGGCGTCGCTCGTCATGGGACGAGGGTATCGCCGCAGGTGATCGCGGCGCAGGCCGCGAGACGACGCTCCCATCGCTCCCGGACGTCCCCGTCCGCGGCGCAGGCGGCGAGCGCGTCGGGATCGGGGTCGTCGCGGCGCACCGGGAGGAACCCGTCCACGGTGCGCAGGGGGTGCGCGGTCACATCGGCGGTCAGGAGCGCACCGGTGGCGAGCCCGCACGCGAACGGCAGCTCCGGCAGCGCGGCCGCCGCGGCGCAGCCCGCAGCCAGCCCGATGCTCGTCTCGAGCGCCGAGGAGACGACCACGGGGAGCCCGGCCTCGGCGGCGAGCGTGAGGCATCGGCGGATCCCGCCGAGCGGCTGCACCTTCATGACCAGGAGGTCCGCGGCGCCGGCACGCGCCACGCGCAGCGGGTCCTCGGCTCGGCGCACCAGCTCGTCCGCGGCCAGCGGCACGTCGAGCCGGCGCCGCAGGGTCGCCATGTCCTCGATCGACGCGACGGGCTGCTCGGCGTACTCGAGGCCGCCCGCGGCGCGGTCCAGCAGCGGCAGCACCGCGAGCGCCTCCTCGAGGGTCCAGGCCGCGTTGGCGTCGACGCGGATCCGGGCCGCGGGCCCCAGGGCGTCCCGCACCGCCTCGAGACGTGCGGCGTCCTGGGAGGGCGTGGTCCCGGGGTCGGCGACCTTGACCTTCGCGGTGCGGGCGCCGCCCACCCGGGCGATCTCGTGTGCGCGCTCGGGGGTGACGACGGGAATCGTGACGTTGACGGGGATGCGGTCACGCAGGGGCTCGGGCCGCGCGGTCGTGGCGTCCTCCAGGGCCGCCGCGAGCCACGCGGAGGACTCGACGTCGTCGTAGTCCCCGAAGGGCGAGAACTCCGCCCAGCCGGCCGGTCCCCGCAGGAGCACGCCCTCGCGGACGGTGATGCGGCGGAACCGCGTGGTCATCGGGATGGACCACGCGTGCGCGCGGTCGATGCCCAGGTCACGCAGGGCGGCGGGGACGGTCATCGCTCCAGGGGGCACACCCGAGGGTAGGCGATCCGAGGCACGATGCCGGACATGCCGAGCACCCCGAGCGACAGCGCCTCCGCCGACGTCCCGGACTCCTCGCGCACGGCCGGCTACGTCCTGCGACCCGTGCGGGAGACGGATGCGCCCGCCGTGCTCGCCGCCTTCTCCTCGGCCCCCGACATGGCCCGTCAGGGCGCGGTGGTCGACGAGGACGGCGCCCGGCGCCTCATCGGGTGGCTGCGGGACGACAGCGCGCGCTCCGTGGCGATCGCCGATCCCGACGGCGTGCTCGTCGGCGTGGTCGGGGTGCGCGTCGACGCGGTCGAGCGCACCGGCTGGGTGCATTACTGGGTGCACGCGTCCCACCGCGGGCGGGGCCTGACCTCCCGGGCCGTGGCCACGGTGTGCGACGAGCAGCTCGCGCCGGCCGGCGGGGCGCTGGAACGCCTCGAGCTCGGGCATCGGGTGGACAACCCCGCCTCCGGTGGCGTCGCACGGGCGGCGGGTTTCGTGCTCGAGGGCCGCGAGCGCGAGAAGTTCCTCGTGGACGGGACGCGGGTCGACGTGCTGACCTACGGCCGTCTGCCCGGCGACCCCTGGCCGCGCATTGCCCATCTCCCCCGCACGGTGCCGTGACGGTCCGGGCGACGTGCGTCGGGGGCACCGCCTACCCTGGGAGCATGCCCGCATCGACCGCTCCCGGCCACCCCGACGCCGTCCCGCCGCTGCCCCGCGACGTCTCCGAGACGTTCGACCCGCGGCGCTGGCGGGACATCGGCCCCGAGGAGCTCGGCGGGCCCGCGCTCACGGACGTCACCTACCACCGGGCGGTGGATCGGGCGGCCGGACTCGACCTGCCGTGCGTGCGGATCGCCTTCGATCGCCCCGAGGTGCGCAACGCCTTCCGCCCGCACACCGTGGACGAGCTCTACCGGGCGCTGGACCACGCACGGCTGGACCCCGGGGTGGGCGTGATCCTGCTGACGGGCAACGGCCCCTCGCCCAAGGACGGCGGTCGGGCCTTCTGCTCGGGCGGGGACCAGCGGATCCGCGGGCGCTCCGGGTATCAGTACGCCGACGGCGAGACCTCCGACGCCGTGGTCCCCGACCAGGCGGGCCGCCTGCACATCCTCGAGGTCCAGCGCCTGATCCGGACGATGGGCAAGGTCGTCATCGCCGTGGTCAACGGCTGGGCGGCCGGCGGCGGGCACTCCCTGCACGTCGTCGCGGACCTCTCCATCGCCTCCCGTGAGCACGCCCGCTTCAAGCAGACCGACGCCGACGTCGGCTCCTTCGACGGCGGCTACGGCAGCGCCTACCTCGCCAAGCAGGTGGGGCAGAAGCGCGCCCGGGAGATCTTCTTCCTCGCCGAGGAGTACTCGGCCCAGGACGCCTACGACTTCGGGGGCGTCAACCGCGTCGTCCCCCATGCGGAGCTCGAGGACGCCGCGCTGGGCCTGGCCGCGACGATCGCGGGCAAGTCCCCGCAGGCGATCCGCATGCTCAAGTTCGCCTTCAACCTCACCGACGACGGGCTGATGGGCCAGCAGGTCTTCGCCGGAGAGGCCACACGCCTGGCGTACATGACCGACGAGGCCGTCGAGGGACGCGACGCGTTCCTGGGCAAGCGCGCGCCGGACTGGTCCTCGTTCGGGCACCCCCAGGGCTGAGGCGACCATGTCCGCCCCCATCGAGCAGCCCATCGCCTGGACCCGGCCCGTGCCGTTCTCCGGCACCCCCGCCTCCCTCGCCGAGCACATCGAGGCGATCTCAGCACTGATGGCCGGTGCCTCCCGTCTCTGGCTCGCGGGCTTCGCGCCGCCGCCGTCCCTGCCCCCGGGCTTCGGAGCCACCGCCCTGGTCGTGCCGACCTCCGGATCCACGGGGGCCTCCAAGGCCGTGGCGCTGTCCCGCGCCGCCCTCGTGGCCTCGCACGATGCGACCGCCCGGCTCCTTGCCGATGTCTCCGCGCCCGCAGGGGGCCGCCGCCGGTCACCCCGCGCGCCGGGCCACGGCATGTGGCTGCCGCTCCTGCCGCCCACCCACATCGCGGGGATCCAGGTCATCGCGCGCGCATGCCGGGCCGCCGAGCTGCTGGGCCGCGCCCGTCCCCTGTTGCCCTCGGTCCTGCCCGCCCTCGCCGAGCGGTTCGAGGCGCGGTCCTTCGCCCGCTCCGCATCGACCGCGCTCACCGAGGCCGAGGCCGCGGGGGTCGCGCTGCACACCTCCCTCGTGCCCACCCAGCTCACGCGGATCCTCGAGGACCCGAGCGACGCCGGCGTGCGCGCCCGCGCCCTGCTGGCGCGCTTCGACACCGTGCTGGTGGGCGGCGCCGCGATCGACCCGGCCCTCCTGGTGCGGGCACGGGACCGTGGGATCCACGTGCTGACCACCTACGGGGCCAGCGAGACCGCGGGCGGCTGCGTGTACGACGGCGACCCGCTGGACGGCGTGGCGCTCAGGATCCAGCAGGCGGCCGACGGCGAGACCGCCACCACGGCGCCCGAGGGCCCCGGGCACCATCGGGCCGCCGAGGGCTTCTCCGCGGAGGGCGAGGGACGCCTCGTGATCACCTCCCCCACCCTCGCCACCGGGTACCTCCGGCCCGACGGCGGCGCGGACCTCGGGGCCTTCCCCCTCGTGCGCACGGCCGACGCCTCCACCCGGCAGCGGATGTTCGTCACCTCGGACCTCGCGCGCCTGACCGCCGGTCGCGTGAGCATCCTGGGCCGCGCCGACGACGTCGTCGTGACGGGCGGCCGCAAGGTGCTGCCCCAGGAGGTCGAACGGGCCATCGCGGCCGACGGCGACCTCGACGGCCAGGTCGCCGCGAGCGTCGTCGTGGGCGTGCCGGACGCCCAGTGGGGCCAGCGGCTCGTCGCGCTCGTCGTCCCCACCGCGGCGGCGGACACCGCCCTGCTGCCCGAGCTGGTGCGCACGGCCCTGCGTGCCGGGCCCCTCCCCCGCTACGCCGTGCCCAAGAGCACGCTCGTGCTCGATGCCCTGCCCCGCCTGGGGATCGGTAAGATCGACCGGTCCGCAGCGCGACGAGAGGCGATCTCCCGCGGCGCCTGATCCCCGTCCAGGAAGGCTCCCGGTGGCCAGCATCTCCCAATGGGTCCAGGGGTCCCGACCCCGCACGTGGCCGGCGGCCTTCGCCCCGGTCGCCGCGGGCACCGGCGCCGCGATCCACCAGATCGGCTTCGAGCCCGGCACCGTCGTTCCCCGCGCCCTGCTGGCGCTCGGCGTCGCGCTCGCGCTGCAGATCGGCGTGAACTACGCCAACGACTACTCCGACGGGATCCGCGGCACCGACGACGACCGCGTCGGCCCCTTCCGCCTGACGGGATCGCGCGCCGCGCGCCCGGAGGCCGTCAAGCGGGCCGCCTTCGTCGCGCTCGGGATCGGCGGGCTGCTCGGGGTCGCGCTGACGGCGCTCGCGGGCGCGTGGTGGATGCTCCTGGTGGGCGTCGCCGCGGTGCTCGCGGCATGGTTCTACACGGGCGGCTCGCGCCCGTACGGCTACCTGGGCCTGGGCGAGGTGTTCGTCTTCGTGTTCTTCGGGCTCGTCGCGGTGCTGGGCACCTCCTACGCCATCACCCTGCGGTGGTCGTGGGTCGCGCTGGCGTGCGCGGCGGCGGTGGGCCTGCTGGCCGTCGCGGTGCTCGTGGCCAACAACCTCCGGGACATCCCCTCGGACACCGAGGCGGGCAAGCACACCCTCGCGGTGCGCCTCGGGGATCGCCGCACGCGGCTGCTGTACGCCGCGTGCCTCGTGGTCCCGTTCGTGCTCCTGGTGCCGGTGGCCGTGCACCACTGGCCGGTGGTGCTGGTGCTGCTGGCCGTGCCGTTCGCGGTGGCTCCCGTGCGGGCGGTCCTGCGCGGTGCCGCCGGACGCGACCTCATCCCCGTGCTCGGCGCGACGGGGCGGGTGGAGCTGGTGCTCTCAGTCCTGGTGCTGGCGGGGCTCGTCCTCTGACGCCCCCGCGACGGGGATCTCGTCCCGGGGCGAGGTGTCGCCGTCGGCGGTGATGTCCCTGCCCGGGTCGTCGCTCCCCAGGTCGTCGTCGCCCAGGTCATCATCGCCCCTGGCGCCGTCGTCCACGGCGTGGTCGTCCCTGACGTCGTCCGCGCCCTCGAGCAGGGCGTCCTCCTCGTCGGCGTCCTCGTCACGGACCTCACCGCGCCGCGCGCGCCGACGATCATCGGCCGCCTTCCAGCGCATCGCGACCCGATCGCGCTGCCGATTCAGGGCGACGAACGAGATGAGCATGGCGAGCAGGGCGGCGAGCACACCCGCCACGAGGTAGTGCAGCCCCGCCAGCGTGAGCAGCCACCACAGGAGGGCGAACACGCCCAGCCGCAGGACGGTGTAGACCAGCAGATCGCGCATGGGTCCAGGGTAGGCGCGGCACGCTGGGAACGGCACGGGACACCGAGCGCGGCGCCGAGGCTCCCCTGAGCGCCGACCCCGACCCGGATGCCGATGCCGATGCCGATGCGGATGCGGATGCGGATGCCGAGCGTTCCCCGTCCCGGTCCAGCCCCACCGCCTACGATGCTGGCATGTTGCGCGCCGTCCTCGCCGTCGCCTCGGTGGCCCTGACCGTCTTCGCCCTGGCCGACTGCATCCAGACCGACGCCTCACGCATGCGCGGGATCCCCAAGTGGGCATGGATCGTGCTCATCGTGCTGATCCCGTGGGCGGGCCCGCTGACCTGGCTGGTCGTGGGCCGGGACCGCTCCCAGGGCGACGGCGCCGCGCGCCGACCGGGCAGCGCGCCCAGCCGCGGGCCCCTGGCCCCCGACGACGACCCGGACTTCCTGCGCAAGCTCGACGAGGACGTCCGTCGCCGTCGCCGCGAGCGCGAGCAGAGGACGGACGGCGACGAGGGATCCGGCCCGAGCGCCTGAACGGCGCCTCCGGCGCGGCGATCAGCCGAGGCCGGAGTACGAGTGCAGGCCGTTGATGACGGTGTTGACGATCGTGAAGTTGAAGATGACGCACAGGAACCCGACGAGCGCGAACCACGCGGCACGGCTGCCGCGGAAGCCGACGGTCGCCCGAGCGTGCAGGTAGGCCGCGTAGACCACCCAGATCACGAAGGTCCACACCTCCTTGGGGTCCCAACCCCAGTAGCGGCCCCAGGCCGTCGAGGCCCAGATGGCGCCGAAGATGAGGGTGAAGCTCCACAGCACGAAGCCGACGGCATGGACGCGGAAGGCGAGCGCCTCGAGGTCCTTCGAGCTGGGCAGCCGGTCCAGCACCGGCCCGATGCGGCGCCAGATGCCCTCGCGCAGCCGCTCCGTGCGGGTCCCGGGGGCCTCGACGGCGCCGTCCGGATCCTGGAGCTCGCGGCGCGCCTGCAGGAGCTGCAGGACGGAGATGACCGCGCCGATCGTGAACAGCGCCGACGCCAGGATCGCGACCGAGACGTGGATGACCAGCCAGTGGGAGTTCTGCAGGCTCGGCGGCAGGGCCGCGGCCGGGACGTACCACATGCGCTGGGCGATCAGCATGAGGATCAGCATCGGCCCGACGACGAAGGTGCCGAGCACCCGCAGTTCCCTGCGTCGCAGGATGATCGCGAGGAACAGCACCATCACCACCGCGCTGCCCGTCATCGCGAACTCGTACATGTTCGACCACGGCACCCGGTGGGTCGCCAGGCCGCGCAGGACCACCGCGGCCACGTGCACGATCGCCGCACCGCAGGCCATGATCACCGCGAAGGTGCCCGCGCTCATGCCGCCGGCAGGTGCCGCGCCCGTCGCGGGGACGCCCGATCCGGTCCCCCGGGCAGACGCGTCACCGGCGTCGACGGCGCCCGGATCCCGGTCCAGGACCGCAACCTTGGAGCCGGAGCCCGCGGCACGGGCCGGGGCGGTGGCCGCACGGCGCTCGAGCCGGGCGTCGCTGCGCCGCTGGGTGCTGCGCGCCAGGTCGACCGCGAAGCCGGTCATGGCCAGGACGTACACCACGATGGCGACGACGAAGAGCAGGCCCGAGACCTGCGCGAACATGGTGTCAGCCACGGGATTTTCCTCCTGGTGCGGCGCCCTCGGGCGCATCCGGTCCGGCGTCGGCGGCGAGGCGCGCGGCGAGCTCCTCGACGGCGGCCTGGAGACGATGATCCTCGCTCCGGGCCAGTCCCGCCACCTCGAGCACGCTCACGGGCCCGTCCTCGCCGTCACGGCGGGTGACCCGCACCCACACGCGACGGCGCGGGACGAACAGCGACAGCGCGAGCCCCGACGTCGCCGCGAGGGCCGCACCGAGGGTGAAGTAGGCGAAGGGATCGTGCTTGATGTCGAAGGCGGCGTACCGCTTGACGCCGTTGAAGGCGATCGTCGTGCCGTCGGGCAGCGTCTGGCTCTGTCCGGGCGCCATCCTCAGCAGCACCTGCTGGCCGTCGGCGTCGGTGACCGGGGTCAGGGTGGACACGTCGATCTGATAGGCGTTCTGCGGGACGCCCTGGTCCAGGCCGAGGTCCCCGGTGTACACGGACATGGCGATCTGGGGATCCACGAGGTCGGGGAACCGCGAGTGCGGGCCCGTCTCGTCGATCTCGGCGGTCGGCATGAAGATCCCCACCACGGCGATCTGCTCGGGGCGCGCATCCGGGGCCTTGAGCACCAGCTGGGACGTGTACATGCTGTCCCGCGGGATCGAGATGAACGGCCCCTGCGCCACGACCTGACCCGTGGGGTCGGTGATCGTGATGTCCGGGGCGTAGCCGTTGCCCAGGAGGTAGACCGAGGCGCCGGGCACGTGCATCGGCTGGTTGACGCGCACCGTCTGCTTCGTGGTGCCGGTGCCGGGATCGGTCACCGAGACGTCCGCCTCGAACTTCCGGGGCTGGCCGAACTCGTGCTCGGTGGGCGAGGTGTCGTACTCGGCACGGAAATCGTCGAGGGTGAACTGGAACTCCGGCAGCGTCGACGCGTCGAACCACGGGCCCGGGGTGAAGGAGTCGTAGCCGGCGAGCGTGTTGGAGAAGCCCTCGCCCTCGATGACGGTGACCTGCCCGCGGTACTGCGTCAGGTGCCCGAGGGCGACACCCGCGAGCACGCCCACCAGGGCGATGTGGAACAGCAGATTCCCCGCCTCGCGGAGGTAGCCCCGCTCGGCGCTGATCGAGGCGCCGTGGCGCTCGGTGTGCACGTCCAGCCGGTAGCGCCGCCGCTTCAGCGCCGCGGAGGCCTGCGCGATGAGCTCCTCGTCCGAGCGCCCCGGCAGCTCCGTGCGGGAGTGCCCGACGAAGCGGTCCAGCCGGCGCGGGGTCCGCGGGGGCCGCGAGCGGAGCTGGCGGATCAGCACGCCCAGGCGCGGCACGATGCAGCCCACGAGCGAGACGAACAGCAGCAGGTAGATCGCCGAGAACCACGGCGAGGAGAAGACGTCGAAGAACCCGAGGGTGTCCAGGACCTTGCCGTAGGTGCCGTTCTCGGCGAGGAACTGGTCGGTCAGGCCCGGGTCGACGCTGCGCTGGGGGTAGAGGGAGCCGGGGACGGCCGCCACGGCCAGGAGCATGAGCAGCACGAGGGCGGTCTGCATGCTCGTGAGCTGACGCCACAGGAACAGCAGCACGCCGCGGGCGCCGAGCCGCGGCAGGGTCGCGCGGCGACCGGGATCGGCGCCGTCGGCGGGTGCGGTGCTGCCGGGGAGCATCGGCCCCTGCGGCGCGCGCGAGGAGCGGTCTGTGCCGCGTGCGCCGCGTCCGGACGCCGCGGACCGCGCGGCCCTCCAGCGCTTCGGAGCCCTCGGAGACGGAGGGGGCGTCGAAGCCGTCGGATTCCTGGCGGACGTCGCATCGCGGGCCGTGCCCTCCGTCGTCGCCTTCTCGGCGGCGTCCGGGAGCTGCTGGTCCCCCGCGGTCGGGTCGATCTCGTCGCGTGCCATCAGACCACCGTCTCGTATCCGCCGATGGCACCCTGCAGCTGCCCCATCCATGCGCTCCACTGCCCGGTCAGCAGCAGCACGCCGATCGCGATGAGCAGGGCACCGGAGATCACGCCGATCACGCGGCGGTGCCGGGCCAGGAAGCGGCTGGCCCCGAGGGCGCGCTGGAACCCGAGGGCGAACAGCACGAAGGGGATCCCGAGCCCGAGCGAGTAGGCCAGCGCGAGCAGGCCGCCGCGCACCGGCGAGGCGCCGTCGAGGCTGAGGGCGAGCACCGCGGCATAGGTGGGGCCGATGCACGGCGTCCACGAGAGGCCGAACACCATGCCCAGCAGCGGCGCACCCCACAGGCCCGCATCGGGCCGCTTGGCGATCGCCCTGGTGCCTGACAGGGCGGGGAAGGCTCCGAGGAAGAGCAGGCCCATGACGATCACGATGACGCCCGCGATGCGGTTGACCCACACCAGGTGCTCCTGGAGCACGAAGCCGAGGGCGCCGATGAAGCCTCCGAGGACCATGAAGACGACGGTGAAACCGCCGACGAAGAGCAGAGAGCCCCAGAGCATGCGGCGGGCCCGGCGCTCCTCCTGGGAGTCCTGTCCGGCGAGCCCCGAGACGTAGCCGAGGTAGCCGGGCACCACCGGGAGCACGCACGGCGACACGAAGGCCACGATGCCTGCGGCGGCGGCGACCGCGACGGCGAGCCACATCGAGCCCGACAGGATCGTGCTCGAGAAGACCTCCCCGATGCCCGCCCCCGTCATGCCCCGAGCACCCGGTCGATCATCGACCTCAGTGTCGAGGCGTCGATGAGTCCCGAGATGCGGGCGGCGACGCGGCCCTCGGGATCCAGCACCAGGGTCGAGGGCACGGCGTTGGGGGCCACCTGGCCGCGCAGGGCGTACATGATCTGCGCATCGGTGTCCGGGACGGAGGGGTAGGGCACGTCGAAGTTCTTCTCGAAGGACTGCGCGGGGCCCGCGGCATCGCGCACGTTGATCCCGAGGAAGGTGACGTCCTTGTCGGCGTAGTCCCGCGCGATCGTCGCGAGCTCGGGCGCCTCCTTGCGGCACGGGGCGCAGGCGGCGTACCAGACGTTGAGCACGAGGACATGGCCGCGCTGCTCCTCCGCCGAGAACGCGTCGCCCTCGTAGGTGGTCCCGGTGAAGGCGATCGGCTCCCCGCGGTCGGCGGCGTCGATCTCGGTGGCCACGCCGTCCCCGGAGACGAAGCCGGTGTCGGTGCCGTAGCGGTCGGAGGTGTCGGTCGCGCAGGCGGCGAGCAGGGCGCCGGTCGCGGCGAGGGCACCGGCCTGCAGGATGCGGCGGCGCGGGGTCGCGCTCACGTGAGCTTCCCGCCCGTGGCGTCGACCGCCCCGGGGTAGAGCGCCGCCGCCGGCTCCGCGTAGTCGACCGCCACGAGCCGGTCGCCGTCGAAGCGCAGGCTCGTGACGGAGCACAGCCCGCACTGGCGGCGTCGAGGATCGTGCACCAGGGGGCGACGTTCGGCGGAGAGCCGGGTCACCCAGATGGGCAGCTGGTGGGAGACGATCACGGCCTCATGGCCCAGCGAGCGCGCCCGCACGGCATGGACCGCCGCGATCATGCGCTTCTCCTGGGAGCGGTACGGCTCACCCCAGGACGGGCGGAAGGGGTTGACGAAAGAGGGCCAGTGCCGGGGATTGGTCAGGCGCCCCTCCCCGTGCCCCACGCGCAGCCCCTCGAAGTGGTTGGCAGATTCGATGAGCCGTTCGTCGGTCTCGACGGGGAGGTCGTGGGCGGCGGCGATCGGGGCGGCCGTCTGCTGGGCGCGCAGCAGCGGGGAGGCGACCACATGGGCGACGTCATGCGGCGCGAGGTACTCCGCGACCAGGCGTGCCATCTGCTGCCCGCGCTCGGACAGGCGGTACCCGGGCAGGCGCCCGTAGAGGATCTTGTCCGGGTTGTGGACCTCTCCGTGGCGGACGAGGTGGACCGTGGTGGTGCTCATGTGCGCGTGGGGACCTCACCGATTCGGCGACGGGCGGTGTCGATGGTGCCGACAGGTGTCGACGGATGTCGCCCTGTGTCCGTCCGCGACCGGATCGCGAGGACCGGATCCGGGCTCCGGACGGGACTCTTCACGGTAACAGCCGATCCTGCGAACGACGGGTCAGGCGTGCCCCTCCGAGCCGGGCCCCTTCTCGAGCGTGCGGCCCATGATCCGCCCCAGCGCGAGGAAGTCCTCGGGGCCCACGATGTCGAGCAGGTGGCTGCGCACGGAGGCCACATGGACGGGTGCCGCGCGGACCAGCAGATCCATGCCTGCCGAGGTCAGCACGGCTTCTCGCCCGCGGCCATCGGCCGAGCAGCGCACCCTCTCGACGAGCCCGCGCTTCTCGAGGCGGGCCACGGTGTGGGTCAGGCGCGAGCGGGAGTGGACCACGAGGTCGGCGAGCTCGGCCATGCGGACCCGGTGCCCCTCGGTCTCCGAGAGTCGGACGAGGATCTCGTACTCGTTGAGCGTCAGGTCGATCTCCGGGTCCTGCTCGAGGACCTGGGAGAGCCCTTCGACCATCGAGTTGACCCCCACGATGAAGCTGCGCCAGGCATGCTGTTCCGTGCGGGTCAGCCACAGCGGGGCGTCCTCGCCCCGGGGCGAGGTGTTCTCACGGGTGGTGTCGCGCCCGGTCGCGTCGAGAGTGGTCATCGCTTCGATCCTTCCCCATCGACCCGGACCGGTGCGCGGATCGCCACGGCGGGTCCTGTTGCATTGTGCCGAATATTAGTTTACGTTTCAAGTACTAACCCGTTCACCCCGACCGAGGAGTTTGACCATGACCGCACTTCCCGAGGGCCTCACCCAGGGCACCTGGAACCTCGACGCCACTCACACCACCGTGGGCTTCACCATCCGACACGCCGGCATCTCCAAGGTGCGCGGCACCTTCGAGCCCACCAGCGGCTCGCTCGAGGTGGGCGACTCCCTCGAGAGCCTCGTCTTCGCCGCCGAGCTCGACATCACCTCCGTCGACACCAACAACGACGGCCGCGACGACCACCTGCGCTCCCCCGACTTCTTCGACGCCGCGCAGTTCCCCGAGTTCGCCTTCCGCTCGACCAAGGTCGAGTCCCGCAAGGTCACCGGCGACCTCACGCTCCACGGCGTGACCAAGGAGGTCGTGCTGGACGCCGAGTTCGAGGGCACCGCGACCGATCCCTTCGGCGCCTACCGCGCGGGCTTCTCGGCCACCACCTCGATCTCCCGCAAGGATTTCGGACTGACCTGGAACGCCGCCCTCGCGGCCGGCGGCGTGCTCGTCGGCGACGAGGTCAAGATCTCCGTCGAGGCCGAGTTCGTGGCGCCCACCGCCGCCTGACCCCTCGCGGACCTCGCGCCTGGGCATCGCGCCCGGAGCCCGGACCACACCCGTCGGGCCGTCCACCATCTGGTGGGCGGCCCGTCGTCGTCCGTGCCGTACGCGGCCCCGTAGGCTCCTGCGCATGGTTGCAGCTCCCGGACCCGCCCCCGCTCCCCCGGCCGCCTCGGACCCATCGGCCCGCATCGTCCTGCTGGACCGGGACGGCTGCCATCTCTGCGAGGCGGCCCGACCCCTGGTCGCGGACGAGGCCGAGCGCGCCGGGACCACGGTCGAGCGCCTCGATGTCGACGCGGATCCGGACCTGCGCGAGGCGTGGGGAGATCAGGTGCCGGTGGTCGTGGTCGACGGACAGGTCGTGGCCCGCTACCGCGTCGATCCCGTCGCCCTCCGTCGCGCGCTGCGGCCCGGGCCGAGGTGGCGTCGTCTGCTGCCCGGCGGCTGAGCCGATCGGGACCTGCCCGGGGTCGCCGCGCACCGTGCATCGTGCATCGTGCACCGATGTTCCGCTCTCCATGACGCGGAGACGACGACGGCCACCCGTCGGGACCTCGTGGGTCTCGGGGTGGCCGGTCGGGATCGCCGCGGGGCCGTGGCCTCGCGGAGCTCGCTGCTGGTGTCAGGCGCTCACTTCTTGTTGCGGCGCTGGTGACGGGTCTTGCGCAGCAGCTTGCGATGCTTCTTCTTGGCCATACGCTTGCGGCGCTTCTTGATGACGGAGCCCATGGGTGCCTCGTTCTCCTCGCTCGGTTCGGTGGACCATCCCGTCGATGCTCGCCCGGGATGGGGTGTGTCGCGCGGGCCGGGGCCGCCCGACGGGGATCAGCGAGGATCCTCGTCGCGGCCCACGACCGCCGCCGACGGCACCCGGCGCGCGGGACGCGCGGGCCGCCGACCGTGCGACAGACGACGTTCCATGGTACATGGCGCGGTCAGCGCCGTCCGCCCGCCGCGAGGGAGAGATCCGTCGCCACGTCGCGGGCGAGGTCCAGCACGTCCTCGACGGGCGCGACGACGAGCCGCTCGGCGACCTCGGCCACGCGCGCCTCGAGCACGCGACGGGCTCGGCGGCGCGCCGCCGTGGCCGCGAGCGCGGCGATCAGCGTGCCGGCCGTCGCCACCAGCACGCCGATGCCCAGCCCCAGCACGAGCAGCGCCGTGGGCAGCGGGACGGGGATCCACAGCCCCTCGACCATCGGCATCGGCGGCGCCGGGACCTGGAGGAACCCGAGCACAGCCAGGAGCACCAGCCAGCCCAGCCCTGCCACGACCAGTGCCAGGGCCAGCCACTGGATCACCGAGAGCACGTGCCACCACCACGGCCGGGTGCGGGCGCGGAGGTCCGCCCCGGCGACCGCCTGGTCCAGGGCGTCGGGCAGCGCGTCCTCGTGGGAGCGGGCGGCGCGCCGCACGGCCGCGCGCCAGGGATCGGAGGCTCCCTCGCTCGTGGACTCGGCGAAGCGCCGCAGGCCGCCCGAGGCGCGGGCCGCGGTCGCGGCGTCCGGTGCGGGCAACGAGGTGCGAGAAGTCTGGACCTCCTCCGTCTCGGTGCCGACGGCGCGGGAGGAGGCGGTCCGGCCGATGCCGAGCCGCCCCAGCGGATCGGGGCGCAACCTCCCCAGCCAGCGCACCATCGGCCATCCGACGTGCCGCGCGGCGCGGTGGCGGTACGAGGCGGCGACGGCGTCGGCGACGGGACCCACCCGGGCGGCGGCCCCGAGGTCCGCGGTGAGTGCGCGGACGTCGGCCGGGCGCACGTCGGCCGGGAGGGTCCCCACGGGGGCGTCGTCGCGGATCCGCAGGGCCGCCTCGCGGACGTCCGTGCGCACCCGCTGGGCGGCGGCGTCGTGGCGGACGGCGAGCGCCGTGCACCGCTCCCGGAGATCCTCGATGCCCTCCCCCGTCGCCGCCGAGACGCCCAGCACGGGCGCGGCCTCGAGCCCGTCGGCGCGCACGAGCTCCGTGAGGGAGGCGAGCACGGCCTGCCGGTCGCGGTCCGCGATCCGATCGACCTGGTTGAGCACGACCAGGGTCGTGGCGTCGTGCGCCGCGAGGGCCTCGACGAACTCGTGGTGCAGCAGGTCGTCGGCGTACTTCTGCGGATCGGTGACCCAGACCAGCACGTCGACCAGCCCGGCCATGCGCTCGGCGATCCTGCGATGCGCGGCGGCGACGGAGTCGAGGTCGGGCAGGTCCAGGAGCACGAGCCCGGGGACGGGCGCGGCGGGGGTCTCGGTGCGGCGCAGGAGCCCGCGGCGCGGAGCCCGCGCGGCCTCGAGCAGCGCCTGTTCGAGCGGCACGCCGGAATCGTCGAGGAGGTGACGCTCGGGCACGTCGATCCAGTCCAGCAGCGCTTCGCTGCCGGGGGCTCCCAGCACCGCGGCCAGCGGCTCGGAGGTCGTGGGGCGGCGCACGGCCGCCCGGGCGATCTCCGCGCCCACCACGGCGTTCAGCAGCGAGGACTTGCCGGACCCCGTCGCGCCGAGGAACCCGACGACGGTGTGCTCGATCGACAGCGCGGCCCGCCCCTGGGCGCGGGCGATCACCGCGCGGGCCTCGTCGAGCCCGCGGGTGCCCACGATCCCCTCGATCCCGTCGACCGCGCGGGTCAGGGCCTCGACGCGCTCGGCGAGCCCGGCCCGCTGATCGGGGCCCCCGCTGCGGGTCATGGCGCGCTCCGGGGCTCGGGGGCGTCATGGTCCCGATCGCCGCTCGCGCGTCCGTCGACGCTGTCGGGCCGATCCTCGCGGTCCCCGCGACCCGCGCGGACGTCCGCGGCAAGGGCGTCGAGCAGAGCCGCGTCCTCGCGCAGCCGCTCGGGACCGGTCCCCCCGGCGACCTCGGCCAGGCGCGCACGGAACGGCTCGGCACGGTCGGCGACGAGGTCGTCCAGACGACTCGCCAGCGCCTCCCGTGCGATCCGCGAGAGGCGGCGCACCGCGTCCTCCCCGAAGATCGTCTCCAGGAGCTTCTGGCCGATCAGCGCGGCGGCGGCGCCCGTCCCGACCTCGAGCCCGGTGGGGATGAACGCGGTCGAGGCGAAGACGACGACCATCAGCGCGACGCCCACGGCGTTGACGCCCAGCGACAGGACGCGGGCCTTGATGCGGCGGTCCGAGCCCTCGCTGCGCACGAGCTCGAGGACGTCTCCCTGCCACGCGCGGACGGCCGCGGACACGTCGTCCCCGAAGCCCTCGGGCACCCGGGCCAGGTCCCCGTCCGCGGCGAGTGCCCTGCCCGCCTCCGTGGAGCGCCAGGCCGCGTCCGCCCGTTCGGCGGCCCGCGCGACCTCGTCGACCACGACGTGCACGAGGCCCGACCCGAGGGCGTCCTCGGCGGCGACCGCCGGCGCGGGCCTGCCCGACAGCGCACCGGTGATGCTGTCGCGCACCCGGCCCACGAGGCTCTGCACGCCACGGATCAGCTCCCCGGTGCCCACCACGTCCTGCCATCGGGCCAGGACCTCCCCGCGCAGGAGGGAGCCGTCCCCCAGGACGGTGTCGATCCGCTCCCGGGACTCCGCGAAGGCGGAGTCGACGTCGGCGCGCAGGTGCTCCCGGGCGGCGTCCTGGTCCGCCGCGTGATCGGAGATCTCCCGAGCACTGCTCGCCAGCCCCGTGATGGCGCCGGCGAGGGTGCGGCGGGCGATCGCGCCGCGTCCCGCGGTGTCCTCGGCGAGGTCGGTGAAGAAGCCGCGGATCGAGGCGACCGCGTCCGGCGGCAGCATCCCGTCCTCGTCGACCTCCCCCTCGGTGACGAGGAACAGCCGTGCCCCGTCAAGTCCGCCGCGGTCCAGGAGTCCGCGCAGGTCCTCGGACAGCTCCTCGGCCACCCCCGGACGGTCGGGGATCCGGTTCATGACGACGGCCACCGTGATGTCCCGGGCGGCGGCCGTGCGCAGCACCTCCCACGGCACCGCGTCGGCATAGCGGTTGGCGGTGGTGACGAACAGCCACAGGTCCGCGGCGCGCAGCAGCTGGCGGGCCAGCTCCCGGTTGCCCGCCGAGACCGAGTCGATGTCCGGGGCGTCCAGCAGGGCCAGTCCCCGCGGGACGGCGGGATCGGCGACGAGGAGGAGTGAGGTCGCCGCGGCCGACGGCTCCTCGGCGTGGGTGCCGTCCCTGGGAACGGCGGCCGCGGTCGTGGAGGCGACGCGGCGCGCGTCCTCGCCGACGGTGCCCGGCCCCTCGGCGTGCACGCGGGCGAGCCCCGGCAGGATCCGCGGCCCCGTGAACCAGGCGGCGTCGGCGGGATGGTGGACGAGGATCGGACGCCGGGTGGTGGGGCGGATCGCCCCGGCCCGGCTCACCGGGCGTCCTACGAGCGCGTTGGTCAGCGAGGACTTCCCCGCGCCCGTCGAGCCGCCGACCACCACCAGCAGGGGCGCGTCGAGGGCCTCGAGGCGGGGGACGACATGGTCGGCGAGCTGGTCGAGCGCCGAGGCGACGGCGCGACGTCCGCGCTCGGCGCCCTCGACGGGCAGCGGGAGGTGCACCTGGTGCAGGTCGCTCGCGAGGTCCTCGAGCGTCGTGGGTCCCCCGGGGGCCGTGGTCATCATGCGGTCATTCTCGCAGGGGCGCGTCGCCTCAGTCGTAGTACGGATCCAGGCCCCAGGCCGGGAAGGCCGCCCGGCGGGCCGCCTGGACGGCACGGTCCAGGGGGTCGGCCGGATCGAAGCCCGCGACCCAGGGGCGCAGGGTGGGGGGCACGCCGTCCCCGAGGGTGCGCACCCGGTCCGGTCGGGGCAGACCCCGCTCGCGCGCCAGCTGCAGCATCGTCGCGCGGTAGTCCTCCGGGAGGGCGCTCGCCGGGTCCAGCGGCTCCCCCGTCGCGATCGCCACCAGATGGGTCCAGGACCGTGGGACGACATCGGCCACGGCGTAGCCGCCACCGCCCAGGGCGAGCCAGCGTCCGTCGCAGACCTCGTCGGCGAGAGCCCGCATCATGAGCATCGCCTCGCGCTGCCCCTCGAGGGTGACGGAGAGATCGGCCAGCGGATCGTCCCGATGCGTGTCGCAGCCGTGCTGGGTGACCAGCAGCGTGGGGCCGATCGCCCGGACCAGTGGCAGCACCACCGCCTCGATCGCGCGCAGCCACCCGCTGGAGTCGGTGCGTCGGGGCAGCGGCACGTTGACGGCGCTGCCGGGTGCCCCGGGACCGCCCGCGTCCTGCACGAAGCCCGTCCCGGGGAAGATGTGCTCCCCGGACTCGTGCAGCGAGATCGTCACCGCGCGCGGCTCGTCCCACAGCGCGCGCTCGACGCCGTCGCCGTGATGGACGTCGAGGTCCACGTAGACGACGCGCGGCTCGCCGCGGTCCAGCGCGTGCAGGATCCCCACGGCGGCATCGTTGTAGACGCAGAACCCCGCGGCCTGGGACGCCCGGGCATGGTGCATCCCGCCGGTGAAGTTCACCGCGCGGCGCACGTCCCCGCGCTGCACGCCATCGACGGCACCGAGGGTCCCGCCCACCAGGCGGGCGCTCGCGGGGTGGATACCGTCGAACACCGGGGTGTCGTCGCCGCCCAGCCCGTAGGGCAGCAGGTCGCGAGGGGCGGGGCGGGTCGCGGGGTCCGAGGCGGCGCGGACGGCCGCGACGAACTCCGCGTCGTGGACGGTCCCCAGCTGCGCGTCGGTCGCGATCGGCGCCGGGAGGATCCGCACACCGGGGCGCTCGAACAGTCCCTCGGAGCGGCACAGCGCGGCGGTCAGCTCGAGCCGCACGGGCGACATGGGGTGGTCCGGGCCGAAGTCGTAGTCCGCGACGGCCTCCTCCCAGACGACGGCGGTCTCGCCCTCCCCGGGCCGCGGCGTGGTCCCCCCTGCGGTGCTCATGGCCGCAGGCTATCGGGGTGGGCGCTCCCGGCGTGCCCCATCGGCAGCGAGTGGACCACCGGGCACGCCTGCGTAGACTCCCGGTGCCGTGGCACGAGCCCGGCGTGGGCCGGAGGGAGCAGGACGTGCGCGACACCCGTCCCCGCCGCCCCGCCCGCGGATCCTCCGGGGACCGCGCCCGGCGTGCCGACGGCCCGCGCCGCTGGGCCGCTCGGCTGGCCCACCGCTCCCGGCGCCTGGGGCTGCGCTCGGCGCTGCGGGACGTCATCGCGAGCGCCGCGAGATCGTCGTCGGCCCGTCTGGCCCTGACAGCGTTCACGGGGATCATCCTCGTGGTCACGGCGCTGCTGGCGCTGCCGATCGCCACCGAGTCGCGGATTCCCACCCCCTTCGTGGACGCCCTGTTCACGGCGGTCTCCGCGGTGTGCGTCACGGGGCTGACCACGGTGGACACCGCGACGCACTGGTCGACCTTCGGGCTCGTGGTGATCATGGTCGCGATGAAGGTCGGCGGCCTCGGCGTGCTGACGCTGGCCTCGCTGCTGAGCCTGTCGGTGATGCGCCACATGGGCCTGGCCCAGCGGATCATCGCCGCCTCGGAGACCCGCAGCGAGAAGCTGTCGGAGGTCGGCGGGGTCCTCAAGGTCATCGTGATCACCTCCACGAGCCTCGAGCTGCTGACGTTCCTGGCGCTGCTGCCCCACATGATCGTCAACGACCACGGGCTGGGCCGGTCGATCTTCAACGGCATGTTCTATGCGATCAGCGCCTTCAACAACGCCGGATTCGTGCCCGAGGTCGCCGGGACGGGCCAGTACGTGGGTGACCCGTGGTTCTCGATCCCGATCGCGACCGCGGTGTTCGTCGGCTCCCTCGGCTTCCCCGTGATCCTCGTCCTCGTGCGCAAGTGGCGCACCCCGGCGCACTGGAGCCTGCACGCCAAGCTCACCCTCTCGACCTCCGCGATCCTGTTCGTCGTCGGCTTCCTGGGGATCCTCGCCATGGAATGGGACAACCCCGGGACGCTCGGGCGGCGCGACCTGGGCACCCGCATCCTCGCGAGCGCCTTCGCCTCGGTGATGCCCCGCTCCGGGGGATTGTCCACGCTGGACGTCGGGCAGTTCGAGCCCGCGACCCGCTTGTTCGTGGACCTGCTGATGTTCATCGGCGGCGGCTCCGGATCCACCGGCGGCGGCATCAAGGTGACCACCTTCGCGCTGCTCGTCCTGTCCATCGTCGCCGAGGCCCGCGGTGACCGCGACGTCGAGGTGTTCGGGCGCCGCCTCCCGCAGGACGCGATCCGCCAGGCCATCGCCGTGCTCGTCATGAGCGCCTCGGTCGTGTTCGTCGCGACCCTGGCCCTGCTCGAACTCGCGGACTTCGGGCTCGACAGGACGCTGTTCGAGGTGCTCTCGGCGTACGGCACCGTGGGCCTGTCCACCGGGATCACGGCGGACCTGCCCACCAGCGCGAAGGCCGTCATCATCGCCTGCATGTACATGGGGCGCATCGGGCCGATGACCCTCGGTGCGGCGCTGGCCCTGCGGGAGCGGTCCCGTGTGGTGCGCCTGCCGGAGGACCGGCCGATCATCGGCTGACCGGCCCGTCGCGTGTCGGTGCAGGTCCCGCGACCGGCGCGCCCGCAGCGCGTACTACGCTGGTCGCCGCCGGGAGGGCCGGCCACGACCGAAGGAGTGCGCGTGTCCGAACGCAGTCGAGACAGCGGTGTGCTCGTGGTCGGGCTCGGGCGCTTCGGCGCGTCGATCGCCCTGACCCTCCAGGAGCTGGGCACCGAGGTGCTCGCGATGGACACCCGCCCCGAGCTGGTCCAGGAGTTCTCCGGTCACCTGACGCACGTCGTCCAGGCCGACGCGACCAACCTCGACGCCCTCCAGCAGGTGGGCGCGGCGGACTTCGGGGTCGCCGTCGTCGGCGTCGGCACCTCCATCGAGGCCAGCGTCCTGATCACCGCGAACCTCGTGGACCTGGACCGCCCCGTCATCTGGGCCAAGGCCATCTCCCAGGCGCACGGCAAGATCCTCGAGCGGATCGGGGCCCACCACGTCGTGTTCCCCGAGAAGGACGCGGGTCAGCGGGTGGCCCACCTCGTCAACGGCCGCCTCATCGACTACATCGAGTTCGACGACGGCTTCGCGATCGTCAAGATGCGGCCCCCGCGCGAGACCGTCGGCTTCACCCTCGCCGAGTCCGACATCCGCTCGAAGTACGGGGTGACGATCGTGGGCGTGAAGTCTCCCGGCCGCGACTTCACGTACGCGACCCCGGAGACGATGGTGACCCGCCACGACCTGCTCATCGTGTCCGGCCACACCGAGCTCATCGAGCGGTTCGCCAACCGGCCCTGATCGGGATCGCCGCGCACGCGGCTCCGGCCGTGCGCGGCCCGAGCGAGACGTCGCCGAGCCCTGCGCTCACTCCCCGGCCATCTCCCGCGAACGCGTGGCGGCGGCGTCCATCGCGGCGGCGAGCGCAGGTCGCAGACCGTGCCGCTCGAGGGCCGCGACGCCCTCGGCGGTCGTCCCGCCGGGGCTCATGACGTTGCCGCGGGCCACGGCGGGGTGCTCCCCTGTGGTCTCGAGCAGCTGGGCGGCGCCCTTGACGGTCTGGATCACGATCCTCTGGGCATCGGCGCGCGGGATGCCCTGGCGCACGGCCTCGTCGACCATGGCGTCCACGACGGTGTACACGAAGGCGACCGCGCTGCCCGCGGCACCGATCACGGCGTGGACCTTGTCCTCGGGCAGCTCGATGACCAGACCCGAGGCGGACAGCACGGCCCGCAGGCGGTCCAGCGCCTCCTCGTCGGTGTCCGGACCTGCCACCACCTGCGTGACGCCCTCGCCCACGGACATGGGGATGTTCGGCATCGCCCGGACGAGCTGCCGGTGCCCGCCGAGCGTCTCCGCCAGCGACGCGAGGGTCGCGCCTGCGGCGAGGGAGACCACGAGGGTGGAGTCCCGCAGGTGCTCGCGCACCGTGGGGAGCACGGCGGCGAGCTGGTAGGGCTTGATGCCGATCAGCAGCAGGTCCGCGCCGGCGATGTCCGCGAGGGTTCCGGCCGTCGCATCGAGGTCCTCGGCGGCGCGTCGCGAGGACTCCTCGCGCGAGTTGACGATCCGCACGCCGTCGGCGGGTACCCCCGCGGCCCGGGCCGCGCGCACGAAGGCACCGCCCATGTTGCCCGCGCCCAGGACGACCAGACGCAGCGAGGCGGGATCGACGGCGGCACCGGAGGAGGCGTGGGGAGCGTCGTGGTGGGGGGCGTCGTGGTCGGGAGCGGTGGCCTGGGGGCCGTGGGCGTGGGGGTCGGTGGCGTCGGTGCTCATGGCACCAGCCTAAGTCGGACGGTGCGACGTGGGTGCCGTGAGGGAACGCGGGCGCCGGGCATGCATCAGGCGGCGTGCGGGAAGTCCGCGCGAGTCCGTGTGCAGGTCGCCTACCGGGGCGCAGGCTGCCCGGGCCAGCGGCGTGGCCAGGCCGGGCGCAGGTTGCCCGGGCCAGCGGCATGGCCAGGCCGGGCGCAAGTTGCCATGGCGAGCACCGAGGCATGTCAGGGGCGCGGGCGAGCGGCATGGCCCGGCCGGGCGCCGGTCGCCATAGCGAGCGCCGAGGCTTGTCAGGGGCGCGGGCAGTCGCCTCGCGCGCGAATGCGGGTCGCCAGCATGAGAGCCAGGTCCCGCCGGGGCGCCGGGACCGAAGTGCGCATCGAAGCCGGCCGGAGGCGGCGGTCGCCGTGGAGTCGGGTTCCGGTCGCTGGCGGGCGTGTCCGTGCAACAACCTGACTCCACAGGCCCACGGCATCCGAAAATCGAGGGTTCGGGCGCTGGGAGTCAGGTTGTTGCACGCCGGACCCCGACACGCGCACGGCCACGGGCACGGGTAGGGCGAGGACACAGGCCTCGCGACGCCGGTGCACGCCCCCCACCACCGGGCACCACGCCCAGTTCACGCGCAAGCCGCCGTGGCATGCTCGCGCGCTCGATTCTCCGGGCCACCGCCTAGACTCCCCCGCATGCTCACCGCCGTGCTCCGCCGCCTCCGGGACGTCGTGCGATTCAGGGTGGTGCTGTGGACGCAGCCGCGTTTCCTCGTGGGCGTGGTGTCGGTGCTGCGCTCCCCCGATGGCCGGATCCTCCTACTCGAGAACCGTTTCTGGCACGGCAATCGGTGGGGGTGCCCGTCCGGCCACATGCGGTACGGGGAGTCCCCGGAGGCGGCCGCCCGGCGTGAGCTGTCAGAGGAGTGCGGCCTCGTCCCGAGCTCGTTGGAGGTCGCGCGCGTGTCTACCGGCTACGTCAAGCGCATCGAGATCTGGTGCCTGGGGACCGTGGCGATCCAGGAGGCGCCTATCCACCTCCAACGCCTCGAGATCACCGACGCCGCCCTGCTGCCTCCCGCAGAGGCGCTGGCACGGATGCGTCCCTCGCAGGCCGCCGTGGTGCGGCAGGTGCTCGGCACCTCGATCTGACCCATCCCGCCGCGCCACGGCGGGGGCATCCTTCGGAACGTCGCCGGGCAGGATCCCCTACCCCGCGGCCCGCACGTGCCGGGCAAGATCCCGGCTCCCGTCGCCCGCACGAGACGGGCAAGATCCCGGCTCCCGTCGCCCGCACGAGACGGGCAAGATCCCGGCTCCCGTCGCCCGCACGAGACGGGCAAGATCCCGGCTCCCGTCGCCCGCTCGAGACGGGCAAGATCCCGGCTCCCGTCGCCCGCACGTGCCGGGCAAGATCCCGGCTCCCGTCGCCCGCACGAGACGGGCAAGATCCCGGCTCCCGTCGCCCGCACGAGACGGGCAAGATCCCGGCTCCCGTCGCCCGCACGTGCCAGGCAGGAAGCCCATTCCCGTCGTCCTCGTGCAGCGGACCGATCACGGACGGTCGAATGCGATATCGCCGGGGCGCCGGTGCGGCGGCGCATCGCACTTCGGTCCCGTCAGCTCCCGGTGCCCCAGTGCGGTGGGACGTCGCGGGTGAGCCGGTCGTCGTTGGAGGTGTCCTGGCCCGGCTCCGGGGCGTCCTCGGCGGCACGATCCGGGACGATGGGACCGGCTCCGTCGCGGCGGTCCGACGATGAGTCGTCCTTCCACGCGATGGGGCGGCCCGTGAGCGAGGAGATCACCACACGGTGCGGTGCTGCCCCGGCGGAAACCCCCTCCCCACCCGTATCAGCCGTCGAGCCCGTCGAGCCCGTGCTCACAGTCGCTCCTGGTAGCGGCGGACCGCCGACGCCACCGCGACGTCCAGCAGCACGGAGCGTCGCTCGAAGCCCAGGAAGGTTCGGACCTCGCCCGCCAGCTGGTCCTCGAGCCGGGCACGACCGTCGGAGCAGATGTACTCCACCACCGCGTCGAAGTCCTCGGTCGCGTAGAAGGACAGCGGTCGGCCCGCGGCGATCTGCGGACGCGGCACGCGGTGGGGCGCGCTGCCCACGCCGCGCGGCGTCTCCGGGGTGTCCTCGTCCTGGACGGCGGTCAGCGCCCGTTCGACGGCGCGCCGGATGCGGTCGGCCTCGCCCTCGGGATCGATGAACAGCGCCCAGGACCACACCCGCTCGGGGTGCCAGCCGATGCCCTCGAGCCGCTCGGCACGCAGGCGATCACGCTCCCGCTGGCTCGTGGTGGCGACGTAACGCGGACCGTCGGTGTCGACGGCCACGAGGAACCGTCCCGGGAGGTCGGGGTGGCCCAGCGCCAGCTCGATCCGGTCCTCGGTCTGCCCGAAGTCCGCTTCGACCACCAGGCCCAGGCGCCACAGCCGGTCGGCGAGGTCCGCCACGAGGGCACCCGCCGCGTCCACGGTGGCGCCAGGCGCGATCGGCACCACGCCATCAGTGTCGGGATCCGGCGCGGCGTCGCCGTCCCCCTCGGCAATCGGCGAGACGTCGCCGGACGGGCCCTCCGTGGAGTCCTCGGATGGCGTGGTCTCCGCGGGGCCGGGGTCCGCGGTCCCGTCGTCCGCGACGGCATCCGGCGCTCCCGGGTCGACGTCGGAGGAGGTCCTCGGGACCTCGTCGGACGTCACCGACGGGTCCAGGTCCTCGGCAGTGTCCGCCGGGGTCGTGCCATCTGCGGTCGTTGCATCGCGCACGGGGCTCGAGTCGTCCGTGCCCGTCACGAGGTCCGGTGCGGGCGTCGACCCCACCGCGACCGCGCCGCCGCCCTGCGCGGACGCCGGCGCGCTCGGGCGCTCGGCACCATCCGGGCGGAGCATCGTCGCATCGTCCGCGGAGGTCGAGACCTCCCTCTCCGCCTCCGCGCCCTTGGGAGCATCCACCGGCTCGGCCCCGTCCGGCTCCGCCGTGCGGATCGCAGCGCTGCTCGCGGTGAAGATCCCGGCGGCCGGGGCATCGGCGTCGTGCGCGGCATCGCGGCCGGTCACGAGCGGGTCCTCCCCCGTGTACAGGTAGGTGAGCAGGTCGTGGAGGTCCTGGGCTCCCTCGGTGCGCAGGCGGGACACGTCGAGGTCCTCGGCCCGCAGTCCCGAGACGACCGTCGTCCGGCCGCGCGCGCGGGTGAGCGCCGAGACCACGGCCTTGCGCCCGTGGTCCCCGGAGATCGGGCCGAAGTGGTGGATGAGCCGTCCGTGCGGGGTCATCCCGAACCCGAGCGAGACGATCACGTCGTCGCGCACGAGGCCCGGGGTGTGGGCGACGGGCACGACGGTGAAGAACTCCTCCGAGTCCGGGTCGAAGAAGCCCCGGAGCATCGGCACGACGCCGACGGTGCTGAGGACCCGTTCGAGCACGGCCTGCGCGTGCGCCGGGGTGAAGGTGATGACGCCCAGGGACCGCTCGGGCCGCGTGCGGGCGTGCTCGATGACGAGGTCGGTCACGCGACGCAGCTCCGCCTCGGTGCTCTCGACGTATTCGGCGCCGGGCGTCACGAGCCCCCGGGCCGCCTCGACGAGGACCAGGCGGTCCGGCTCGGCGACCGTGGGGCTGGGCGCCGCGAGGACACCCGGTCCCGCGGCCCGACGCTGGGCGAAGGCCCGCACCCCACCGGTCGCCGGGTGGGGGTCGCGGCGCAGCGCGAGCGAGGGGACGAGGTCGCGGACGTCGTCGAGGAGGACCGGGTGGTCCTCGCCGGCGTACTCCAGGGGATCGCCGACGATCACCGTCTGGCGCGCCCGCAGGATCGCCGGGAGCGCGGCCCAGGTGGGCAGGCGCCCGCCATCGGCCACGATCACGACGTCGAAGTGGGTGCCGCGCGGCACGATCTGCGGCACGAGGTAGGGCGAGGCGAGCCAGCTGGGGCGCGCTCGGAACAGGATGTCCTCGTACTTCGCGGCGAGGTCCCGCACGGAAGTGGTCGAGGAGCGCGACAGCTCGGCGATCGCGGACCGAGAGGTGTCCGGGAAGCGCTTCATGGTCTTGACCAGCACGTCGTCGCTCGCGGTGCGCACCCGGTCGGCGGACTCCGCGAGGTGCTCGGCGTCCAGGCGGCGGAAGGTCTCGGCGACGCGCGACAGCGAGGTGCCGTCGTACGTCGAGATCTTGGGCTCGGCCCCGGCGATGAGCTCGAGCACGCTGCGCCACCAGGCGAGATCCAGCTCGGCGGAGACCTGGGACGCGGACACGCGACGGTCGCGGAGGTCGTCGACGAGCTCGCCGAGCCCGTCGAAGCGGAGCCTGCGCACCAGGGTCGTGTGGCGCGGAAGATCAGCCAGGGAGCCGCTGTCGGCGTCCAGGGCGTCCAGGCGGGCGGCCACGATCCCGAGGTCCTCGGTCGCCAGCTCACCTCCGGCGATGGTCCCGTCCAGGAGCACCGCGAGCTCGTCGCACGCCCGCTGTGCACGCTCGGCGAGCCGGCTCAGGCGGTCCAGGTGCGGCGGGACCCTGGGCGGAGCGCCCGCCGAGGCGGTCTCCTTGCGCCAGGCCTCGCGCACCCGGCGCGCCTCGGCCAGGACGGCATGGGGATCGGGGACCTCGGCCTCGGGGCGCTCCAGCTCGAGCGCCTGCTTGCGGAGCCTGCGACGCGCGCCCCAGCGCATCTCGACACCGTGCTCGACGCGCCACGTCTTGTCTGCCGTGGCCGCGGCGAGGTCCTCCAGGGGCGCGGCGAACACGGCGCCCTGATAGCTGACGAGGACGGTCCGGACACGCTCGAGGAGGGCGATGCGGCGGTGCAGGGCGGCGAGGTCCCGGACCTCCCGCAGCCCCAGGTCCCCGGACACCGAGGCGACCCGTTCCCGCACGGGGGGCAGGATCTCCTCCCGCAGCTCCGTGACGAGCTCGCGGGCCCGGCGGGCCTGGGTGTCGGTGGTGATGGTGGCGCCGAACCAGGCCGTGTCCTCGGGCCCGGTGGACAGCGCGCCGGCCTCCGCGGCCTCGCGCAGCAGCACTGCGAACCGTGCCCGCTCCTCGCCGATCATCCGCGCGGCGACCTCCGCGGACAGGCGCACGGTGGTGCGCGGCGCGGGGCGGCTCCGGGTGAGCGCGGCGAGCGCCGAGATCGCGTCGTGCGCGGAGGCGCCCCAGGGCTGCTGCACCCGGTGCATGGCCTCGACGTGGCCGACGAGGGTGTCCCTCGCGTCCCGCAGCGCGGGTGACTCCTCGAGCGAGGAGCCCGCGCGGAAGGATCCCGCGCGGCGCAGGGAGGTCAGGAGTGACTCGGAGGCGGTGCGCTGCAGGGCGGGGTCCGGCGAGAGGTCGAACAGGAGGTCCGCGAGGCCGCGCTCCTCGGCGAGCGCGGCGATCTGGGAGAGGCTGCGGCGACGTTGGCTGACCACCAGGACGCTGCGTCCGCGGGCGTTGAGCTCTGCCATGAGGTCGACGACCAGATCGTTCGCGTCGGTCCCCGGGGGTGTCGACAGCGCCACGTGGCGACCGGCGAGGACCTGCTCGAGCGCGTGCTGGCGGTCGGGGTCGACGGCGGCCACGAGATCCGTCTCGGGCACGGGGGCGGCGGGCTCCTCGTCGGCGTCCGCGGCCAGGGCCTCGCGTGCCCCGGGATCCCCGGCCATGGCGGCGACCAGCGGGTGCTCGACCCAGTCGGCTCGTTCGCTCGAGAGGTCCCGCGCGAGGGGGCCGACGGCGTCCATGAGGTTGCCGACCACGAGGGCGTGGGTGACCCGGAAGCCGGGCAGCGGCTCGCCGAGCGCCCGGAACGCGTCGAGGACGGGGTTGGGGTCGAAGCCGTAAGGGCCGTCGGTCGTGGCCAGCAGCGCCCGCGCGTCGACGGCCACGCCTGCCTCGCGCAGCGCGCGCAGGAGCACGGGGTTCACGTCGACGGTCGCGTCGATCTCGAGCTCGATGTCCTCGCGGGCGTTGCCGCGCAGCCGCAGGGTGATCGGCCGCACGAGCACGGGCGCGTGCACGGGCTCGCCGCCATCCTCGGGCTGCCAGGTCGCCTCCCCGATCGCCAGGTGGCAGGTGGTCAGGCCGATCTCCTCCGCCTGGCGCTCGGCGGTCTCCCGCAGCGCGCGGGCGTGCCCGCGGGCATCGGCCAGGGCGCCGACCTCGCGGACCAGGGACGACAGCCGCGTGGCGCCCCGCCCGGCGAGCAGCTGGGCCAGGCCCGAGGGGTGGGAGTGGGTGAGGTCCAGGACGTGATCGCCCGCGCGCAGCTGGGAGAGGAACGACGGCCCCTGCGAGGCCAGCGTCAGGGGCGCGGACCAGCGGTCCAGCGCCTCGCCGACACGGTCGGCGCGGCTGAGCGGACGGTCGTCGAGGCGACGGTGCGGGAGCTCGTCCTCGTCCTGATCGGGCACGGCATCCGCGCGGGCATGGCCCTGGGTGCGACTGACCTCGAAGTCGACGCCGTCGGACGCATCCGCCCCGGGGTGCCCCGCGCGACGCGGGGACGGCGTCGCGGAGGCGTCCGGGTCGCCCGCGCGGACGTCCGGGTCGCCGGGGCGAGCTTCCTCGACCGCAGGGGCCGGGGAGGGCGCCGGGGACGCGGCGCGGCGCTTGTCTCGCGAGAACTTCCAGATCACGTCCCGAGGCTACCGGGGTGCTGTCGCGGCATCGTGCAGGCGTGCCGTGGCCACCGTGGCGCGAGGGGCGCCACCTCGGACGGAACGGACTTTTCACCCCGGGGTGGCTCCGAGGGTGTCCGGCTCAGACCTGCAGCAGTCGGACCTCGTGCTCGGCGAGGTCGCGACGGAAGTCCTCGGGCACCTCGCCCGCGACCACCAGATCGGTCAGAGCCCCGAGCGAGCAGATCCCGGCCATGGCCCGGATCCCGAGCTTGTCGGCGGTGGCGAGGCCGACCACGCGACGGGCGTGCCCGATCATCGTGCGGGTGACCCCGGCCTCCGCGTCGGAATGGCAGGTGAGCCCCGCCTCGAGGTCCATGCCGATCATGCCCACGAACATGACGTCGAGCCAGAGGTCGCGCATGGTGGCCGCCGCGAGCGGGCCGGTGAGCTCGAACGAATGCGGCTCCGCGACCCCGCCGAGCACCACGGTGCGCACGGAGGGCCGCAGCACCGACTCGATGGCGATGTTCAGCGCGGCGCACACGACGGTGAGCCCGGCGACGCCGTCCCGACCCTCGAATTCCGGGCGTGAGACGATACGTCGAGCCGTCGCCGAGGTGGTGCGGCCGCCGTTGAACCCGACGATCTGTCCGGGGCGCACGAGGTCGCACGCGGCCCCGGCGACCTGCTCGCGACGGGCTCCTTCGACGTCGGCACTGCGCGGCCCGGCGGCCAGGGAGTACGCGACATCGATCGCGACGAGACCGCCGTGGGTGCGACGTGCCAGCTGGGCCCGCTCCATCTCCACGAAGTCGCGTCGCACGGTGGACTCGCTGATCCCCAGGTCCTCGGCGACCGCGGTCACCGACAGCCGCCGGTCCTGGGCGAGCTGCGCGAGGATGTGGTCCCAACGACCACTCTTGTCCCGGGGCTTCATCTGCGTGTTCACGCACCCATTATGCGTGACATTGATGCCCTGTGTCTCGAGAACCGCGCGAACATGCACATATGTCCGCGGAGGACATCTCCGGTTGTCGGGACGGCACGGAGGTTCTAGCGTGACGGCATCGCTCCGGACCCGGAGCGTTTTCCACGACAGAAGGAGAACACCATGGGTTTCGATGATGCACTGAACAAGGCGAAGGACTTCGCCGGCGATCACAAGGATCAGACCAACGATGCGATCGACGGCGCCAACAAGAAGGCGCAGGACCTCGCTCCCGACCAGCTCGACGGCGGGATCGACCAGGGTGCCACGAGCGCCAAGGATTTCCTGGGCACCGGCGACGACAAGTGAGTCGACGCCACTGAGCGCCCGGGGTCCTGCGTGACTCCGTCCCCGTGAGGGGGCACGGAACCCCCCACCCGTCACGGGTGGGGGGTTCCGTGTCGTCCGGGGCGCGGCGCGACCACGGGCGTGGCGCGCACGACGTGCAACGCCTGCATCCGACCCGCCCGGCGGGATCGGGACGCCGCACAGTGGTCGGAACGACGCTGTGAGATCGGAACGGCGCCAAAGGACCCGAACGACGCCGTGGGGCCCGACCGGCGCCGCCGGATCCGACCGGCGCGGAGGGTTTAGTCCTGGTGGGGGCCGCGCCGGCGCAGCAGGAACCAGGCCGCGACACCGAGGACGACGACCACGGGGACGGCGATCAGCGCGATGACCGCGGGGCTGAGCCCGCCGCCGGTGCTCGCGGCCTCGGCCGTCGCCGACGCGCTCGGCTCGGCGACCGTGCTCTGCTCGGTGGTGCCGGACGAGGCCGCCGGGGTGGCTGCTGCGGCGCTCTCGGAGGACGGCGACACGGTCGGAGCGGCGGACGGCTGCGTGGCCTGGAGGACCTCGAAGGTGAAGCTGCCCTCGATCGGGTGCCCGTCGGCGGAGACCACGCGCCACTCGACGGTGGCGGTCCCCGCGGGCAGCGGCCGCTCGAGCGTGGCCGTGGCCTGCGTGTCCACGATCGTCGGGGCGCCGTCGAAGACGGTCTGCCCGTCGGAACCGGTGACGCGCACGACCGGCGAGACACTCAGCGGCGTGTCGGAGAAGGTCAGGGTGACGGCCGTCGGCGAGGTCTCGACGCTCGAGCCGTCGGCGGGGTCCGAGGACACGAGCCGATCGTGGGCGAGGGCCGCCGTCGGCACGAGCACGAGGGCCAGCGCCCCCAGGAGCTGGAGCACGACGACGAGCGGGGAGACGCGGCGGACGGGCCCGGGGGCCGTGGGAGCGGAGGCGGGAAGTGCTGGCACCGGACCAGCCTAGCCACGCTCCTCGACGTCGAGCGACGAGAGGGGCACGATGTGACGGAGCACCGGCAGGGTCTCCCGCGCGCTCGCGACCACGGCGGGATCGAGGTCCGCGAGGAGCACGCCCGGTTCCCGGCCGAGCTCCCCGAGCACCGCCCCGAGCGGCGAGACGACGGTGCTGTGCCCCACGCCCCGGGGGCCGGGTGCATCGCCCTCCGGCGGCGCCTGATCGGCCGCGAGCACGTACGCGGTCGCGTCGAGGGCGCGGGCGCGCACCAGCAGCGACCACTGCTCGAGCTTGCCCTCGCCGTCGCCCCAGGCCGCGGGCAGCACGATGGCGTCCGCACCGGCCTGGGCCAGGGCCCGGAACTGCTCGGGGAAGCGCACGTCGTAGCAGGTGGCGAGCCCGATGCGGAGGTCGTCGACGTCGACGGTGAGAAGCTCCGTCCCCGGCGCCACCGTGTCGGACTCGCGCGTGCCGAAGGCGTCGAAGAGGTGGATCTTGTCGTAGTCCGCGTGCACGCCGCGCCCGCGGACGATGACCCGGTTGTGCACCCTGGCGTGCGGCGCCGTCGCGAAGCTCCCGACGACGACCACGACGTCGTGGAGCTCCGCGGCCTCGGTCACCCGCGCGTCGAAGACGTCGGCCTGGGCGGCGGCGGCCGCGGCGAGGTCGGTCCCGAAGGGGGTGAGCGTCGCCTCGGGGAGCACGACGAGGCGAGCGCCACGGCGGGCGGCGTCGGCGATGGCGTCGACCGCGAGGTCGGCGTTGCGGAACGCCTCCTGCGCGGGGGTGAGCTGGACGAGCGCGATCCTCATGGGTGGAGCCTCCGACAAGTGGGGGAACAGGTGGGCGAGCAGGCGTGCACCGTGCTGAGTGCTGGGTGATCGGGTGGGCGGACCGGGCCGATCAGGACGATCCTCGCACCGATCGTGCTCGGTGTGCGGGGTCGGCCATGTCCGCGAGCCGCTCACCGTGCGCTCCGGGTCCTGCGCCCCTGGTCCGGGCCAGGTCCTGCGCTCCCGTTCGCACGGCGTCCGCGGCTCGTGCGCGCCCCGGCGCCGCACGAGCACCCGCATGCAGTGCCGTAGACTCGTCCGGGCTGTCGGAGCGTCCCGTCGGCCCGGGCCCCCGTAGCTCAGGGGATAGAGCACTTCTCTCCTAAAGAAGGTGTCGCGCGTTCGAATCGCGCCGGGGGCACCCACCGCGACGTCGCACACCGTCGTGCGCCGTCGAGTCTCCACCGGCGACGGCGGACGATCGATGCCGGGCGCAGGCTGCATCGCCGGCTTCAGTCCGCCGCATCGCGCCGCCTCCCCGCAGCCACCCCGATCACCACGATCGCCAGAGCCATCACGGCCGCTCCCCCGCCGATCACGATCACCGCCGGGGCCAGCAGGTCCGCGGCCAGACGCTGCTCGAACGCCTCGACGAGCGAGCCGAGGATCGGGCTGTCCGCGACGCGGGTGGGCACGAAGATCCCCGCGACCCTCGATCCCGCGAGGAGCGCGACGCCGCCCAGGGCCACGACGAGCCCCAGGACGAAGCCCAGGACGCCCCGGCGCGACGCGACGAGGACCGAGAGCACGGCCGCGCCGAGCCCCGCCCACCCGATCCAGCTCGCGGCATCCGCGGCGGCCTGCAGGCGCCCCGCCCACGGCGAGGCCGGCACGGTGACGATGGTCAGCGACAGGGCGTCGGTCTCGGGCAGGTCGATCGTGATCCCGAGACGCTCGGAGACCGGCTTCAGGAGGGCGTCGGCATACGGGTTCAGGTCGGCCGTGACCGCCCCGCCCTGCGGGGACATGATCGCCGTGTGGAGGTCCTTCATGGAGCCGTCCCAGATGGTCCCGAAGACCGGGTCGCGCGCGAGGGACTGTGCGGCGTCCTGGAGAGCCGGCTGGACGAGGGAGCGGACGGGTCGCGGCACGTCGATCTCGTCCAGGACCGCGGTGACCGCCGTGTCGGCGACCTCGGTGCGGAAGGAGTCCTGGCTGCCGAGGGGCTGTGCCACGGACAGGAACCCCGCCTCGTCGACGACGGTGTCCCGCACCCAGGCCGCGGGTGCCCATAGGGTGAGCATCACGGCCGCGGCCACGGCGAGCACGCCGGCCAGGATGTCGCGCACGGTGTCCATGCGCCTCAGCCTAGCGAGGGGACGAGCTCGAAGGTCCCACGTGCCGCACGCGAGAACGGGCCCGTCTCCGAGGAGACGGGCCCGTGTCGATGCGGGGGAGGGAGGATCAGCCGACGCGGACGAAGGTCCAGCTGGCGGACCACATCTTGCGCTCGGAGGTGTCCTTGACGGACGTGCCGGCGTCGATGATCGTGTTGTTGCCGGCGTAGATGCCGATGTGACCCGGGGTGTAGACGAGGTCGCCGGGGCGCGCCTCGGACTTGGAGATCACGGTTCCCTGGGACTTCTGGCCGGAGGCCGAGTGGGGCAGGCTCACGCCATGCTGGGCGTAGACCCAGGCGGTGAAGCCCGAGCAGTCCCAGCCGCCGCGGGTGGAACCGCCGTAGACGTAGCGGACGCCGATGCCGTTGCGGGCGGTCTCGACGATCGAGCTGCCCTTGGCGGAGGACTGCTCGGCCGGGGCCTCGTCCTTCGTCGCCGCGGCCTTCTTCTCGGAGTCCGCGGAGTCCTGCTCGTCGGCGTTCTGCTGAGCGGTGGTCTGCTCGTCGGCCTGATCGCGATCGGCGGTGCGGTTCGTACGCTCACGGGTCGAGGAGGAGGAGTCCTCGTTCTCGTCGGCGTTCTCGCGCTCCACGGCGGGAGCAGGCGTCACGACCGGCTTCTTCTTCGCGGTGAACGCGGCGGAGGCGTAGCCGTAGCCGCCCGCGGTCGAGGCGGGGAGCGCGACCGCCGGGGCGGCCTTCGCGGTGGTGGCGACGGCGCCCGGGGCACCGGCGGCCTGGTCGACCCCGCCGTCGGCGAGGGCGCCCGAGGCGCCGCCCACCAGGAGGCCTGCGGTGATCGCGGCACCGGCCGCGTTCCGACCGATCCGGACCACGGGGGTCACGGTCCGGATGGCGCGGCGGTGGGTGTTGCTGCTGCGGTTCGACACGATGCGATCTCCATAACCCGGGCCCTGAGGCCCTCCCCGCCGACGTCTCACAAGTCTTCGCTGCGACCCAGGTGCGGGAGGGATCCCGGGCCGGCGACCGCATCCTCCTGCGGCACGACTACGACTTTAGGGGGATGCGCGGGCCGTTCCGGCCCTCCTGAAAGGGTCTGGAGAAGGTCTTGACGCTCCCTTTACCGAGCCGTCCCGACGCGCACCGTGAGCTGGCCCACGACGTCCCGCGGGATGATGGTCGGATCGTGTCCGGCGACACGCAGACGGACCTCGTCGACGACCCTCTCGACGGCCAGCGGAGCCCCCGCCACGACGCCGTGACCTGCGAGATCCTGCAGGAGCTCGACATCGCTCTGGGCCCTCTCCCCGATCCGGTCGAGCACCACCTCGACAGGTCCCTGGGAGAGGTCGAGGTCCCCGAGCGGCGAGAGCGCCTTGGAGGCATCTTGACCCACCGGTGTGACGCCGCTCTCGTTGACATCGATGCCCAGTTCGTCCAATCCCGGGATGGGGTTCCCGTACGGGTCGAGGTACGGCGGGGAGATGAGATGGGCGATGCGCTGCTCCACCTCCGCGCTCATGACGTGCTCCCAGCGGCACGCCTCCTCGTGGACATGGGCGTAGTCCAGCCCGATGGTGTCCAGCAGGTGGCGCTCGGCCAGGCGGTGCTTGCGCATGACGTCCTTGGCGATCGCCGCGCCCTTGGGCGTCAGGTGGATGTGGCGCTCCTCGTCGAGGTGCAGGAGGTCATCGCGCTCCATGCGGGCCACCGTCTGGGAGACCGTGGGCCCGGAGTGCCTGAGGCGCTCGGCGATCCTCGCGCGCATGGGCGGGATCCCCGCCTCCTCGAGCTCGAACACCGTCTTGAGGTACATCTCGGTGGTGTCGATGAGGTCGGTGCTCACGTCTGCTCCTGTGCGCCGGGGATGGTCTGTGCCCCGGACCCGCGGCCCGGAGCGTCCCGCCGAGTCTAGTCGTGGGCACCGACGGACGCCCGCCCCTCGCGATCACCGCGTCCGGGATGCACGGAAGGCCCCGATGCGATGCATCGGGGCCTTCCGTGAGGGGGTCGTGTCAGGCGCTCGCCCGGACGATCTCCCGCAGCAGCTCGGCCGTCTCGGTCGGCGTCTTGCCGACCTTGACGCCCGCGGCCTCGAGGGCCTCCTTCTTGGCCTGCGCGGTCCCGGCCGAGCCCGAGACGATGGCGCCGGCGTGGCCCATCGTCTTGCCCTCCGGCGCCGTGAAGCCCGCGACGTAGCCGACGACCGGCTTGGTGACGTTCTCGGCGATGAACGCGGCGGCGCGCTCCTCGGCGTCGCCGCCGATCTCGCCGATCATCACGATCGCCTCGGTCTCGGGGTCCGCCTCGAACGCCGCGAGGGCGTCGATGTGCGTGGTGCCGATGACCGGGTCGCCGCCGATGCCGATGCAGGTGGTGAAGCCCAGATCGGACAGCTCGTACATCATCTGGTAGGTCAGGGTGCCGGACTTCGACACCAGCCCGACCTTGCCCGGACCGGTGATGTTGGCGGGGATGATCCCGGCGTTGGACTGTCCGGGGCTGATGATCCCCGGGCAGTTGGGGCCGATGATCCGCGTGGTGCCGCTGGCGAGGGCGAGGTTGACGAACTCCGCGGAGTCCTTCACCGGGATGCCCTCGGTGATGACGATGAGCAGCTCGATGCCCGCCTCGATCGCCTCGACCGCGGCGGCCTTGGCGAAGCGCGGGGGCACGAAGACGACCGAGACGTTGGCCCCGGTGCTCTCGATGGCCTCGGCGACGGAGCCGAAGACGGGGACGGACGCGCCGCCCTCGAACTCGACCTCGGTGCCGGCCTTGCGGGGGTTCACGCCACCGACCACCTGGGTGCCGGAGTCGAGCATGCGCTGGGAGTGCTTCATGCCCTCCGAGCCGGTCATGCCCTGGACGATGACCTTGGAATCGGAGTCAAGGAAGATCGACATGTCGGGTGGGGCTCACTTTCCGTCGGCGGCCAGCGCGGCGACCTGGGCCGCTCCGCCGTCCATGGTGTCGGCCAGGGTGACCAGGGGGTGGGCGGCGTCAGCGAGGATCTTGCGACCCTCCTCGACCTTGTTGCCGTCCAGGCGCACGACGAGCGGCTTGGTGGCCGTGTCGCCGAGCTTGTCGAGGGCGCCGACGATCCCGTTGGCGACCGCGTCGCACGCGGTGATGCCGCCGAAGACGTTGACGAACACCGAGCGCACCTGGTCGTCGCCCAGGATCACGTCGAGGCCGTTGGCCATGACCTCGGCGCTGGCGCCGCCGCCGATGTCGAGGAAGTTCGCGGGCTTGACCCCGTGCTCCTCGCCTGCGTAGGCGACCACGTCGAGGGTGGACATGACGAGCCCGGCGCCGTTGCCGATGATCCCGACCTCGCCGTCGAGCTTGACGTAGTTGAGGTCCAGGGCCTTGGCCTTGGCCTCGAGCGGGTCCTCCGAGGCGGTGTCGACGAGGGCCGCGTGGTCCTCGTGACGGAACTCGGCGTTGTCGTCGAGGGTCACCTTGCCGTCGAGGGCGACGATGTCGCCGGAGCCGGTCTTGACCAGCGGGTTGACCTCGACGAGCGTCGCGTCCTCCCCCTGGTAGACGTCCCACAGCCCCTGCAGCACGGGCACGATCTTCGCGCCGGTCTCGGCGTCGAAGCCGGCCGCGTCCACGATCTCCTGGGCCTTGGCGGCGTCGATCCCGACGTTGGGGTCGACCGCCACGCGAGCGAGGGCCTCGGGCCGCTCGACGGCCAGCTGCTCGATCTCCATGCCGCCCTCGACCGAGCACATCGCCAGGTAGTTGCGGTTCGCGCGGTCCAGCAGCAGCGAGAAGTAGTACTCCTCGGCGATGTCCGCACCGGCCGCGATCATGACGCGGTGGACGGTGTGGCCCTTGATGTCCATGCCGAGGATCTCGGAGGCCTGCTGCTCCGCCTCCTCGGGGGACGTGGCGATCTTGACGCCGCCGGCCTTGCCACGGCCACCCACCTTGACCTGCGCCTTGACGACGACGACGGGGGTGGCGAGCTTCTCGGCGGCGGCCTTGGCGGCTGCCGGGTCTTCCGCGACGACTCCTCCGAGCACGGGGACGCCGTGCTTCTCGAAGAGGTCGCGAGCCTGATATTCGAACAGGTCCACGGGTGTCGAATCCTCTCGATGATCGGCAGGGGCGGCCCGGCCGTCGTGCGGCCTCGTCACCGGTCCCTGAGAACGGGGCAAGCCTAGCGTGACGCCGCGCGGCCCATGCACCGGGTGCCGTCGGTTCCCGGGACCCCGCCCCGGCGCCGCGCAGGCCGCCCCCGTACGATGACTTCGTGGCTCCCTCGACACGCACGTTCGGCCGACGCATCCGCGATCACCTGTTGTTCAGCGTGGTCGCGATCCTCGGGCTGTTCCTCGTGCTGCGGCTGTTCGGCGTCCGCTCGACGGTGTCGGGGCTGTTCCTGTCCATCCTCATCACGCTCGCGCTGAACGTGGGGCTGTCCTATCTCACCGAGGCGCGAGCACGTCGGAATGCTCGATCCCCGAGGTCCGTACCGCGCGGCGGCGGCGACATCCGCTGGCGCGACGAGGACCGCTGACAGCGACCGGAGGCGGCATCACCATGGCCGATTGGAAGATCATCGCCAAGGCGGCGCGGAACACCGCCCGCAAGCAGGCGTCCGAGGCGAAGGCCGGAGCGGGCGTCTACACGCAGGCGGCACGCAACACCGCGGCGCGCCAGGCGCCCGAGGTGCAGCGCTCGCTGAAGGAGTCCGGCGCCCGCGCACGCCGCACCACGGCGGCGTACGGCGCCGTGGCCGGCACGCGGATCCGACGGGCCCGCCTGGGCACGCGCCTGAAGAACGCCCTGCGCGACGCCCTGCTCATGGGGGGCTCGGTGGCCATCATCTGGTTCGTCGTGACCCGCACCGGCGTGGCGATCCCCCCGTCCATCCTCATCGGCGTGATCGTCGTGCTGATGGTGGTGCGGTTCGGGTATGCGCTGTTCGCACGCCAGGACACCACCGTCGACGACGTCAACGCCTGGGAGGACGAGCGTTCCCCCGAGGACGATCCGGCGGATCGCAGCTTCGACCCCCGGGGCACGGCCGCGGCCGAGGAGCCCGTCCGCAGCCGTCCGTCGACCCGACGTCGCGACCGGGACTGACCCGGCGCGAGGGGTCGACGCCCCCGGACGTCAGGACCGTCGTCAGGCGCGTGGACCCGCGGGGCCGGTCGTGGCGCGCAGGGCGGCGACCATCGCCCGCAGCGCTCGTCGCGCCTGGTCCTGGTCCTCTCTCGACAGCGTGGAGATCATCGAGTCCTCGACCTCCCGCACGGCGCGGCTCGCCGTCGCGAGCCGGGATCTGCCGAGGTCTGTGAGGCGTGTGGGCTGGGTCTTCCCGACTGCCTCCCCCGCCGCCCGGCGCACCTCCCCGGCGTCCTCGAGGGACCGCAGCAGCACGCTCATCGACTGCCGGGTGACGAAGGCCCCGCGGGCGAGCTCCGAGTTCGACAGCCCCGGCCGCTGCGCCAGGAGCTCGAGGCACGCGTAGTGGGTCATGGTCATCCCCAGAGGTCTCAGCGCCTCCTCCATCGACGTGCGCAGGACGCTCGACGCCTCCTTGAGCAGATAGCCCAAGGATGCCTCCAGCTCGAGACGACCCCTCTCTCGACCCATGTCAGCAGTCATGACATGCGGTCGACCATGTCAGACAACTGACACGAATCGAAGGGGCACCCATGCCCGTCACCGGCCCCGAATTCATCTCCCTCCAGGTCCGCGATCTCGCCGCCTCGCAGGCGTTCTACGAGACGTACCTCGGTCTCGAGCGCTCCCCCGCCGGACCTCCCCACGCCGTGGTGTTCACGACCGCCCCCATCGCATTCGCGGTCCGCGAGGTCGCCCCCGACCTCGATCTGGACGCGGTGCCGCAGCCGGGGGCCGGCGTCGCCGTCTGGCTCCACGCCGATGATGTCCAGGGCATCCACGACGCGCTCGCGTCGGACGGCCATCGGATCGTGCAGGCACCGATCGACGGCCCCTTCGGACGGACGTTCACGTTCGCGGATCCGGACGGCTACCGGATCACCCTCCACGACCGCGCCTGATCCGCGGCCGGGCCCCTGTCAGAGCTTGGCGATCGGCGCGTAGCGCAGCAGCAGGCGCTTGCGGCCGTGGGGCTCCTTGAACTGCACCTCGACCTGCGTCTTGTCGCCCTCGCCGCTCACCTCGGTCACCGAGCCCATCCCGAAGGAGTCGTGGGTGACGCGGTCCCCCACCGCGAGCGCGGGCAGGTCGCCGCCCGAGCGCGCCGGACGGCCCGAGCCGAAGGAGGGCCGCGAGATGTCCCGGCGAGAGCCGCCGCCCACGCCGATCCCCGTGACAGAGGGGCCGCGCCCGCCGCCGGAGGAGCCCCAGCTCCCTCCGGAGCCGCCCCAGCCGCCGGCGCCGAGGCTCGAGCCCGCCCGCGCCACCTCGAGGACGGGCCCCGGGACCTCGTCGAGGAACCGGCTGGCGGGGAAGAACTGCGGGGATCCCCAGGCCGCGCGCATCTGGGAGCGCGTGAGGTAGAGCTTCTCGCGCGCCCGGGTGATGCCGACGTAGGCCAGGCGCCGTTCCTCCTCGAGCTGGTCGGGGTCCGCGAGGGAGCGCTGGTGCGGGAAGGTGCCGTCCTCGAGCCCGGTGAGGAAGACGACCGGGAACTCGAGGCCCTTGGCGGTGTGCAGGGTCATGAGGGTGACGAACTGGTCCTCGCCCCCGGGCAGCTGATCGGCGTCGGCGACGAGTGCGACCTTCTCGAGGAACTGCTCGACGAGTCCGGCGTCGGGATCCTCGGTGCCCGGCAGCGCGGCGTCCGGATCCACGTCCTCGCCTGGGGCCAGGTGGAGGTCCACGGCGGAGTCGTCGGCCGCGCGCTCGGCGTCGGTCGCGCCGCCAGCGCGCGAGGTCGGGTCGGGCTCGCCCTCGAACTCGCTCGCGGCGGCCTCCCCCGCCTCGACCTGGGCCTCGAACTCGGCCGCGACCGAGACCAGCTCGGCGAGGTTCTCCAGGCGCGACTCGTCCTGGGGATCGTCGCTGCCCTGGAGGTCCGCCTCGTACCCGCTGCGGGTGAGGATCGCCTCGAGCACGGCGGCGGGGCCCTGCCCCTCGACGACGAGCTGCCGCAGGTCGTCGATCATCGAGACGAAGGTGCGGATCGACCCGAGGGACCGGGTCGCGATGCCCGGGGCGTCCTCGGCGCGCCGCAGCGCATCCGCGAAACCGATCCGCTCCTGCTCGGCCAGGAGCGCGACCGCCGCCTCGGCACGATCCCCGATCCCGCGCTTGGGGACGTTGAGGATGCGCCGCAGGTTGATCTCGTCGGCGGGGTTGGACAGCAGGCGCAGGTAGGCCATCGCGTCCTTGATCTCGCGCCGCTCGTAGAACCGGGTGCCGCCGACCACCCGGTACGGCAGGCCCACCCGGATCAGCTGGTCCTCGATGGCGCGGGACTGGGCGTTGGCGCGGTAGAAGATCGCGATGTCCCCCGCGCTGCGGCCGGAGTCCACCAGGGCGTCGATCTGGCGGCCGATGTACCGGGCCTCGGACTGCTCATCGTCGGCGACGTAGAGGGTGATCTTCTCGCCCTCGCCCTCGGCGGTCCAGAGGTTCTTCTTGCGCCGCCCCTCGTTCTCCTCGATCACGGCGTTGGCCGCCGTGAGGATGTTCTGCGTCGAGCGGTAGTTCTGCTCCAGGACGATGGTGCGGGCGGTCGGGAAGTCCTGCTCGAACTCGACGATGTTGCGGATCGTCGCACCGCGGAAGGCGTAGATCGACTGGTCCGAGTCGCCGACCACGGTGAGGTCGGCGCGGGGGTCGTCCCCCACGAGCTCACGGACCAGGGCGTACTGGGCGGGGTTGGTGTCCTGGTACTCGTCGACCAGCACGTGGCGGAACCGTCGTCGGTAGCCCTCGCGGATCGGCGGGTTGTCGCGGAGCATCGTCACCGTGAGCCCGATGAGGTCGTCGAAGTCCACGGCGTTGGCCAGGCGCAGCCGCTCGGTGTACGCGGTGTAGATCTGGGCGATCGACCTCTCCCAGGGGTTCTTCGCGCTCTCGGCCTGATCGGCGAAGTCCACCGGGTCCACGAGGTCGTTCTTGAGCGTCGAGATGCGCGAGGCGATGCCTCGCGGCGGGTTCTTCTTGACGTCGAGGCCGAAGTCCTTGGCGATGTTCGTGATCAGACGCAGGGAGTCCGCGGAGTCGTAGATCGAGAAGGTCGAGCGCAGTCCCGCGGCCGCGGCGTCGCGGCGCAGGATCCGCACGCATGCCGAGTGGAAGGTCGAGACCCACATCGAGCGCGCGACGGGCCCCACGAGGCCCTCGACCCGCTCGCGCATCTCCGCGGCGGCCTTGTTGGTGAAGGTGATCGCGAGGACCTCCCCGGGCAGCGCCTCGCCCGAACGGAGCAGGTGCGCGATGCGACGGGTGAGCACCCGGGTCTTGCCGGAGCCGGCGCCAGCCACGATCAGCAGCGGCGAGCCGCGGTGCTCGACGGCCTCGCGCTGCGGTGCGTTCAGCCCCCCGACGAGGGATCCGAGCGCCGAGGGGTCGGCGGAGCCGAAGGCGCCGCGCGCCACGGACCGCGCGCTGTCGCGATCGGGGTCCCAGGTGCCGTGCGCGGGCGCCGCCGGAGGCGCGACGGGCTCGTCCCGGGCGAAGGGGTCCTCCTCCTCGGGGTCCGCGTCCTCCGGGCCGTGATCCTCGGGGGACGGCTCGTCGGGGTGCACGCGCACGCCGTCGAGACGGCGGAAGGCGTCGGGCAGGGAGATGTCGTCGAACAGTGAGCTCATGGCCCCCTCAGGATAGGCGGGAGGTCCGACAGTCGGCACGTCCCCTCTCGTGCCAGACTGGCGCGCATGAGCACGCCCGCCGGCGACCGGCCCGACGACGGTGCGTGGGCCGAGCTCGACGACGACACCGCCGCGGCCCGCCGCTCCCGCGTCCGACGGGCGGTCCCGCTGACCATCGGATCCGCGCTGCTGGCGGGAGCCCTGCTGATCTGGGTCCTGCCCGCGCTCACGGGCGTCCCCTGGTCCCGCACCCTGGCCGTCCTGGGGGCCGCCCCGCCCGCCGCCCTGGCGCTGCTGGCCGTGCTGGCGGTCCTGGCGCTGCTCGCCCAGTCCGTCACGCTGGCGGCCTCCGTCCCGGGGCTCCGTGCCACCACGGCCGTCCCCACCACCGCGATCACCACCGCGCTGACGGTCGCCGTGCCCACGGGCTCGCTGATCGGTGTGGCCGTCACCTGGCGGCGTCTGCGGAGAGCGGGCGCGACCCGGCCAGCCGTGCTCACCGGGATCGTCGTGACCTCGGCCGCGGACCTCGCCGTCTCGCTCGTGCTGCCGGCCACCGGCGCCGTGGCGCTCGCGGTCGCCGGCGCCGATCCCGGGGGCGGGATCCTCGCCGTCGTGTGGGTGCTCTCCGGGATCTCGCTCGTCGTCGCCGTCGTCGCCGTGCTGCTGCTGCGGCGCGGGACCTTCGCGCGGCTGACCCGGGCCGCCGTCGAGGCGACCGGCATGCTGGGCATGGGCGCGGCGGCGCGCTGGTCCCCCGAGCTCGTCCTGCGCACACGGGACGATGCGCTCGCGCTGGTGCGCCGGCGGGCACCGGGGCTCCTCATGGGTCCCGTCGCCACGCGGGTGCTGCAGGTGCTGGCGCTCGTGGTCGCGCTGGACGCGGTGGGCCTCCGGGTGCCGGTCGCGGAGCTCGTCGCGGTGTTCGTGCTCGGGAGGCTGCTCGCGGCGATCCCGCTGACCCCGGGAGGGATCGGCATCGCCGAGACGGGCTCCGCGGCGGCGCTCATCGCCCTCGGGCACGATCCCGACACGTCCGTGGCGGCCTCGCTGCTGGTCACGGTGACGACGCTGCTCGTGCCGATCGCCCTCGGGCTGCTCGGAGCACTCGTCGCGGTCGTCGGCGGAGGCCCTCGCGGCAGGACGGCGGACACCGCCGCGCGGCCGTAGCGGGATGACGGGGACCGGACGACCTGCCGCTCCCGGCGGTCCTCAGTCGTCCTCGGGCGGTTCCGGGGTGGGGGCGCCGATCGCCTGGGAGGCGTCACGTCCTGGGAGCACCGGCCACCAGTCCTCCCGCACTCCGTCCGTCATGATCGGGGGCGACCCGAGGTCGGCACCCGAGCGCGCCCCCAGGAAGGTCGCGACCTCGCGCACGTGCGCGTCCGGCGGTGATCCCGAGCCGAGGTACCCGGCTCCCCGATACCCGCCCAGGCGCACCCCGCGGTCGCGCTCGGCACGGTCGGCGGCGTCGCGCAGCGCCAGGGCGTAGTGGTGCAGCTGGGACGATTCCGCGGCGACGGCGGGGTGGATGCGATGCACCCAGGCATCGGTCGAGGCGGTGTCGAACCCGCCGCCGCCGATCGCACGGGCCACGCGCAGGCGTAGGAGCACCAGACGATCCGCCGAGCGTCGGCAGAGATCGGCCAGGGCGCGCAGCTCACGGGGGTCGTTCGTGCTCACACGCCGTGCCTCTCCTCGAACGCGCCAGGTCGCCGGATCGGCGTCCCGTCATCGTACGGCGACGGCGCCCGCGCACCGCCGTCGGCCCTCATCGTGGATCCGCGGGGGGCAGCACGCCGATCCCGCCGAGCCAGCGCCGCAGCACGTGCATCGCCCGCTCGCGCACCGCCGGAGGGGAGAGGAAGACGTCGTGCACGGCGCCGGGGAGGACCTCGACGCGGACGTCCGGACCGAGCTGCCGCGCCGCGGAGTCCATCGCGTGCACGTCCAGGACGGAGTCCGCGCGGCGCATCCGCTCGTCGAACCGGAGGCTGAGCCGCGAGGCGTCCGAACGCAGGACGAGCACGGGCACCTGGACCTGACCTGCGGCGCTGAGCCGCTGCCCCTCGAGGATCGCGTGGAGCGTCGCGACCGGGAAGGGGTGGCCGCCCTCGGGCTTGAGGCGTGTGTCGAAGTCGAACTCCCCGCCGTAGGTCGTGTGCACGATCCGGGCGTAGTGCTTGGGCCCCCGCGGAAGGATCGGGCTGCCGGGCCGACGGCGGGCCACCGGCGCCAGCGCACGCCGGGCGATCCCACGGCCCACCGCGCCGAGCGGCGCGACGAGCCACGGCGAGTTCAGCGCGACCCCGGAGACGGTGGCGGGGTGACGCATGGCCCACAGGACCGCCACCAGGCCCCCGGCGGAGTGCGCCAGCAGGATCGGCCGACGGTCCCGACCGATGGCACCGAGCGCGGCGTCGAGCTCCCGGTCGTAGTCCTCGAGCCGGATGACCTCGGTGGGCGTCTGCCCGGGGCGCAGGCTGCGACCCGACTTGCGGAGATCCAGGCCCCAGACGTCCATGCCCTCCTCGTGCAGCCGCTCCAGCAGCGTCCGCTGGAACACGTAGTCCGACCAACCGTGCAGGACCAGGACCGCCGGCGTGTCGCGCGGGCTGTCCTGGTCCTGGTGGCGGTGGATGAGAGTGGCGAGGAGCTCGCCCTCGTCGTCCCGTCCGAGCGGGATGTCCCGGCGCTCGTACGGCGCGCCGAGGATCTCGTCGGGCTCCCAGGCGGCGGTGGTGCTCATGGTGGCGCCGCAGGGCTGCCGAGGGTGTCGGCGTGGGGGCGTGCGCTCAGCGCTCGCCCTCGTCGCCCTCGCTCTCGGCGAGAAGACGGGTGACCTCGCCGCGACGGTACCGGCGGTGACCGCCGAGCGTGCGGATGGAGGACAGCTTGCCTGCCTGTGCCCAGCGGGTGACGGTCTTGGGGTCGACCCGGAACAGCTTGGCGACCTCGGCGGGGGTCAGCAGCGTCTCCTGCTCACGGGTCCGGATGGGGGTGTTCGCGCGATCGACGGTCACGGGCTCTCTCCTGCGTGTTCTCGAGGGAGCGGGGGCTCCCTGCCTGTGGTGCGGACGTGATGCGGGCGACGACTCCGTCGACGCGCCACGCCCCGAGCACCGGGGTTTGGCGCGACCGCGACGCCGACGCCCCTCATCGGGGCTTCGTCCTGCTGTGCCACCTTGGCGAGCTCTCCTGGACCTGCGATCCACGAAACCCGCCGCCACTCGGTGACCGGACTCATATTACCGCAGAGTAGCGGACCGTGAGCCGGAGGCGGCACACCGATCCTACGGGGGGACATCGGGGGACGCATGCGGGCCCGGTCCGCGCGGCAGGTGGACGGCGACCGCGGTCACCGTCACACCACCGCCGTTTCCTGTCGCCCGTGAGCCCGATGTACCCTGGGCCCTTGAACACCGCCTCCGCGCGCTCGACGAGCGCCCGGACAGACGACGATGCACAGGGGGTCGGATCCATGGGTCGTGGCCGACAGAAAGCCAAGCAGACCAAGGTCGCGCGGGACCTCAAGTACTACAGCCCGCCGACCGATCTGTCGGCACTCCAGCGAGAGCTGCAGACGAGCGCCACCAGCAACGATCACCACGACGAGCTGGCAGATCGGTATGCGGACACCGAGCCCGACGAGAGCTCGGACGAGGACTGGGCCGACGAGCCCGCCTCCGGCGCCACGCGCCGGCGCTGAGACTCCGCACACGACGACGGGGCGCTCCTTCGGGAGCGCCCCGTCGTCGTGTCGGGTCCCGATCGACGCCCCGGCATGCCGAGTGATCGGTCCCGGCACGAGACCGTCGTCACCGCCCCGGTGCCGCGTCGCCGATCCGGGATAGAGCGGACGAGTCGGAAATACCGGACCTACCGGACGGTAGACCACGCGCCGGGATGGCGTCCCGCCATGAGGACGGCGCCGCCGTCGACGCCCTTGGAGCCTGCGATCAGTGCGTCTCCTGCCTCGGGACGGGGCAGGATCTCACGAGGCAGCACCTCGCCGATCGTCACGGCCGGCAGACCGCTGTCGCGCAGGCCCGCGATCACGGCATCGGCGGATCCGGCGGACACGATCGCGATCATGCCGATCCCCATGTTGAGCGTCGCCTCGAGGTCCAGCAGCCCCACGCCGCCCCACGCGGCGACCTCGCCGAACACCGCGCCGGGCTCCCAGGAGCCGCGGTCGATCCGCGCACCGAGGTGCGCCGGGACGACCCGCGCGAGGTTCGCGGCGAGCCCGCCACCGGTGACGTGGCACAGCGCGTGCACACCGGCGCCGGCCTCGGAGGCCAGCAGGTCCAGGAGATCGCGGGTGTAGATCCGGGTGGGCTCGAGCGCCTCCTCGCCGAGGGTGCGCCCGAACGCCGGGACGTGCGCGTCCCAGGAGAGGCCCGCGGCGGCGATCGCGGCGCGGACCAGCGAGTAGCCGTTGGAGTGCAGGCCCGAGGCCTCCATGCCGATGACGACGTCGCCAGGCCGGACCCGCTCGGGGCCCAGCAGGGCGTCCGCCTCGACCACGCCGACGGCCGCGCCAGCGACGTCGTAGTCGTCATCGGCCATGAGACCGGGGTGCTCGGCGGTCTCGCCGCCCACGAGGGCGCAGCCCGCCAGGGCGCAGCCCTCGGCGATGCCGCGCACGATGTCGGCGATGCGCTCGGGGACGACCTTGCCGCAGGCGATGTAGTCGGTCATGGCCAGGGGCCTGGCACCGACCACGACGATGTCGTCCACGACCATCGCCACGAGGTCGCGGCCGATGGTGTCGTGGATGCCCAGGGCGCGCGCCACGGCGATCTTGGTGCCCACACCGTCCGTGCTCGAGGCCAGCAGCGGCCGGCGGTAGTCCTTGAGCGCCGAGACGTCCACGAGGCCCGCGAAGGAGCCCACCCCGCCCAGGACCTCGGGTCCGTGGGTGGCGGCGACGGCGTCCTTCATGAGCTCGACGGCGCGGTCACCGGCCTCGGTGTCGACCCCGGCGGAGGCGTAGGAGAGCCCGCCCGACGCGCCCGCGCTCATCGGGGCGTCCCGGGGGCCGCGACCGTCGCGAGGTGCCGGGTGGTGCCCGCCTGGCGGTCCGCCTCGCGGGCGGCCGCGTCGAGCTCGTCGGCCTTCTGCTCCAGGACGCTCTTGCCGAGCGCCGCCGGGTCCGGCAGGGTCACCGGGTACTCGCCGGTGAAGCAGGCGCTGCAGAGGTTCTCCGCGGGCTGCCGGGTCGCGGCGATCATGCCCTCCTCCGAGATGTACCCGAGGGAGTCCGCACCGATGGACCGGGCGATGTCCTCGACGTCCAGACCGTTGGCGATCAGCTCGGCGCGGGTCGCGAAGTCGATGCCGTAGTAGCAGGGCCAGCGCACGGGCGGCGAGGAGATGCGCACGTGCACCTCCGCGGCCCCGGCCTCCCGGAGCATCCGCACGACGGCGCGCTGGGTGTTGCCGCGCACGATCGAGTCGTCGATGACGACGAGGCGCTTGCCCTCGATGACCTCGCGCAGCGGGTTGAGCTTGAGCCGGATCCCGAGCTGGCGGATCGTCTGGCTGGGCTGGATGAAGGTGCGTCCCACATAGGCGTTCTTCACCATGCCCTGGCCGTAGGGGATCCCGGACTCCTGGGCGTAGCCGATCGCGGCGGGCGTCCCGGACTCGGGGGTGGGGATCACGAGATCCGCCTCGACGGGATGCTCGCGGGCGAGCTGGCGGCCCATCTCCTGGCGCGCCTCGTTGACGCTGCGGCCGGCGATGCGGGTGTCAGGGCGCGCGAGGTACACGTACTCGAAGACGCAGCCCTTGGGCCGGGCCTCCTGCACCTGCTCGCTGCGCAGGCCCTGCTCGTCGATGCAGATCATCTCGCCGGGGGCGACCTCGCGCACGAAGCTCGCGCCGCAGATGTCCAGTGCCGCGGTCTCGGAGGCCACCACCCAGCCGCGGTCCAGGCGCCCGAGCACCAGGGGTCGGATGCCCTGCGGGTCGCGGGCGGCGTACAGCGAGGTCTCGTCCATGAGCACGAAGCAGTAGGCGCCGCGGATCCTGGGCAGCAGATCCCGCAGGGCCTCGTCGAGGGGCCCGCTGGAGTTCAGCAGCGCGGTCACGAGCGCCGTGTCCGTCGTGTTGCCCCGGGCGATCTCACCGGTGCGGCGGGCGCCGGCGCCCTGGCGCTCCGCGAGGAGGTCCACGAGCTCGTGGGTGTTGACGAGGTTGCCGTTGTGGGCCAGGGCCACCGTGCCCTCGGCACGCGGGCCGAGGGTGGGCTGGGCGTTGGACCACACGGAGCCGCCCGTGGTCGAGTAGCGGGCGTGGCCGATGGCGATGTGCCCGGTCAGCGCGTCGAGCGCCGTCTCGTCGAAGACCTGGGAGACGAGTCCCATGTCCTTGTAGACCATGATCTGCTCGCCGTTGGAGGCGGCGATGCCGGCCGATTCCTGCCCCCGGTGCTGCAGGGCGTACAGGCCGTAGTAGGTCAGCTTGGCGACCTCTTCGCCGGGCGCATACACGCCGAAGACTCCGCAGGCATCCTGCGGGCCCTTCTCCCCGGGGAGGAGATCGTGGGTCAGGTGTCCGTCTCCGCGTACCACCCGGTCATCATGCCACACGCCCCGCACGCCGCCGGGCCCGGTGGACGGGGATCACACGACGCCCGACGGGGCGCGCGGATCAGCGGCGAGGGGCGCGACGGCGGCGGTGCAGCACGCCGTCGACGATCGCGGAGATGCCCGCCAGGGGTATCCCGACGACCATCACGGCGGTCGCGGCGAAGTAGAGCATCCCGGCGACGTCCCGCACGCCGGTGACCCAGGCGGTGACGACCCCGCCGATGACGGCGACGGCGATCGCCACGAGCACCCAGAACCCCAGCGCCGGGACCCGGCGCCGGCGGACCAGCAGCACCTGATGCCCGGAGGCGTCGGTCGTGACGACCGGCGCGTCGGGGTCCTCGGGGAGGTCGTCGCGCGGCGCGGGGTCCTCGGCCGTGACGGCCGGTGCATCGGGGTCCTCGCGCGCCGCGGGGGCGTGCACGTCCTGCTCCTCGGGGTCGGGGCGGGGGGTCGTGGGCTCGGAGCCCGTCGGGTGGGTCGGTCGGTCGGTCACAGCGCTCCTGCGGCATCGACCGCGGCCGTGCAGACCGCGGGATCGGTGGTCGTGATCGGCACGCCGTCGGGACCGGGGCGGGTCCGACGTGCCGAGAGGTGGATGTCCTGGACGCCCGTGGCACGCACGAGCGGGACGATGTCGGCGACCTGCACGCCGCCGCCGGCACAGATGTCGACGAGGCCGTCGGCCGCGGCGACCATGCGCGCGAGGTCCGCGGCGCCGTCGAGGGCGCGCGCGGCCCCTCCGGAGCTCAACGCCCGATGGAAGCCGAGCCCCACGAGCTGCTCGACGGCGGCGACGCGCGCCGCGGCGTCCGGCATCGCGTCGAGACAGCGGTGGCAGGTCAGGTGGAGCCCGCGGAGCGAGGCGGTCGCGGCGCCCAGGGCGGCGTCCCGCACGCGCTCGAGGACGGGCACGTCCAGGCGCCCCTCGGCCGTGAGGGCTCCGAGCACGATCCCCGCGGCGCCCGCCTCGACGGCCTCGGCGGCCGCGGCGACCATGGCCTCGACGTCGGCGGCGTCGGGGACGAAACTTGCCCGGTCCTCGAGGAGCGGGGTGGCGCTCGCCCGCGGCCGGATGAGCACGTGCACGTCGAACTGCGGCTTGGCGTCCGCACGGGCGACGAGGGCGGCCGCACGCTCGGCGGCCTCGCGGACGAGTGCCGCCGGCGGCGTGGTGCCCCCGTGCTCGAGGTCCACGCACAGCTCGACGCGATCTGCCCCGGCGTGCGCGGCGGTCACGAGACCGGCGATGTCCTCGACGGCGATCTCGACGGCGATGCTCATGCCGCTCCCCCGTCCTCGCGGCCCGGGGCGTCCGACGGCGCGCCGGGCGTCGAGATGCCGGGCCCGCCGCTCGCGCGGGTGTCGCGGACCCGTCGGCGCGGTCCGGGCAGCGGGAGGATCTCGGACAGGTCGCTGCGCTCGCCGCTGGCCGCGACGCGCCCGGCGTGCCGGGCCTCGTCCCAGGACAGGTCACCGGCGACGAGGGCCAGCCACGTCTGGGCGTCCATCTCGACGACGGCGGGCGGGGTGCCGCGCGTGTGGCGGGTGCCGGTCAGGGCCTGCACGGCGCCGTAGGGCGGCACGCGCACCTCCACGGCTCCCCCGGGGAACTCCGAGGCGAGCAGCTCCAGGGTGTGGCGCACCGCGGGAGCGAGCACCGGGCGACGGGCCGCCGCGGGATCGCGCGCCCAGACCTCGAGCGCGGCGTCGCCCTCGGCCGGATCGGTGCGCCGACGGATCGCCACCTCAGGCGCGCTCGGGCAGCAGGTCGTGGACGGCGATGGTGGCGTCGCGGTCCGGGCCCACGCCGATGGCGCTGATCCGGCAGCCCGCGAGCTCCTCGAGCCGCGCGACGTAGGCGCGCGCGTTCGCGGGGAGGTCTTCGAGGGTGCGGCATGCCGAGATGTCCTCGTCCCAGCCCGGCATCGTCTCGTAGACGGGCACGGCGTGGTGGAACTCGGTCTGGGTCATGGGCATGACGTCGTGCAGCACCCCGTCGATGTCGTACGCCACGCACAGGGGGATCTCGTCGATCCCCCTGAGGACGTCGAGCTTGGTGAGCACGATGTCGGTGAAGCCGTTGATGCGCACCGCGTGGCGGATCATCACGGCGTCGTACCAGCCGCAGCGGCGGGGCCGACCGGTGTTGACGCCGACCTCGTGGCCGACCTGCTGGAGGAAGTCGCCCCACTTGTCCTCGAGCTCGGTGGGGAAGGGGCCTGCGCCCACACGGGTCGTGTACGCCTTGACGATCCCGATGGAGCCGTCGATGCGGGTGGGGCCGATGCCGGCACCCACGCAGGCGCCGCCCGCGGTGGGGTTCGAGCTCGTGACGAAGGGGTACGTGCCGTGGTCGACGTCGAGGTAGGTGGCCTGCCCGCCCTCCATGAGGACCACCTCGTGGCGGTCCAGGGCCCCGTTGAGCAGCTCGACCGTGTCCACGACCATCGGGCGCAGCGCCTCGGCGTAGGAGAGCAGCCCCTCGGTGATCTCGTCGACGTCGACGGCGCGACGGTTGTAGAGCTTGACCAGCAGCTCGTTCTTCTGGCGCAGGGCGCCCTCGACCTTCTGACGCAGGATCGAGGCGTCGAACAGGTCCTGGACCCGGATCCCGAGGCGCCCCACCTTGTCGATGTAGGCCGGGCCGATGCCGCGGCCGGTGGTGCCGATCGCACGCTTGCCCAGGAAGCGCTCGGTGACCTTGTCGAGCGTCTGGTGGTACGGCGCGACGATGTGGGCGTTGGCGCTGATGCGCAGGCGCGTCGTGTCCACGCCCCGCGAGCTGAGTGTGGCGATCTCCTCGAAGAGCGCCTCGAGGTTGATCACGACCCCGTTGCCGATCACGGGCGTCACCTGGGGCGAGAGGATCCCGGCGGGGAGGAGCTTGAGCTCGAACTTCTCGCCGTGGACCACGACGGTGTGCCCGGCGTTGTTGCCGCCGTTGGGCTTGACCACGTAGTCGACGCGCTCACCGAGGAGGTCGGTCGCCTTCCCCTTGCCCTCGTCCCCCCACTGGGCTCCGACGATCACGACGGCGGGCATGGCAACTCCTGGGCACGGGGACGGGAGGTCGGGGACGGCGCACCTGCCGCCGCGCGCGGGGCGCGGCCTGCTCCGTCCGGATGCCCGTCGACGAGGCGACGGACGCGGCGAGTGTACCCGGGAGCCCTGACCGCCCACCGGGTGACGCCGGGCGGCGTGCGGTCAGTCGAGCAGACTCGGGTCCGCCTCGCGCAGGAAGGCCTCGATGCGCTCGGCCTCCTCGTCCTCGTGGATCTGACGGGCGGCCTCGCCGAGCACGGCGAGCGCCCGCAGGAAGCCACGGTTGGGCACGTGCGAGGCGGGGATCGGCCCCTGGCCCTTCCAGCCCGCACGACGCAGGGCGTCCAGGCCGCGGTGGTAGCCGGTGCGGGCGTAGGCGTAGGCGGCCACGGGCTCACCGTCCGTCAGCGCCTCCTGGCCCAGCAGCGCCCAGGCGAGAGAGGAAGCGGGGTAGCGCGCGGCGAGCTCGCGCACGCACTCGCCGTCCTGGATGCCCGCGGCCACCGCGACGTCGGGGTGGTCCTCCGGGAGGAAGGTCGGCGGGATGCCCAGGAGGTTGCCGCCGCTCGGGGCGGCGGCCTTCGGATCGGGCTGAGGGGTGGGGAGCGGAGTATCGGCCATGACCACATGGTAGGGACCGGGGCCGACGATCGTGCGCAGCGCCGGACGGATCCGGGATGCGTCCGCCGGATCCGGGATGCCCCCGCTGTCCGGTCCGGGCGGTTCGCGCCCCCTGCTCCGTGCGTCAGGTGTCCTCCGCCCCCTCTCCCCTGGTAGAAACGACCCATGGTGCGATCGCTCGACGGCTCCGAGCTCCTCACGGGGAGCGAGGCCGGTGGACTGCTCCGCTCGGCGGTGAGCAACGCCGGTGGGGTCCTCGTGTCGTGGGAGCTCGACCACGTCGACCATCGTCCCGGACGCTCCACGAAGGCGCTGTACCGCACCCAGGTCGCCTGGCCCGAGCTCGACGGCCCGGGCGCCCCGCCCCGCGACGAGCTGTTCGGGGCCAGCGCCCATATCGGCGAGCCGGAGAAGGACCTCCTGAGCGCCGAGCAGTCCCTGCTGATGACCGACGGCGAGATCACCGTGCGCATCTGGCGCTATCCCAACGACCCCTGGCTGCCGATGCTCGCCCGGGTCTGCTACCCCGACGTCGTCGGCCGGACCCTCACCGAGCTGGGCGTGCCCACCGGCCTCCCGCTCGAGGCCCCCGTGCCCATCGAGGTCGTCTCCTACCGACCGGGGCGGCGGGCCGTGCTGCGCGCCCAGCTCGCCGACCGCGCCGTCTTCCTCAAGGTCCTCCAGCCGCGCCGCAGCGGCGAGATCGTGGCCCGCCACCAGCACCTGCTCTCGGCAGGGGTCCCGGTCCCGGCGGTGCTGGCCCATCACGAGGGGCTCATCGTCCTCGCCGAGCTGCCTGGCAGACCGCTGTCCCGGGCGATCGTCGAGGAGGGCGTCGAGGCGTGCTCGGCCGGCGACCTCGTGGCCCTGCTCGACCGGCTGCCCGCCTCGCTCTACACCGTGCCGGTGCGCGCCCCGTGGACCGACTCCGCCGCCTTCTACGCGGGGATCGTCGGCTCCTCCGTGCCCGCCCTCGGCCCGCGCCTGGACGCCCTCGTGGGCGCCATCCAGGGCGGCCTCGCGACCGTCGAGCGGCGCGTGGGCCTGCATCCGCACGACGTGGTCCACGGCGACTTCTACGAGGCCCAGGTGTTCGTCGAGGGCGGCCGCGTGGTCGGCCTGCTCGACATCGACACCGTCGGTCCCGGCCGACGCGCCGACGACCTCGCCTGCCTGCTGGCCCATCTCAGCGTGCTGGCCGACTACGGCGCCTCCGGACGGATCGCCCCCGAGGTCCACGCGCGCGTGGACCAGGCGGTCCGCGCCTGGGAGGGCGTGTTCCAGCGTCGCGTGGACCCCGAGGAGCTGTGCCTGCGCGCCGCCGGCGTCGTGCTCTCGCTGGCGACCGGTCCCCATCGCCAGCAGGAGGCGGCGTGGGAATCGGCCACCGAGTCGATCGTGCGCGTCGCCGAGACCTGGGTCGCCCGGGCCCGCGAGATCGCCGCGCATCCCGTGCCCGCGCGCCGGGTCCACGAGCCCGTGCACCCCTCCCACGTCGCCGAGAGGCCGCGGCCGGAGTTCGTGCGTCCTGCTCCGCTCACGTCGCCATCCCGGCAGGCCGCCCGTCCGCCGCTGCGGGGGGTGGGCCACGCCGTCTCCCCCGGGGACCGGGATGCTCCCACCCAGGAGCGGCCCGCCGGTTCGATGGCGAGGACCTGAGATGCGCGCCGTGCTCCAGCGGGTGGACTCCGCCTCCGTCGAGGTCGACGGCGAGACCGTCGGCGTGGTCGAGGGCGAGGGGCTGCTCGCGCTGGTGGGCGTGACCCATGAGGACGGCCCGGAGCAGGCCGCCACGATCGCGCGCAAGATCTGCGACCTGCGGATCCTCGACGGCGAGCGCTCGGTGGCCGACGCCGGAGCATCCGTGCTGGTCGTCTCCCAGTTCACCCTGTACGGCGACGTGCGCAAGGGGCGACGCCCCTCGTGGGGCCAGGCCGCCCCCGGCCCCGTCGCCGAGCCCCTGGTCGACGCGGTCGTCGCACAGATCCGGGCACGCGGCGTCCACGCCGAGACGGGTGTGTTCGGTGCCCACATGCGGGTCTCGCTCGTCAACGACGGGCCCTTCACCATCCTGCTCGAGGCCTGAGGGCTCGCCCGGTCGCGCCCCGTACGATGGCGGCATGACCTACACACTCGTGCTGCTCCGCCACGGCGAGAGCGACTGGAACGCCAAGAACCTCTTCACCGGCTGGGTCGACGTGCGCCTGACCGCCAAGGGCGAGAAGGAGGCCGTCGCCGGCGGCGAGCTCCTCAAGTCCGAGGGCGTCCTGCCCGACGTCGTCCACACCTCGCTCCTGCGCCGCGCCATCACCACCGCGAACCTCGCGCTGGACGCCGCGGACCGTCAGTGGATCCCCGTCCACCGCAGCTGGCGCCTGAACGAGCGCCACTACGGCGCGCTGCAGGGGCTCGACAAGTCCGCGACCCGCGAGAAGTACGGCGACGAGCAGTTCATGCTGTGGCGCCGCTCGTACGACACCCCGCCGCCCGAGATCGAGCTGGGCTCGGAGTTCAGCCAGGACCAGGACCCGCAGTACGCGGATCTCGGCTCCGAGCTGCCCCGCACCGAGTGCCTCAAGGACGTCGTCGCGCGGTTCCTCCCCTACTTCGACGACGAGATCAAGCCGGACCTGCGCGACGGCAAGACCGTCCTCATCGCCGCGCACGGCAACTCCCTGCGCGCGCTCGTCAAGCACCTGGACGGCATCAGCGACCAGGACATCGCGGCCCTGAACATCCCCACCGGCCAGCCGCTCGTCTACGAGCTCGACGAGGACTTCCGCCCCGTCACCCCCGGCGGCCGCTACCTCGACCCGGTGGCCGCCGAGGCCGCCGCGGAGGCGGTCGCGAACCAGGGCAAGAAGTGACGCCGGGCCCCGCGCGTCGTCGCTGACGCAGGCCCGCCGTCGGTCCTCCCCTCAGGGGGAGCGGCCCGACGCACCGTGCAGGGAAGGACGCCCCGTCGGAGGAGACTGGCGGGGAGTCCTCGCATGCTCCGGGGGCGGGCCGCACGCGGTCCCGTAGGGTCGACGGCGAGAACGCACGGGATCCCGAGCGCCGAGGTCCCGCGTCCCACCGACGAGAGGACGCACGATGACCCCCGCTCCCACCGCCGAACTCCGCTCCCCCGACCGCCGCACCGTGCTGCGGGCCGCCGGGCTGACGATCCCCGCGCTCACCGCAGCCGGGATCGGCGCGATCGCCGGCGCACCCGCCGCCCGGGCCGACGCCGAGACGCTCCTGCCCACGACCTACCAGCAGCAGCCCACCTTCTTCTACTGCGGGCCGACCGCGGTGTCCATCGCCCTGAGTGCGAAGATCTCGCCGCCCGGGCTCGACGCCCTCGCCGCCGAGCTCGGCACCACGGAGGCGGGCACGAACTTCGGGGCGATCTCCCTGGTGCTCACCGCGCACCTCCCGGGTGCCACCTACCGGGATCAGTGGATGGCCGGATCCGCGGCGTCCGCGGCCGATGCCGACCTGCTGTGGTCGCGCGCGACCGCGAACGTGGATTCCGGCTACGCGACCGTGTGCAACTGGTGGGTCGGTGCCGGGGAGTACCCCGACTGGGGCGGCAACACGAGCGAGATCTTCCACTTCGTGACCATCGACGGCTACGACTCCGAGCACCGCACGCTGCGGATCGCCGACCCCGCCGGCACCACGCTGACCGCGGGCCTGCCCAGCCATCACTGGCTGACGCCGCAGCAGGTCGCGACGTACTGCGCGGGGCGCGGCTACTTCTGGTGAGCCGATGGGGCCCGTGAGCCGATCAGCGGCGGCGCCGGGTGCCGAACACCGAGCGGGTGATCTCTCGTCCCAGCACGGTGCCCGCCGAGCGCAGGAACGACTTCACCGCGGGGTTGTCCAGCAGCCCGCCGCCCGACGTCTCCGCGCGCGGCCTGGCGGGCTCGCGCTCGGCCCGCGGCTGCGCCGGGCGCTGCTTCGCCGCCTCCTTCTGCGCGGCCTCCTCGTGCTCGGCGCGCTCGCGATCCGCGTCCCGCGCCGCGAGGATCTCGTAGGCGGACTCGCGGTCGATGACCTGGCTGTACTGGCCGTTCAGCGCCGAGGCCGCGACGATCCCGGTGACGGTCGCGGCAGATGCCGGGGACATCGAGGACTCCGGGGCCCGCACGGCCGTGACGGCCACGGGCGTCGGGGCGCCGTCCTCGCTCATCACGGTGACGACCGCCGTGCCGGTCGGCAGGGACGGCAGCACCTCGACGAGGTCGTAGCCGCTGGTGGGGAAGGTGCTCGCGGTGGCCTTGAGGGCCTTCGCATCGTCCGGGGTGTAGGCCCGCAGGGCGTGCTGGACCCGGTTGCCGAGCTGGGCGAGCACGTCCCCGGGGACGTCCTTGGGGGTCTGGGTGATGAAGAAGATGCCCACGCCCTTGGAGCGGATCAGCCGCACCGTCTGCGTGACCTGCTCGAGGAAGGCCTTGGAGGCGTCCGCGAACAGCAGGTGCGCCTCGTCGAAGAAGAACACGAGCTCGGGCTTGTCGGCATCGCCGACCTCCGGGAGATCCTGGAACAGGTCCGCGAGCAGCCACATCATGAAGGTCGAGAACAGCGCCGGGCGGGTGGCGACGCCCGGCAGCTCGAGGCACGAGATGATCCCGGTGCCGTCGGCCGCGGTGCGCAGCAGGTTCTTCGTGTCGAAGGCCGGCTCGCCGAAGAAGGCGTCCGCGCCGCTGGCCTCGAAGGCCGTGAGCTCGCGCAGGATCACACCGGCCGTCGCGGCCGAGACCCCGCCGATGGCCTTGAGCTCGGCCTTGCCCTCGGGGGTGCCCGTGAGGAACTGGATCAGGGCACGCAGGTCCTTGAGGTCCAGCAGCGCCAGGCCGTGGGAGTCGGCGTAGTGGAAGACGAGGCCCAGCGACGACTCCTGGGTCGGGTTCAGCTCGAGCACCTTGGCCAGCAGCAGCGGACCGAAGTCGCTGATGGTGGTGCGGATCGGCACGCCCTGGCCCTGACCGCCGAGGCTGTAGAACTCGGCCGTCCCCGCGTGCGACCGCCACTGCTGCCCGCGGGCGGCGGCGCGCGCGAGGAGCTTCTCGGAGCTCTCCCCCGGCACGGCGATCCCCGAGAGATCCCCCTTCATGTCGGCGACGAAGACGGGCGTCCCGGCGGCGGCCACCTGCTCGGCGATGACCTGGAGGGTCTTGGTCTTGCCGGTGCCGGTGGCGCCCGCGATGAGCCCGTGGCGGTTCAGCATCGCGAGCGAGAGGTTCACGGGCACGTCGGCGAGCGGCTCGTCAGCCTCGACGAGGGCGCCCAGGTGGATGCGGGTGCCCTCGAAGGCGTAGGCGTCGCGCACGGCGGTGACCTCGGGGCTCGGGGCCGCGGTGGTGGGGGTGCCGGCAGGCGGTGCCGGGGTCGTGGCCTCGGGGCTCGGTGCCGCGGCGGCCGGCTCGTCGGGAGTCGTCGCGGCGATCTCCGGGCTCGGCTCGGGCGTTGCGGTCGGGGCGGCGTCGGTCATCGGCTCTCCTGCGGGCATCGGGTCTGATGGTGCCGGGGCACCGTGCTGGTGCCGATGGTAGACGGGCGGCGGGCGGACCCGGCGAGGGATCCACCGGGCGCCGCGCACCGGGGACCGGGACCGGGGCGACGCGCGCACCTCGGCAAGGACCGGCCCCGGGAACTGCCTGGCGCCCGCGCGGCCTCGACGGGTAGCCTCGCGGGCATGTCGAGTCCCGCATCGGACAGGTCAGGGGTCGTCGGTCACGCCGTCGGCCCCGCCCTCACCTGAGAGCCCCCACCCCTCACGGGAGCGGGTGCGCTCGACACGTGTCGCGGTGCCGGCCGTGGTGACCAGAAGACCCCTCTTCTGTTCTCTCACCCCGGAGAACCCGATGCCACGCACCCTCTATGTCCTCGCCCTGGCGGTCTTCGTCATGGGCACCTCGGAGTTCATGCTCGCTGGGCTCGTGCCCGCGATCGCCGACGACCTCGACGTCGGCGTCGGCACCGCGGGCCTGCTCACCTCGTCCTTCGCGATCGGCATGGTCGTGGGCGCCCCGCTGATGGCCGCCTTCTCCCGCACGTGGCCCCCACGCCGGACCCTGCTCCTGTGCCTGCTCGTCTTCGCCGGCTGTCATGTCCTGGCCGCTCTCGCGCCGGCTCTCCCGCTGCTGGTGGTGGCGCGCGCGGTCAGCGCACTGGCCAACGCGGGCTTCCTCGCCGTGGCGCTGAGCACCGCGGGCTCCCTCGTCCCGGCGCACCGCACGGGGCGCGCGGTGTCCGTCCTCGTGGCCGGGACCACCGCGTCGATGATCCTCGGAGTGCCGGCCGGGGCCCTGCTGGGAGGACTGCGCGGTTGGCGCACGACCTTCTGGACCGTCGCCCTGCTCTGTGTCCCCGCGGTCATCGGCATTCTGCGCTGGCTCCCCCGTGGGTGCCCTCGGGCGGCGGCCGACATCGGCGCACCGGGCCTCCGTGCCGAGCTCGCCGCGCTGCGCGGCCGTGACCTCCTGCTCGCGATCGTGCTCGCGGCCCTGGTCAACGGGGGGACCTTCGCGGCTTTCACGTTCCTGGCCCCGATCGTGACCGAGGTGGCAGGGATGGGAGAGCGGTGGGTGCCGGTCGTGCTCCTCGTCTTCGGGAGCGGATCGTTCGTGGGTGTCACGCTCGCCGGTCGGATGGCGGACGCACGCCCTGATCTCCTGCTCGGGATCGGCGGCCCGCTCCTGACGGCGGGATGGATCACGCTCGCGAGCGTCGCAGGGACCCCTCTGGTCCTGCTGGTCCTCGTCTTCGTCCAGGGGGTCCTGTCGTTCGCCGTGGGGAGCACCCTGGTGGCACGCGTGCTCGCCGCAGGTTCCGAGGCACCGAGGATGCGTGGGGCCTACGCCACCTCGGCACTCAACCTCGGAGCCGCGGCCGGGCCGGCCCTCGGCGCCCTGGTGCTCACCCACGGCGCCGGCGCATCGGGACCGATGTGGGTCGCGGTCGTGCTGTCGGCCGTCGCCGTGGGAACGATGGTCGCGACCGCGCGGCGCCCCGTTGCGGATGCACGGAGGACGGCCTCCTGAGGGCCGCGACCTTCGATCCGACGCCTCGGCACGAGGAGCCGCCCGGCTCCTCCACGCCCGCGTCGACCACGCCATGACCGACTGCACCTAGGCTCGGACCATGGCCGATCCTGCTTCCGCTGTCCCCCCTCCTCGCGAGGGCACCGCCTCCTCGTCCGAGCCGGACCTCCCCCACCGCCGCACCCGCGAGGCCGCGCTCCCCCGCGTCGAGGGCGCACCGCCCCGCGCCCTCCGCTCCTCGTTCGACCTCTCGATCGATGCGGTCGGCGCGATGCTCACGGCCCCGGCGATCGGCCGGACCGCGGAGCTGCTCGGCATCACGGGCATCGACCACGAGGAGCTGCTCGCGGTCATCCCGCGGGCCATCGCGGACCCCGCGATCCTCGCGGCCGTCACCGAGGAGGCGAACCTGCTGCGCACCGCCGCGGGACTCGACGTGCCGGAGGCGGCGCTGGGGGCGCTCGCCGTGCGCGACGACGCCCTGCAGGCCCGCGTGCTGCCGGGCCGCGGGCTCGTCCCGATCCTCGCCCACCTCGTCTCGACCGACACCGTGCGGGCGTGGCACACGGCGCGCGGCCTGTCCGCGGAGGAGTCCTGGGGTGCGCTCGCGGACCTCGGCCAGCAGATGCGGGTCCACCGCCTGACGTACGGCGGCCTCGGCCATCACACGCTCGGGTGGACGGCGCTGAACTGGGCCGGCCGCCTGTTCGGTCTCGGTCGCCTGCAGTTCGACCTCCATCGCAGCGGCCGCGAGGAGGGCCCTCCCCGCTGGGTGATCGGCACCCACATCCCGGCCACGGGCCCGCTGACCCCGGACGCGGTGGACGCCTCCTTCGCGCGCGCCTCGACGTTCTTCACGACCCATTTCTCGGATCTCGCGACCGCGGGGCCGCAAGCGCCCTTCGGCCGCGAGTTCACGTGCACGTCGTGGCTCGTGAACGACGAGCTCCCCGAGCTCGTCGGCGCCGATTCCAACCTCGGGGCGTTCGCGGCCCGCTGGAGCATCGAGCGCACGCATCCCGGGTCCGACGACGCGGCGTTCTTCGTCTTCCATGCGCGCCCGCCGTACGACGCGGCCGCCTTCCCGCGGACGACGCGCCTCGAGCGCGCGGTGGCCGACCGGCTCCGCGACGGCCGCGGATGGCTCCTGGGGACCGGGCGTCTCGTGATCTGATCCCGTTCGGTGGCGGGCACACACCCGCGACCGGGGCTCAGATCCCGACGACCCCGCGGTCGATGAGGTCGTAGATCCGGTCGAACTCGGCGCTGAGCGTCGTCCCGTGGGTCAGCGACAGCGCGAAGGCGGCGTGCGCTGCGCCGAAGGCCAGCTGCACCAGCACCGTGGCGCGGTCCCGGGCGTCCTCGCCGTCCAGACGCTCGGCGAGCGCCGTCGTGAGGGCCTCGTGGAGCGAGGACATGACGCGTCCGGAGGCCAGGCGCAGCGCGGGCTCCCGATCCATGGCCAGACGCTTGGTGCGGCGCAGCTCGAGATCGGTGGGCATCTGCGCGGCCATCTGCCGCACCACGGCGCGCAACGACGCCTCGGGGCGCTCGCCCACGGGACGCTCCCGCAGCAGGTCCACGGCGCGGTCGGTGCGGTCCGGAGTGAGCCCGAGGATCGCCGCCTCCTTGGACTCCCAGTAGTTGAAGAACGTGCGCGGGGAGACGTCGGCCGCATCGGCGATCATCTCGACCGTCACCGAGGAGGCCCCGAGCTCGGCTGCCAGGCCCACGGCGGCACGATGCATCGCATCCCGGGCCCTCTGCTTCTTCTGCGCACGCAGACCGAGGGCCGGGGGCGTCGCGTCTCGGGCCGCGGCGGTCCCGGAGTTCTTCTCGTCCATCCCTGCGAGTGTCACACGCCTGCTCCCGCGCGGCGGATGGCCCGTGCGGATCGTCGGCAGAGTCACACGATCACTGCACATTCTGCAATTGTGCAGTCAGTGTAGAGTGGCTAGGCTCATCTGATCGGTCCGTCGGGTGCGCCTCCGGACCCGCGGGCACAGTCCGCCCACCACACCTCGACATCCCAGGAGCATCATTTCGTGACCACCTCAGCCAGCCGGGTCGCCGGCAGCTCGGCAGCGACGCCCGGCGTCGAGTTCACCGGACTCGACCGCGATGGGCGCCGCGTCTTCATCGGCCTCATGCTCGGCATGTTCGTCGCCTCGCTGTCCCAGACCATCGTCGGACCGGCCATGCCGCGCATCGTCGCCGAGCTCGGCGGGATGGAGCACTACAGCTGGATCGCGACCGCCGCCATGCTCGTCTCCGCGGTCTCGGTGCCGATCGTCGGCAAGCTCTCGGACATCTTCGGTCGCCGCTGGTTCTACCTCGGGGGCATCGCGATCTTCATGATCGGCTCGATCCTGGCCGGCATGTCCACGAACTTCTGGTTCCTCGTCTTCGCGCGCGCCGTCCAGGGCCTGGGCATGGGCACGCTGCTGCCGCTGTCCCAGACGATCATCGGCGACATCATCCCGCCCCGTCAGCGCGGGAAGTACCAGGGCCTCATGGGCGCCGTCTTCGGCGTGACCAGCGTGGCCGGCCCCCTCATCGGCGGCGTCGTCACCGACGGCCTGGGCTGGCGCTGGCTGTTCTACCTGACGCTGCCCGTCGGCGTCGTCGCGTTCTTCGTCATCTACCGCTTCCTGCACCTGCCCCACACCCGCCGCGCGGTCATCATCGACTACCTCGGCATGGCCACGCTCACCCCGGGCCTCGTGCTCGGCCTGCTCGCCACCAGCTGGGGCGGCACCACCTACGCCTGGGACTCCGCGACGATCATCGGCATGTACATCGCGACCGCGGTGCTGCTGGCCCTGTTCGTCGTCGTCGAGCTGCGCGCCACGGACCCGCTGCTGCCGATCGGGATGCTCGCCCGCCCGATCATCGGCCTCTCGGTGCTCGCCGCCTTCGCGGTCTCGGTCGCCATGTTCGGCGCCATCATCTACATCCCCGTGTACGCGCAGGGCGTGATGGGCGTCAGCGCCACCAACTCCGGTGCGATCCTCATCCCCCTCAGCGTCGCGATGATCGTCATGTCGATCCTGGCCGGGCTGCTGATCAGCCGCGTGGGCCGGTACAAGGAGATCCTGCTCGCGGGCCTGCTGGTCCTCATCGGCGGGTACTGGCTGCTGACGCGGGTCTCCTACGGGGACTCGCAGTGGCACCTCACGCTGGCCATGGTCGTCATCGGCGTGGGTCTGGGCCTGTCGATGCAGGTCTACACGCTCATCGTGCAGAACGCCGTGGGCACCGAGCAGCTCGGCATCGCGACCGCCGCGGTGCAGTTCTTCCGCAATGTCGGCTCGACCGTGGGGATCGCGGTGCTCGGCACGGTGATGGCCTCCCGCATGCAGGACGACATCGCCGCGAAGATGCAGGGGCTGTCCCCGCAGGAGCTCGCGGCGATGCAGGGCATGGAGGGCTCGGACCTCGAGTCCGCGGTGCTCGATCCGGCCAAGCTGTCCCAGCTGCCCGACGCCGTCGCCGAGGCGATCCGCGCCGGGATGGGCGATGCCATGCACGACGTGTTCGCCACCGCCCTGCCCTTCGTCATCGCCGCCCTCGTGCTCTCCCTGTTCATCCGCCAGCTCCCGCTGCGCTCGACGCTGCAGGCGACCGAGCCCGCGACGTCCACCGGGTCCATCCCGGCGATCTCGCACGACGTGCGGCTGGACGACGCGGAGGAAGCCGAGCGAGATCGCGTGCCGGGTGAGCCCGACGTCGACGCGGGGTCGCGTGACGCGCGAGGTGCACGGGCAGGGGCAGATCGGGCCCTGTGACGTGCGGTCGTCGGG
>NZ_JBQSXW010000004.1:0-228981 GCF_052378625.1 Brachybacterium sp. AOP25-B2-12 | reverse complement strand
CGTGGCAGTGTCCCCCTGTCGATCTGCCGACCTGTCGCCCTGACGGGATGGGGGAGTGGTCGAGGTCCGCTGCCGAGAGCTGCGCGTTGCAGGACTCCTCGGCGTGATGGGCACGTCGGCGGGTTGGCGGCGCGCCCCGCGCCACGACGTCAGGGGTGACGTTCCCCCACTTCCCCACACAGCCCTGACTCCCTGCTCGCACGGTAGGATCGAGCCGGTCGCGTCCCCTGCGCGGCATCAGGTCCTCGGCCCGCCCGGAGACCGACGTCCATGCCGTGCGTCCTGAATGAGGAGACCGATGACCCCGTCGCTCGCGTTCGTCCCTGATGTGGATGAGAGCCTCGCCGCGGTCGTCGAGTCGAAGCTCGAGATCGTCGAGCGTCGGCTGCACGAGGTCGTCCGCACGGACGACGCCCTCGCGCGATGGACATCCCGGCATCTTCTGGACGCCGGCGGCAAGCGGGTCCGTCCGGTGCTCGTCCTTCTCGCGGCCGCCCTCGGGGACATCGATCGTCCCGAGGTCATCGACACGGCCGTGCTCATCGAGCTCACCCACCTCGCCACGCTCTACCACGACGACGTGATGGACGACGCGAGCACCCGCCGGGGCGCCCGCACGGCCCATGAGCTGTGGGGGAACTCGGTCGCCATCCTCACCGGTGACTTCCTGTTCGCCCGCGCGAGCGCGCTGAGCGCGGATCTCGGCCCCGACGCGGTGAGGATCCACGCCCACACCTTCGAGCGGCTGTGCATGGGGCAGTTGCACGAGACCGTCGGCCCGCACGACGGCGAGGATCCGTTCCAGCACTACCTGGGCATCCTCTCGGACAAGACCGCGTCCCTCATCGCCTCGGCCGGAGAGCTCTCCGCCCTCCAGGCACACGCGCCTGCCGGCACATCGGAGATCCTGCGCCGCTACGGAGAGCGCGTGGGCGTCGCCTTCCAGCTCGCCGACGACGTCCTGGACCTGCGCAGCGACGGTTCCGCATCGGGGAAGACTCCCGGTACGGACCTGCGCGAGGGAGTCCCGACCATGCCGACCCTGCTGTTGCGTGCGCGGGCGTCACAGGGAGACGACACTCCGGCGACCACCGAGCTGCTCTCCGTGCTCGATGACGACCTCAGTGACGACGCCCGCCTCGCACGTGCCGTCGAGCTGTTGCGGGAGGACCCCTCCGTCGAGGAGACCGAGGCGATGGCCACCTCCACCGCGGCCGAGGCTATCGAGATCCTCCGTGAGCTCCCCGCCGGTCCCGTGCGGGACTCGCTCATCGCCTTCACCACGGGCCTCGTCGTCCGGACGAGCTGACCGGGCGCGGTCCGGGGTGGGCTTCGTTCTGCGCGCCCGAGTCCGGTCCATTGCCGTGACACCTCGTGTATGACAGAGGTATGCCGCGCCTACACCGCGGCCCTGACGTCGACCTTTGCGGCGGCCCGACCCGCTCGCTATTCTTGCCCGGTCACGCGCGTGCGCGACATCACGTCGGCGGGGGTCGCCGCCGTCGGTCGGGGGACGCGCGCGTGGGGACACGGGGGAGGCAGACGCATGGCGAGGACCGGCGCCGCCCTGCATCGACCTCGGAAGGTCACGATCGCGACGCTCGCCTTCCTGGTGGTCCTGGCGATCGTGATCACGATCTTCGCCGTCCGCAGCGATGGGTACGCCGTCTCGGAGGTCGACGCCAACAACGGCGGCGTCTGGGTCATGAACGGCTCCAAGGGGCTCGTGGGTCGCATCAACGTCGATGCCCAGGAGCTCGATGCCAAGCTGCAGACGGACAGCGCCGCGGACATCCAGCAGTCCGATTCCACAGTGTTCACCCGCACCACCCGGGGTGCCGAGCGCGTCAATGCGGCGGCGCTGCGCCTGGAGGGACAGATCGAGCTCGCCCCGAGCGACGTGGTCGCCGTCGGCGGTGACCGCGTGGCCGTCCGGATGGGCGACGGGAAGCTGTGGGTCCTCACCGCCGATCAGATGGGTGCCTTCGATCCCACCGGCCTGGCTCCGACGGCCGAGCTCGCCGGCGCGGGTCCGGTCGTGGTGGGCCACGACGGCACCGTCTACGCGCTCGACAAGGGCACCCTGCGGGTCTTCGACCGATCCCTGGCGACCCCCGCGGTCCCCGAGAACGCTCAGCGCACGATCGAGCTGGGCGACGTCGGATCGGACGACACGCTGTCCCTCACGGTCGTCGACGACGTCCCGGTGGTCCTCGACGGGGAGAAGGGCGCCCTCGTCATCGGGGACGACGCGAAGCACGTGTCCCTGTCCGATGCGGGTGTCGCCGATGCGGGGTCGGCGGTGCTGCAGCAGCCGAGCGTGCATGGCACGGAGGTGCTGCTGGCCACGAGCGATTCGCTGGTGAAGGTCCCGCTGTCCGGGGGCAAGGCACAGCGGTCCAAGAGCTCGGGCAACGGTCAGCCGGTGGCGCCGGTCCAGGCCGCGGGATGCATCTACGGGGCCTGGAAGGGCGCCAACACCTACCTGACGCAGTGCGGGTCGGCCGACGCCACGGGCGGTGCGATCGATCGTGCCGGCCCCGAGGCCAACCTCGCCCTGCGGGTCAACCACGAGCTGGTGGTCCTCAACGATCAGGACGACGGCCTGTCCTGGATGATCGCCGACAAGATGCAGATCGTCGAGCAGTGGGATCTGAAGACCGAGCTGAAGACCGACCAGGTCGAGGAGGAGAAGAAGGAGACGTTGACGTCGAGCGTCACCAACGTCGCCCCCGACCAGCGTGAGGAGAACCGCTTCCCCGTCGCCAACCCGGACACCTTCGGCGTGCGGCCCGGGGCCACGGTGGTCCTGCCCGTCACCCAGAACGACACCGACCCCGACGGCGACATCCTGGTCGTCACCCCCTCGGACCAGCCCGCGATCGGTGCGGTGACCCCGATCCAGGGCGGTACGAGTCTGCAGATCGTGGTCGCCCCCGAGGCCGCGGGCACGGCGTCCTTCTCCTATGAGGCAGCAGACGGCCGGGGCGGCACGGCGACTGCGGTGGTCACCCTCGAGGTCCGCCCGCCGGAGGTCAACGAGGGTCCGCAGCCCGTCGACGGCAGCGTCCCCCGCCTGACCATCGCCCAGGGCGCCACCGTCAGCTACAACGTCGCGCCCCACTTCCGGGACCCCGACGGCGATGCCTTCTATCTGGCCGCAGCCCACATCGACAGCACGGACGACATCGTCACGTTCCGGCCCGACGGGCTCCTGACGTTCAACGATGCGGGACTCACGACCGGGGACAAGTCGGTGCGGTTGACCTTCCGCGACATGCGGGGCGGTACGTCGAACACCGAGATGATCTTCACCGTCTCGGCCGACCATGCCTTGCCCCCGGTGACCACGCCGGATCATCTGCAGGTGATCGCGGGACGCACCGTCCAGCTCGAGCCGCTCGTCAACGACCTCAACCCCGGGGGCGGCGAGCTCGACCTCGCCTTCGTCGGCGGTGCCGAGAACCTCACGGTGACGCCGGACCTCGAGGCCGGGACCGTGGACATCCGCGGGGACATCCCCGGCCCGGCGTACGTCACCTATCAGGCCGGTGCCGGCGCCGACACCGTGCAGGGCCTCATCCGCGTGGACATCGAGGCGCCGACCGCCGAGGCCATGAACCCCGTGCCCGTCGACGACATCGCCCTGGTGACCTCGGGGCGCAGCACGCTCGTGGACCCCATCGCGAACGATGTCGACCCCACCGGCGGTGTCCTCGTCGTGAACTCGGCGCAGGCGGACCCCGCCACCGGGCTGATCGTCACGGTGCTGGACCATCACCTGCTGCGGGTCGAGGCCGCCCCCGACGCCCCCATCGGGGATGCCCCGATCGTCGTCCCGTACCAGATCTCGAACGCGACGGGCACGGCGACGGGGACGTTGCGGGTGATGGTGGTGCCGCCGGATACGCAGTTCGCGAATCCGGTGGCGGTGCCGGATCGGTCGACGGTGCGGGCCGGTGATGTGGTGAAGATCCCCGTGCTGGACAACGACCGGTCTCCGAGTGCTTCGCAGCTGACCCTCACCTCGGTCGACCAGAGCGGCCTGGCGGGTCGTGGTGAGGTGGAGATCGTCGAGGACCAGGCGCGGTTCCGTGCCGCCCCCGGCACCTCGGGGGAGGTGACGTTCGGGTATGTCGCGACGGATGAGACCGGCCGGACGGGGTCCAGCACGGTGACGTTGCAGATCGTCCCGGAGAGCGACCCCAACGATGCGCCGGTCCCGGAGAACTCCGAGGCCCGCACCCTTGCCGGGACCACCGCACGGATCCCTGTGCGGACCTCCGGCATCGACCCCGACGGCGACTCGACGTTGCTGACGGGTCTCACCGGGGATCCGCCGACCCTGGGGCGCGTGGTCCGCGCGACCGGGGAGTACATCGAGTACCAGGCGTACGAGACCTCGAGCGGGACGGACACGATCACCTATCAGGTGATGGATTCCCAGGGGGCCGTGGGCACCGCCCAGATCACGGTCGGCATCGCGAAGCCGTCCGCGCAGAATCTGCCGCCGGTGACGCGGGCGGACACGATCATGGTGCGTCCGGGTCGTGCGTTGCAGATGCATTTGCTGGCCAACGACACGGATCCCGAGGGGGAGCCGTTGCAGATCGACCGGTCGCTGACGACGCCGGGACCGGGGATCGTGCTGGCGCCGCCGGTGGACGAGAAGCGGATCCCGTCGCTGGACACGACCGCGCCGATGGAGCCGGGCAGCTATTCGGTGCCCTACGGGGCCACGGACGGGCAGCTGTCGGCGCCGGGGGCGGCCACGGTGATCGTGGACGAGGACGCGGAGCTGCAGGCTCCGATCGCCCGGGACGATTACGTCGATGCCACGGAGGTCACCGATCAGTCCTCGGACACGGTGCCGGTGGACGTGCTGGCCAATGATCAGGATCCGGATGGGTCGGTGGAGGGTCTGGTCCCGGTGCTGGAGGATGGTGGCCCCGAGGGTGCCGAGGTCCTGCCGACGGGGATCGTGCATGTTCCCAAGGCCGATGAGCAGCAGCGGATCCGGTACACGATCACGGATCAGGACGGGAAGTCGTCCTCGGCGTTCATCTGGGTGCCGGGTCGTAACTCCCAGATCCCGCGGTGGGTCGGGGGTCCGGTGCAGGCCCGTGCGGGTCAGCCGGTGGACATCGACCTCCGCGACCCCGAGAACGTCCGCGTCCGCGCCGGGGCGGCAGGCACCACCATCACGGACCTCACCGCCGCCAAGGCCGCGCACAACGACGGCGGCGACCTGGTGGTCGATCCGCACACCCTCCGCTACACGGCGGCCGCGGACTACGCGGGCGAGGACACCATCACCGTCCCGGTCACCGACAGCGATGATCCGGCGGATCCCGCGGGCGCCCAGGGCACGCTGCAGGTGCCGATCGTCGTGACGTCGGAGCAGAATCTCCCGCCGACCGTGCGCGGTGCGGCGTTCGACGTCCCCAAGGGGGAGGCCGCCGTCGCGGTCGACCTGGCCGCCGGCGCCGAGGACCCCGAGGGTGATCCGCTGACGTTCACGATCGGCGAGCACGCGCAGCCGCCGGGGGTGACCGTCGCCCAGCAGGGAGGTTCGGTCATCACCGTCCAGGCCGCCCCCGACGCCGAGATCGGGACCGTGCTGGAGATCCCCTTCACCGCGTCCGACGGCACCAACGAGCCGCAGTCCGCGACCGCACGGATCACCGTCACGGGATCCGAGCGTCTGAAGCCGCAGACGGCCGCCGACACGGTCACCGTCGACGTCGGGACGGATGCGACCGTCCCGGTGATCGACAACGACTTCAACCCGTTCCCGGAGAAGGACCTCGAGGTGGTCGACGCGACCACCGTCGCCGGTGACGTGTCCGCCCACGTCCAGGACAACCAGGTCGTGCTGTCCGCCCAGCCCGGCTTCCACGGCGTCGCGACCGTGACCTACCGGGTCAAGGACGCGACGGGCGAAGAGGCGCGGATGGCCACGGGCACCATCACCGCGAACGTGCGGGACGTGCCGGAGGCGCCGTCGGCACCGCGGATCCTGCAGGAGGGTGATGGCACGGTCGAGCTGACGTTCGTGGCGGGCCGGGACAACGGCGCACCCATCACCGGATATATCGTGCGGCAGGCCTCGGGGCCCGCGGTCTCGGCGGAGTGCGGCTCGACGACGTGCGGCCTGACGGGGCTGACCAACGGTGCGGAGTACTCGTTCACCGTGGTCGCCGTGAACGCGGTGGGGGAGTCCCCGGCCTCGAGCGCCTCGGCCGTCGCGCGGCCGGACGTGCGTCCTGATCCGCCGGCGGCGCCGGCGACGGTCCGGCTCGACGGCGAGCTGGACGTGACGTGGTCGCCGCCGGCCAACCGGGGCAGCGCCCTGACGGGCTACGAGCTGCAGATCTCCGGACCCACCGGCGCCACTGAGACCCGGGAGTTCGGTCCCGGGACGCGGACGACCCGCTGGTCGGGCCTGACCAACGGCGTGGACTACCGGTTCCGGATCCGAGCCTCCAACGGCGCGAAGGAGCCCTCGGCGTGGTCGGCGTGGTCGGCGGCCCAGCACCCCGCAGGCCTGCCCAAGACCCCTGCGGGCACGCCGCGCGCATCGCGGGAGAACATCCGGGCCGGACGGGTCGTCACGGTCGAGTTCCCGGCCATGTCCCGGGACGAGGCCAACGGCGAACCCATCACCCAGTACGTCGTCCGGTCCTCCGGCGGTCAGGAGCGCACGGTGGACGCGGGCCAGACGTCGGTGACGTTCAACGAGCTCGATCCCAACACCAACTACACGTTCACCTACACCGGCGTGAATTCCGTGGGCCGCGGCCCCGGCGCCTCGAAGGCCTCCAACTCCGTGCTGCCCCACTCCGTGCCCGACGCGCCGCCGGCACCGACCGCGACGGTCCTCGACAGCGACCCCAGCGGCAAGGTGACCGTGAAGTGGCAAGAGGCCAACAGCAACGGCACCACGCTGAAGACCTACCGCATCACCTGGGCCGGCGGCTCACGGACGGTCGACGCGAACACGCGGGAAGTCGTCATCGACGGGCTCAGGAACGGCACCGACTACCGTTTCCGGGTCCAGGCCGACAACGGGAATCCCGATGGTCAGAGCCAGCTGTCCGCGGAATCAGCACCTGCGCGTCCCTACACCGACCCGGGCAGGCCCTCGGTCTCCGGGCAGGCAGGGCAGTGCTCGAGCCAGACCTCGTGCACCGTCGTGTTCACCGCATCGCTCAACGGCGACGGCGGGGCGCCCCCGGCCAAGCTGGAGTACAACATCGGTGGGGGGTGGCGGACCTACTCGGGACCCGTGACGGCGACCGGTGGCAGTGGCCAGGCACTGACCATGGAGGTCCGGGCGACCAACGGGAAGGAACGCACGGCCACCAACAGCGCGACCACGAATGCGCCGCGCTCCGAGCCCACGGTCCCCGGGGGGATCGTGTGGCAGGGCGGGACGGGCCCGCAGGAAGGGTGCGAGAAGGGCGGCTGCTACTACTTCACCTTCACGGTCGAGAACCTGCCGCCGGGAAGTCACACCATGACGTTCTCGCACAAGGGAGCGGAGAACTACACGACTGTGCAGATCTCGCCCGATGGAAGCGGAAAGTACACCCTTCCGGGCAATCGCTACTACTTCGGGAACCCGGCGAGTCTCAACGACCCGCTCATCGTCCGCATCGACGGGAAAGAGGTCGTTCGTGGATCCTCGCCCGGCTGACCCCTCGACACTCCGCAAAGGAATCCCCACATGTCCATGACCCCCGAACAGGCACGCTGGTTCGCCGACACCTTCGACAAGCTCGTCGCGGGTGTCGGCCGGGCCGTGATCGGCAAGAACGACGTCGTGCGCCTCGTGCTGACGTCGATGCTCGCGCCGGGCCACGTGCTGCTCGAGGACGCCCCGGGCACGGGCAAGACCTCGCTGGCCCGGGCGATCGCCGCGACCGTCAAGGGCACCAGCTCCCGCATCCAGTTCACCCCGGACCTGCTGCCCAGCGACGTCACCGGCGTGACCATCTACGACCAGGGTGCGAAGTCCTTCGACTTCCACAAGGGACCGGTGTTCGCGAACATCGTGCTGGCCGACGAGATCAACCGGGCGTCCCCGAAGACGCAGTCGGCGATGCTCGAGGTCATGGAGGAGTCCCGGGTCACGGTCGACGGCACCACGTACGACGTGCCCGCACCGTTCCTCGTCATCGCCACCCAGAACCCCATCGAGCAGGCGGGCACCTACCGCCTCCCCGAGGCGCAGCTGGACCGCTTCCTCATGAAGACGTCGCTGGGGTATCCCGATCACGCCTCGGCGGTGCAGATCCTCCAGGGCTCCTCGATCCGGGACCGCTCCGAGCAGATCACGCCGATGATCTCGCTGCAGGCCGTCGCCGACATGTCCGAGCTCGCCTCGACCGTCCACGTGGACGCCGCCGTCCTCGAGTACGTCTCGCGCCTCATGGAGGAGACCAGGCTGGCACCGGAGGTGCGCGTGGGCGTCTCGATCCGCGGGGCGCTGGCCCTCATGCGCGCGGTCAAGGTGTGGGCGGCGATGCACGGCCGCCACTACGTCGTGCCCGACGACATCAAGGAGATCGTCAAGCCCGTGTGGCTGCACCGCTTCGTGCTCGACGCCGAGGCGGAGTTCGCCGGGGCCAGCGCCGACACCGTCATGTCGAAGATCCTGAGCGAGGTGGCGCCGCCGCAGGCGCGGCAGCAGAGCGCATGACCGAGCCCCAGACCGCCCCCCGGCGCCGCCGTGCACGTCTGCGGCGACGTCCGCTCCCACGCGCCGCGAACCTTCGGGAGAAGGCCGCCCGGGTCCTGCGGCGCATCCGGATCCTGTACCGCCGCCGGATCGCCCCCGTCCTCGGCGTCGTCTCGCCGGTGGGGTGGGCCGTCGCCGGCGGGGCTCTCGTGTGCGCCATCGGCGGGGTCACGCTGAACGTCGCCGAGCTGACGATGATCGCCGTCGTGCTCGCGGTCCCGCTCCTGGTCGCCGCGGTGTTCGTCCTCGGACGGGCCTCGTACCGGGTGACGATGGACCTCTCCAGCCGCCGGGTCGTGGTGGGGGAGCGGGCGATCGGCCGCGTCGAGGTCGCCAACGCCTCGTCCCGCATGATGCTGCCCTCGCGCATCGAGCTCGCCGTGGGGACCGCGACCGCACAGTTCCTCGTGCCCCGGCTCGGACCCGATCACAGCCACGAGGAGCTGTTCGCGATCCCGACCCGGCGCCGCACCGTGCTGAAGGTCGGCCCCGTGCGCTCGGTCCGCGACGATCCGCTGGGCCTGATGCGCCGCCAGGTGACGTGGGCGCGCTCCCAGGAGGTCTTCGTGCACCCCCGCACCGTGCGCCTCGAAGGATTCGACACCGGGTACCTCCGCGACCTCGAGGGCACCCCGTCCTCCGCGCTCTCCTCCTCCGACATCGCCTTCCACGCCCTGCGCGCCTACCAGAGCGGTGACGACCTGCGCCACGTCCACTGGAAGACGACCGCCCGCACCGGCAGCCTGATGGTCCGTCAGTTCGAGGAGACCCGCCGTTCCCACATCGTGGTGGCCCTGGCCAACGACGCCACCCACTACGCCCACGAGGAGGAGTTCGAGCTCGCGGTGTCCGTCGCGGCATCCCTGTCCTCCCAGACCCTCCGCGAGGAGAAGGACCTCACCCCGCTGTCGATCGGCAACCACCTGCACGTCGACACGTACCGGCGCCTCATGGACGACTACACGGTGGTCGAGGTGGTCCGCGGTCGCGCCACCCTCCGCGACCTGGGCCGCAGCGCCGCCGACACGGCTCCGAGCGCGTCCGCCGTGATCTTCGTGGTGGGGTCCGGAGCGACGCCCGCCGAGCTGATGGCCGCCGGCACCCAGATCCCGCCGGGGGTCGGCACCGTGGCGATCCGCTGCGCCGATCAGGAGAGCGTGCGCCGCTCGGCGATCGGCACCCTGGACCTCGTGACCGTCGGACAGCTCGACCAGCTCTCCCGCGCCCTGCGGACGGTGTCCCGATGAGCACCTCGACGACGCTGCCCAGCGCCCCGGCGCCGGCCGCTCTGCCCGGGCGCCGCCCGTCGCGCGCCGTCGACCTCGTGGCGCTGTCCGTGCTGCTGGGCATCGCCCTGTTCGGCTTCCAGACGGCCTACGGCGGCATCCAGTACCTCGTCACCGGGTTCGCCGCGCTCGGATTCGCGCTGATCATCGCCCTGATCGGCGCCCGCTGGTCCTGGGGACTGCTGCGCACCTCCCTCCTCGTGATCGGGGTGCACCTGCTGCTGGGGACAGCGTTCGCGGCGCCCTCCCACGCGATCCTCGGCGTGATCCCGTCCCTCGGCTCCCTGCTCGAGCTGCTCACCGCCCCGGCCCTGGCCTGGCGGGTCATCGTCACGATGGCTCCGCCCGTGGGCGTCGCCCAGGGCGTGCTCATGGTGATCTGGCTCGCGATGCTCCTGCTGGCCCTGGGCGCCTTCACCATCGTGCTGCGCACCCGGCGCTACCTGGTGGCGTGGCTGTTCCCCCTGGCGCTGCTGGGGCTGTCCATCGTCTTCGGCACCACCGAGGCCACGGCCCCGGTGCTGCGCGGCGTGCTGTTCGCGGCCGTCTCCGTGGCCTGGGTGTGCTGGCGGTACGAGAGCGACCGCCTCGTGTCCGCGCACTCCACGATCATCTCGGACACCGTCCGCCCCGGATCGTGGAAGAACCCCGTGCTGCGACGCCGCGTCATCGGCGGGGCGCTGATCCTCGCGCTGGCCGCCGGGGTGGGCATCGGGCTGCAGCGTCAGCTGGCCCCACCGGAGGGCCAGGCCCGCTACGCGCTGCGCGACACCATCAAGCCCCCGCTGGACCTGTACGACTACACCTCGCCGCTGGCACAGTTCCGCGGCTACCTCAAGAACCAGCGCGACATCGAGCTGTTCTCCGTGACGGGAGCCCAGCGCGGGGAGCGCGTCACGCTCGCGGTCATGGACGACTACGACGGCGAAGTGTTCAACGTCGCCGGCACCGACGACAAGGACAGTGCCAGCGGGGCGTTCCTGCGCACCGCCACGGGCGTCGAGTACGAGACGCCGGGTGCGTCCACACGCACCGCGACGTTCCGGATCGGTGCGTACGACCGGGTGTGGATGCCCTCGCTCGGCAGCTCCTCGAGCCGCCTGGACCCCGTCGGGGACGGCTCCGCCGACATCGCCGAGAACTTCTACGTCAACCGTTCGACCTCGACGCTCGTGGATCGCGAGGGCCTCCGCACCGGCGACGCGTACGCGGTGCAGTACACCCCGTACGTCGAACCCACTCCTCAGCAGAAGCAGGAGCTGCGCTTCGCCCGCGTGGACCTGCCCGAGGTGCCGGACCTGGATCCCAAGGTCGCCGCCAAGGCCAGGGAGTACATGGCCGATCAGCCCAATGACTACCTGAGGATGCAGACCCTCACCCAGGCCATCAAGGACCAGGCGGCCTACACCCATGGGCTCGAGGGGGAGACGCCGTCGATGCCCGGGCACGGCGAGGCGCGCCTGCTGTCGATGCTGGAGAACATGGGGATGAACGCCGATGACCCGGCGGCGACCCCGACCGGCCTGATCGGTGACGAGGAGCAGCTCGCGGCGCTCACCGCTCTGCTCGCCCGGTCGGACGGGATCCCCGCGCGGGTGGTCATGGGCTTCACCGTGCCCGACACCGAGGAGGAGACGCGCGCGGTGACCGGCAACGCCGTCACCGCCTGGGTCGAGGTGAAGTTCGAGGGCGTCGGCTGGGTGCGTTTCGACCCCAAGCCCGACGACATCCGGACGCCGACGGAGCCCGAGAAGCAGATCGTCGACCAGCCCAAGCCCCAGGTGGCCCAGCCGCCGCCCCCGCCGATCGAGCCGCCGCGCCTGCCGCCCGTCCTGGTCGGGGACTCCGGGCCGCGCGCCGAGCCCGAGGAGGAGCCGACGCCGGGATGGGTGATCGGCCTGATCATCGCCGGGAGCGTCGTCCTGGCCGTCGTGCTGTTCCTCGCGGCGATCGTCGTCACCAAGGCGGTGCGTCGGCGACGTCGGCACTCCACGGGGCCGCCCTCGACGCGCATCCAGGGCGGGTGGCTCGAGATCCTGGACTGGTCCCGTGACCTGGGCCGACCACCGCCTCCGCGCTCGACCCGGCGCGAGGTCGCCGCGGCGCTGTCCGTGCAGTTCCCCCGCGCGGACCTCGGACGGCTCGGAGCCCTCGCGGACCTCGGCGTCTTCGGGCCCGGGCAGGCACCCGACGGGGCCGTGGAGGAATACTGGACGCAGGTCCGCAGCGCCCGCCGCACGATGGGCGCCGAGCGCGGTCCGGTCCGGCGTCTGCTGGGCCACCTCTCGCTGCGGTCCTTCCGGCCGTGGCGCAGCGAAGCCCGACGGCCGCGTCGCCCCCGGGCCGGCTCCCGGACGAGGAGGACGACATGACCCCGAGCCCACCGCGGTACTGCAGCACCTGCGGCGCGCTGCTGACCGCCGAGGCCGCGCTCTGCGGGGAGTGCGGGACGCGCCTGACGGCATCCCCGTTCGAGAAGCGGCCGACGGAGGCGCCCCAGGCGTGGTCGTCCGGACCGCCCCCGCGCCGCGCGCCGGCGAGCACCGAGAGCCCTCGCGTCGACGACGAGGACCGCATCGAGCTCGTCTCCCGCGAGTCCCTGCGGCCCCCCAGACCGGGCGCGACGACGGTGCGTCCCACGGACGACCAGTACGATCGACGGATGTCCACCACCAGCGCCTCGCCCACCCCGTCCTGGTCGGCGCCCCCCGCCTCGAACCCGGCGCCGAGCGGCCAGCTCGATCCGCCCCTCGACGGATGCGAGCCGGCCGGTCTCCTGCAGCGCCTCGGCGCCGCCCTGATCGACGGCGTCATCTCGAGCCTGCTCGCGGTCCCGCTGCTGGTGGGACTCGTCCTCATCGGCGTCAATGCCCAGGCGGACCTCCTGGCGCAGATCCTCACCGGGATCGGTGCCGCGCTCGTCCTCGCCGTCTGGCTGGTGTTCGCGTGGCTCCAGGGCCAGCGCGGATTCACGCCCGGCAAGGCGATCCTGGGGCTGCGCGCCGTCCGGATGAGCTCGGGGCGGACCATCGGCTTCCTGCGCGCGCTGGGACGGGCGATCCTCCTGGGGATCCCCGTGGTCCAGCTCGTGGCGATCGTGATGATCCTGGTCGACGCCCGGACCCGTCGCGGGCTCCATGACCGAGCCGTCGATTCGATCGTGCTCGGGATCCGCACCGGCCGCAATCCGCTGCTCGCACGGCCCGACGACTACGCCCGCCACGCCGATGCCCACTACATCCCGCAGGGCCCCTCTGCCGTCGCGGCGCACGACAACCTCATGTCGCAGCCCGGGACGCCGTGGGGGATCGGCTCCTCCGAGGCACCGGTATACGCGACGGGCTGGGAGACCTCGGGTCCCGAGGCGGTGTCCGACGGCGTGATCGAGCGCTCGCCGTGGGCGCCCTCGACCGGGGAGTCCCGCGCGGATGCCCGGCACGTCGAGGACCCCGCCGCATCCTGGCCCGCCCCTGCGGCCCAGCACCCTGGCCAGCGCCATGGTCAGGCCCAGGGACAGGGTCAGACCCGGGGGCAAGGACAGGGGCAGGGTCCTTCGGAGGTGCACGGACAGCACGCCCCGGCGGCGCCCGTTCCCGCGTCGGAGCCCGGTGCATACGGCACCCCATGGGGTTCGCCGTCGCAGCACGGTCACGAGCCCCGGCCCTCGTCGCAGCCCCCGTATCCGCCCCAGGCCCCCCAGCAGCCGCAGGCGTCCCCGCCGAGCGCGTGGGGCTCTCCGGAACCGGCGTCCGCGGATCCCGTCCCGCCGCCGTCACCCTGGGGGACCCCTGCCGCGGCCGCGGCGCCCCAGAGCTCGGCCTGGGGCTCACCGGACCCCGGTCCGGGGCAGCCGGCCTGGTCCGGATCCGCCCACGAGGAGGCGCGTCCTGCGGAGTCTGCACCGGCCGTCCCGCAGCAGCAGCTCCCGCAGGACGATGTCCCCCAGTCCCCGTTCGCCCAGTCCCCGTTCGCCGAGGATCGCTACCCGGCGGACGGCTACGTGGACCCGATCCGATCCCAGGCGCCGGAGCAGTCCGAGCCCGCACGGGACCCGTGGTCCGCCGTGCCGCCCTCCGCACCGGAGGATCTCGGCGCGGTCTCCTCGCAGGCCCACGGGCTCGACGCGACCCGCGCCGTGGAGGACCTCGAGGACCTCGAACGCACGCGGATCTCCCGTCCTCTCGTGAACCGGACACCACGGTTGCGGGTCGGCATTGACGGCGAGGATTCCCAAGAGCTGACCGCACCGGTGGTCGTCGGGCGCAATCCCACCGGTGAGTATCCCGCGACCTCGGTGCTCGCCGTCGCCGACTCGACCCGCTCGGTCTCCAAGGTGCATCTGCTGCTCGAGGTCTCCGACGATGCGATCCTCGTCAGCGATCTGGGGTCCACCAACGGCACCTCGTTGCGCCGCCCCGACGGCTCCACGGTCACCATCGAGCCCGGGAGCCCCACGCGCATCGAAACCGGCGCCGAGCTCGCGCTCGGGGACCGCACGCTCGTCGTGGAGCTCCTGCGGTGAGCGACGGACACCGCGCCGGCACGGCGGTGTCCGGGCGGATCACCGTGGAGTGGGGTTCTGCGACGCACCTGGGTCTGGTCCGCTCGATCAACGAGGACAGCTTCCTGACCACCCCGCCGCTGTTCCTCGTGGCCGACGGGATGGGTGGGCACGACGCCGGGGAGGTCGCGAGCGCGATCGCCGTCGAGGAGTTCGGTCGCCTGGTCGATGGCTCCACCCTGACGATCGAGGACCTCGGGTCCGCCCTGCACACCGCGGCTGGCCGCATCGACGACCTCAGCGATGGCGGACCGCTGTCCGCCGGGACCACGGTCGCGCTGGTCGCCACGATGGAGATCGACGAGGTGGGCTACTGGGTCGTGCTGAACCTCGGCGATTCGAGGGTCTATCGGGACTCCGAGGGGATCTTCGAGCAGATCAGCGTGGACCACAGCGTGGTCCAGGAGCTGATGGACCGCGGCGAGATCACCGAGGACGAGGCCAAGGTCCACCCCTATCGGCACATGATCACCCGCGCGCTCGGCGCCGGGCCCGAGAGCGACCCGGACTACTGGCTGATCCCCGCCGAGCCGGGCGATCGCCTGCTCGTGTGCTCGGACGGCCTGAGCGGCGAGGTCCCGGACCCCTCGATCCAGCGGGTGCTGGAGAGCGACGTCTCGCCGCAGGACGCCTGCGACGCTCTGGTCGACCTGGCCCTGGCGGGCGGCGGGCACGACAACATCACGGTCGTGGTCGTCGAGGCCCTCGCGATCGGCGACGAGGACACGGTGCCGGGCTCGGGCCCGACCGGGGCGCGACGGCACGCGGACTCCGAGGACACCTGGCCGCGCTCCCCGGCGACCCCCGAGGACGACCGGCCGTGACCGAGACGGCGCCCCTGCTGGGCCCCGGCACCCACTACCAGCCCGGTCCGGCCACGCTGGTGCGCCGTGAGCAGGGCTTCGTCGTGCTCGTGCCGGGAGTGCGCAAGACGCTCATCGACGCCGCCTGGGCCGAGCTCGCGAGCCCGCCCACGGGCGACGACTTCCTCGACCGTCTCGCGCAGGGCTGCGGGCTCGAGTCACGCGACGAGCTGCCGAGCGTCATCTGGGGCCATCTGGCGGAGGACACCACCTTCGTGGGCGTCCGGGGCACCTCGCCGATCGCCGTCTACTCCGGCGGCGCGGCCGATCTCGTGGCGGCCAAGGAGGCGGGCCAGGTCGAGACGCGCACCGCCCCCGGCGCCCTGCGGGTCGCCTTCGGCGATCTCCCGGCGGAGGAGGGACCAGGAGGGCTGCACGTCGAGACGGGGATCGTCCGGATCCGAGGATTCGTGCACATGACCGCGGCATCGGCAGACCTCGACGACGGGGCGTCGGCGGCGCTGGCGGCGGTCGTCGCCGAGGACGGGCGCTCGATCGCGGACCCCGAGACGAAGAAGCGCGAGGCGCAGAAGCCTCCGCCCGAGCGCCGACCGCGCCGGGCACCGACCCCTGCCAGGGCCGCACCGTCCGCCGGCCCGAGCACGGCCGCCGCTGCCGCACCCGCCGCACCGCGCCCTGCGGCGGCTGCGCCGGCTCCCGCGCCCGAGGCGCCCAACGTCTTCGCCGACCTCTTCGCGAGCGAGTCCGAGCCCCCCGCGCCCGCCCCGACCATCGAGTCGCCCGCCCCGACTGCCGCGCCCGCCCCGGCCCCTGAACCCGAGCGAGCCGACGTCCCAGAGCCGGCACGGGTGCCTGCCCCAGAACCCGGGCGGACCCCCGCCCCAGCGCCGGAGCGGGCCCCTGTCCCTGCCCTCGAACCCGAGAGGACCCCCGCCCCGGATTCGGAGCGGGCCCCTGCCGTCGAGCTCGCCGCGCCCGCTGCATCCGATCCTCCCGCTGCACCCGAGAACCTGCCCGGTATGGCACCTGACGTCGCGTCGGCCACCGCCGTCCCGACGACGCCCCCGCCCCCTGCCGCGGCGCCCGCCGCACCGTCACCGTCGACTGCTCCGGTCCCGTCCCCGTCGCCTGGGCCGACCCCATCTCCTGTGCCGTCCCCGGCCCCTGCTCCCTCCCCGGCGCCCCCCGCGCCGGCGAGGCATGCGGCACGGGACACCGGCCGTCGCCGTCTCGTGGCCACCTCGCTGTTCGACCGAGCGGCCTCCCCGCGAGCGGCCGAACGGCCCGCAGCTCCGTCCGAGCCTCCTCGCCCCTCGGCCCCGACACAGGACCCGGCCGACCGGCTCCGGGACCTCGACGTCACGCAGGATCCCGCGGCGCGCGCGTCCCTCGGATCCGAGCCGACCCGGGAGTTCCTCGCCGCGGAGTCCGAGGCCGAGCCTGCTCCTGCTCCTGCTCCTGTTTTGTCTCGGCCCCCGGTGCCCGTCCCGGCGGCGTCCGCCGGAGTCCCGTCCCCGGCGCAGCCGGAGCACGCCCCGACGCGTGGCGCCGCCGTGCGCCCCGCCGCGTATCGTCACGGAGAGGCGGAGGCACCCTCCGCACGGCCGGCGCTCGACGAGCCCGCGGCATCGCCCTACGACATCCTGTTCGGGGAGACCGTCCATCGCACGATCGAGGATGCCGCCGTCCGCGCCGGGGCCCCGCCCGAGGAGACCACGGAGCCTCCTGCGCCCGGGGGGCTCGTGCATCCGGCCGCGGCCGTCGCCGAGAGCCCGCCCGATATCGGTGCTGCGGACGCGGCCGGGGGGGACCCCCTCGACGAGCCCGCGCCCGAGTTCATCGACTGGGTGCCGGGAGTCGGCAGGCCCGTGACCCCCACCCCCGCCCCGCGCGCGGTGGGCGGGGGCCCTGTGCCACCGGCGTCCGCGGCGCGGCCCCCGCAGGCACCCGCTCCCTCGGCGGCGCCCCGGGCCCCCGGCCCCTCGGCGACCTCCCGGGCGCCCGGCGCCCCGGCGACGACCCCGGCCCCGCCCCGCCCCGCGGCGGTCCCGCCGCCCGCGGCCCCGCCGCGCCGACCCGTCGGGGCCGCCGCCACACCGTCGCGTGCCCGGAGCACCCCGGCGACCCCCGGCACGCCCGGCCGCAGCTGGCCGGGACACGGCGGTCCGGGCTCCGGCGGCACGGCGGCGCCCGCGGACGCAGGAGCCGGTCGAGGACCGACCAGCCAGCCCATGACCGCCTCCCGCGGCCCGGCCACGATCTCCGCCCTCATCTGCCCCCAGGGGCATCCGAGTCCGCCGGATCGTGCGCAGTGCCGCGTGTGCGGCGCGCCGCTGTCCGGGCCCGTCCGGGCCACGCCGCGTCCCCCGCTCGGCCGCCTGGACCTCTCCTCCGGGGGCACGATCCGTCTGGACCGTGCCGTGGTCATCGGCCGGCGGCCCCGGGCGACGCGGGTCAGCGGCGACGGGGTGCCGCAGCTCGTGACGGTCGCGAGCCCGCAGCAGGACATCTCCCGGTCCCACCTCGAGATCCGTCTCGAGGGCTGGCACGTCCTGGCGGTGGACCTCGCCACGACCAACGGCAGCCGGCTCATGCGCGCCCAGCAGGACCCCGTGCGCCTGCGCGCCCAGGAGGGCGTCGTGCTCGTGGACGGGGACGTGATCGACCTCGGCGACGGGGTCGCCGTGCGCTTCTCGGAGCTCCCATGAGCCGACGACCGCCCTCGCCGCCCCCCGCGCTGCCGGGCCACGAGTACGTCTCGCTCCTGGGCAGCGGCGGGTTCGCCGACGTGTTCCTCTATCGCCAGGAGATGCCGCAGCGCGAGGTGGCCGTCAAGGTGCTCCTCGCGGGTTTCGGGGAGCCCAGCGTCCGGCGTCAGTTCGAGACCGAGTCCAACGTCATGGCGGCGCTGTCGACGCACCCGTCGATCGTCACGATCCACCACGCGGACGTCTCGGCCGATGGCCGTCCGTACATCGTCATGGAGTACTGCCCGCGCCCCAACTACGGCGTGCGCTTCCGGGCGGACCGGATCGCCGTCGCCGAGGCCCTGCGCGTCGGCGTGCAGGTGGCGGGCGCCGTCGAGACCGCCCATCGCGCCGGGATCCTGCACCGCGACATCAAGCCCGCCAACATCCTCGTCACCGAGTACAACCGGCCGGCGCTGACCGACTTCGGCATCTCCATCGCGGGCGGCGAGAGCGGTGATCTCGAGGACAGCGCCGGCATGTCGATCCCGTGGTCGCCGCCCGAGGTGTTCGCGGACGTGCCGCGCGCCGACGTCCGCAGCGACATCTTCGCCCTCGCGGCGAGCGTGTACTCGCTCCTGGCGGGGCGTTCCCCCTTCGAGAGCCAGCAGCGGCGCAACACGGCCGACGAGCTCATCTCCCGGATCACCCATGCCCCGCTGCCGCCGCTGACCCGCCCCGACATCCCGGCGTCGCTGAACCGCGTGCTCTCGGTCGCGATGGCCAAGGACCCGGCGGCGCGGTACGACAGCGCCCTCGCGCTGGGCCGGGCGCTCCAGCAGATCGAGATCGAGCTCGCGCTGCCGGTCACGGCCATGGACGTGCTCGACGAGCGCGGCGGCGCGCCGAGCCGTGACGTCGAGGAGGACGATCTCGACGCCCACACCCGGATCCGGGCGATCCGCACGGTGGATCCCGAGGGCGGCGCCGCGGCGGCCCCGCGCTCCCTGGATCCCTTCGCGGGCATCGCCCCCGCCCGTGGGCAGGGCGCCCTTTCCGCGAGGTCCACGGGCGCCTCCGTGCTCCCGGACACGACCAACCCCACGATCCAGCGGCCGCTCCCGCCTCCGGGCACGGGACCTGCGGCGCCGCTCCCGGAGGCGGACCCGGGGCCGCGGGTCCCGGCCTGGCTCGGGGTGTCGATCGCGGCGGTCGCCGTGATCGCGCTGGGCCTCGGCGCCGTGTTCGCCGTCCGGATATGGTTCCCCTCCGCCGTGGAGGAGGTCCCGACGGCGTCGCCGAGTCCGGTCGCGATCGACGAGGGGCCGCCGGTCCCGCCGACGGACGTGCGCATCGAGATGATCGCGCTGCCCGAGGGCACCGCGGAGCAGAAGGCCCGCATCACGTGGACGCCTCCGGAGGGGCTGACCGCGACGGACTACTACACGGTCCAGTGGCAGGTCTCCGGCCAGCAGTACGCCCAGTTCACGGGCTCGCACACGGTCAAGGGCCGCCAGGCGATCGTGCTCAACGTGCCGCCCGGTCAGGAGCGGCTGTGCGCCACGGTGGCGGTCGCCAAGCCCTCGGGCCGTGTGAGCGAACCTGCGCAGGGCTGCCTGTGAGCCCCGGGCCCGGCAGGTCCCGGACGACGACGGCCGCGCGGCGCGCGCGGCCGAGCACTCCGCGGCGCACGGCGCACGCGGGCGAGAGGACAAGGTGAGGGCCGATGGCCACGATCTCGGTCGAGTTCTGCGGTGAGTGGTTCCGCATCCCCGATGGCGGCGAGCTGACGATCGGCCGCGACGCCGATCTCCGGATCGATGAGGACAACCCCTTCCTGCACCGGCAGTTCCTCTCTGTCGTCCAGGTCGACTCGCTGTGGTGGCTCGTGAACATCGGCTCGAGGCTGTCGGCGACCATCGCCGACACCACGGGCACGATGCAGGCGTGGCTGGCACCCGGGGCCCGCCTGCCGATCGTCTTCGACGTCACCAAGGTGGTGTTCACGGCGGGGCCCACGACCTACGAGCTCGCGGTCCACGCCGAGCAGCCCGAGTTCGAACGCTCGCCGAGCGCCTCGGATCCCGTCGGCGACACGACCGTGGGGCCCGTCGCCCTCACCCTGTCCCAGAAGCAGCTCATCCTCGCGCTGTCCGAGCCGATGCTGACCCGGGAGGGCAGCGGGATCAGCACCGTGCCCACCTCCGCCGCCGCCGCCGAGCGCCTGGGCTGGCCGTCGACGAAGTTCAACCGCAAGCTCGACAACGTCTGCGACAAGCTCGACCGGCTCGGCGTGCGGGGCCTGCGCGGCGGTCCCGGTCGGCTCGCGAGCAACCGTCGGGCACGCCTGGTCGAGCACGCGGTCTCCTCGCGGCTGGTCACCATCGACGACCTGCCCCTGCTCGACCAGTCCACCGACGACGAGGACTGACGGGGCATCCTCCCCGCCCCGCCGCGCGCGACCGTTCGTCCGCGCTGATCCCCGCCCCTGCCCAGGAGAATCCCGCCCACCATGCGCATCAAGCTCACGCTGCGACGGCCCGAGGACCGACTGACCGATATCGAGGTCACGGCCGACGCCACGGCCTCGGTCGCCGACGTCGCCAACGCCCTGTATCTCGCCGATCCGATGCGTGCGGGGATGCGCGCCCCCGAAGGTCTGACCCTGCAGGTCCAGGACCCGGGGGCGGGCCCCGGCGCGAGCGGTGTGCGGTCCCTGGACCGCGACGCCGACCTCATCCAGGCGGGGCTGCGCTCCGGCGGCGTCGTCTCGATCGCACGCTCGAGCACCGAGTACCGCACGCGCGGCGAGGAGCGGGGCGCGGCGGTGGCGCTCATGCGGATCCTCTCGGGACCCGAGGCGGGCCGCGAGTACCCGCTGCCCGCCGGTGCCAGCGTCATCGGCCGCGAGGGCGACCTGGACATCCGCATCGCCGATCCGATGCTCTCCAAGCGCCATTGCCGCATCAACGTCGGCGACGACGTCGAGATCGTGGATCTGCAGTCCTCCAACGGGGTGCTGCTGTCGGGGGAGAGGGTCCAGCGCACCGCGATCGGTCCCGCCGACACGGTCCTGATCGGTGACACGTCCTTCGCGGTGGTCATGCTCCACCGTCCCGGCGGCGTCGCCCCGACCTCGCCCGTCGTCGAGTTCAACCGCTCGCCGCGCGTCGTGCCGCGCTTCCCGTACCGGCCCGTCAAGGCGCCGCAGCCGCCGCGCGAGGCGGACCCGCCCGCCTTCCCCATCTTCATGCTCTTCGCGCCGCTGTTCATGGGGGCGTTCATGTTCCTGCTGACCGGCAGCCCGCGCTCGATCATGTTCGTCGTCATGATGCCGATGATGGCCAGCGCCGGGTACCTCAACCGCCGCTTCCAGCAGAAGAAGACCCTCGAGCGGCAGATCGAGAAGTTCACCGAGGGGATGGCCTCGCTCAAGCGACGGGTCAGCGCCGCCCAGGAGCTCGAGCGCGCGGTGCGCCTGGTCGAGACGCCGTCGGCCGCCGACACGGTGGACTCGTCCTTCCGGCTGGGCCGTCTGCTGTGGACGCACCGTCCCGAGCACGACGACTTCGCGACGGTCCGCCTGGGCATCGGGGTCGCCGAATCCCGGGTGGACATCGAGTCCCCGCGCGAGAACGACACGATCCCGGAGTTCTGGGATGAGCTCGAGGACATGATCGAGGAGTACCGCTACATCGCCGGTGTCCCGATCGTCGGCGATCTGCGGACCTGTGGGAGCATCGGCGTCGCGGGCGCCACCGCGACCTCGCGCGGCGCCGCTCGGGCCCTCGTGACGCAGGTCGTGGGCCTGCACTCGCCGGCGGACGTGGCGCTCGCCGCGATCACCTCGACCCGTTCGCGTCCGGACTGGGAGTGGCTCAAGTGGCTCCCGCACACCTCGAGCGCGCACTCGCCGCTGCCCGGCGATCATCTCGCCGACACCCGTCGCTCCGGGATATCCCTGCTCTCGCGCCTCGAGGAGCTCATCGAGCAGCGAGGCGGCGGCGCTCCCGCGTCCCTGCGCGGTCCCATCCACCAGGAGATCCAGGACGGCCCGGTCACGCCGCCGCCGCCCGTGACGCCCTCCCTCGTGGTGATCGTGGAGGACGACGCCCCGGTGGACCGGGCGCGCCTCGTGCGGCTGGCCGAGCGCGGCCCCGACGTGGGCGTGCACCTCATCTGGTGCGCCGCGAACATCGCCGCCCTGCCGTCGGCCTGCCGGACCTTCCTGTCGGTCGACGACACGGTGGACGGGGCCACCGGCGGGCAGGTGCGGCTGGGGGAGCGGTCCTACCCGGTCGCCATCGAGACGGTCTCCGTCGAGGTCGCCACGGGCGTGGCGCGGCACCTGTCACCGGTCGTCGACGCCGGCGTCCCCGTCGAGGACGACTCCGACCTCCCGCGCTCGATCAACTGGCTCAAGCTCGCCGGGACCGGGCTGGCCGTGGACCCCGGGGTCGTCGTCGAGCGCTGGAAGGAGAACGGATCGCTCACCGTCCGGGACGGCTCGGCCCCCGTGCGTCGCAGCCACGACGGCGACCTCCGGGGCCTGATCGGCCACAACGGCAGCGACCACCTGTACCTCGACCTGCGCACCCAGGGGCCCCACGCCCTGGTGGGCGGCACCACCGGCGCCGGCAAGTCGGAGTTCCTGCAGGCCTGGGTGATGGGCATGGCGACCGCGCACAGCCCCGACCGGGTGACGTTCCTGTTCGTCGACTACAAGGGCGGCGCCGCCTTCGCCGACGCGGTGACCCTGCCGCACGCGGTGGGTCTGGTCACCGACCTCTCCCAGCACCTCGTCCGTCGTGCGCTGCGGTCCCTGCGGGCCGAGCTGCACCATCGCGAGCACCTGCTCAACCGCAAGAAGGCCAAGGACCTCGTGTCCCTCGAGCGCACCGGAGATCCGGAGTGCCCGCCGAGCCTCATCATCATCGTCGACGAGTTCGCGGCGCTGGCCAAGGAGATCCCCGAGTTCGTCGACGGCGTCGTCGACGTCGCCGCGCGTGGCCGGTCCCTGGGCCTGCACCTCATCCTGGCCACCCAGCGTCCTGCGGGCGTCATCAAGGACAACCTGCGGGCCAACACCAACCTGCGGATCGCCCTGCGGATGGCCGACGAGGCCGACTCCAAGGACATCCTGGGCGATGTGATGGCCGCACACTTCGACCCGGGGATCCCGGGGCGCGCCGCTGCGAAGACGGGACCCGGGCGGATCGCGACGTTCCAGACCGGGTACGCGGGCGGGTGGACCACCGACGCCCCCGAGCGCGCCCGCATCGACATCGTCGAGAGGGCCTTCGGGGCCGGGGACGTGTGGGACATCCCGACGCCCGTGGTCAAGGAGGTCCGCGACCCGGGCCCCAACGACATCTCCCGGATGGTGCGCACGATCTCCCGCGCCGCGGACGCCGCCGGCGTCCCGGTCCCGCGCAAGCCGTGGCTCGCCGAGCTCGCCCCCGCCTACGACCTGTCCCGCCTTCCCAGCCGGCGGACCGACGAGGAGCTCCTGCTCGGGGTGATGGACGTCCCCGAGGACCAGGCGCAGCCGACGATCACCTATCGGCCCGACCGCGACGGCAACATGGCGGTGTACGGGACGGGTGGCTCGGGCAAGTCGACGACGCTGCGGACCATCGCGATCTCCGCCGCGAGCACGGTGCGCGGCGGTCCCGTCCAGGTCTACGGCCTCGACTTCGGCTCCTCGGGGCTCACGATGCTCGAGGAGCTCCCGCACGTCGGCTCGATCGTGGCCGGCGAGGACGAGGAGCGGGTGATCCGGCTGCTGCGGACCCTGCGCCAGCTCGTCGACGACCGCGCCAAGGAGTTCGCCCGGGTCCGGGCGGGCACGATCGCCGAGTACCGGACCCTGGCCGACGCTCCCCGGACGCCGCGCATCCTGCTGCTCGTGGACGGCATGGCGGCCTTCCGCGAGGCCTACGACTACTCCAACCTCACCAAGTGGTTCACGACCTTCGTGCAGATCGCGACCGACGGCCGCCCCGTCGGGGTCCATGTCGTCGTCACGGGCGACCGTCCCAATGCGGTCCCGGCCTCGCTCGGCTCCTCGATCCAGCGCCGGCTGATCCATCGCATGGCCGCCGCCGACGACTACGCGGTCTTCGGCCAGGCCAAGGACGTCCTGGACTCCTCCTCGCCGCCCGGGCGCGCGATCCTCGAGGGCCATGAGATGCAGGTGGCGGTGCACGGCGGCGACGCCAATGTCGCCATCCAGTCGCGCGAGGTCGCCGAGCTGGCCCAGGCCATGCGCCGGGCAGGGGTTCCGGAGGCGTCCCCGGTGGCTCGGCTCCCTGAGCGCATCGAGCTGTCGACGTTGCGTCCCGTCGTCGAGGGGCGTCCTGTCATCGGCATGGCCGACGAGACGATGCGGGAGATCACCATCGAGCCGCGGGGCGCGTTCATGGTCTCGGGTCCGATGTCCTCGGGCCGAACCACCACCCTCATCACGATCGCGACGGGCCTGCGGGCGCTCCCGAACCCGATGCGCCTGGTGCGCTTCTCGGCCCGCAAGTCCCCGCTGACGGGGCAGGGCATCTGGGACGTCGAGGCCTCGGACCCGGATCAGGTCCGGGCGCTCGCCCAGCAGCTGCTGGCGACCGTCGAATCGGGGACGGTCCCCGAGGGGCGGCTGGCGCTGTTCCTGGACGGCGTCGCGGATTTCACGGGCACGAGCGCCGAGAACGATCTGGACAAGCTGGTCCGCGCGGCCGCGCGGGAGGGGCAGTTCGTGGTCGGGGAGAACGAGTCGTCCTCGTGGTCCCAGGCGTACCAGTTGGCCAAGCCGTTCAAGACCGGTCGCCGTGGGATCCTCCTGCAGCCGGCCGACGGCGACGGGGATCTGCTCCTGGGGACGCCGCTGGGGCGGGTGCGGCGCACCGACTTCCCGGCCGGGCGCGGCTTCCTGGTGCACAGCGGCCGGGCCCTGAAGCTCCAGGTGGCCCAGGCCGACGGATGATCCGGGCCGCCTCGGCACGGTCGTCCACATGGGGAGTCCTCCCCATGTGCCCCAGCCCGCGGGCGTCCTACAGTGAGGAGCATCCAGGGGGTCCCGCCGGTGGGCGGGCGCCTGCCGCACACGGTGCGGACACATCAGCCGCACGCGGCGCCGACAGAGGGGAGCAGGACCGTGAATCTCATCAAGGGCATGGACGTCGAGGAGGTCCGTCGGCTCGCCAAGGACCTCGACTCGGCGGCGGAGGAGATCCTCCGCATCGAGAAGGAGCTCACGAGCGGACTCGACGGCGTCGACTGGACCGGCCCCGACGCCGACCGGTTCCGCTCGCAGTGGGAGTCCGAGACCGTCCCCGCGCTCCAGCAGATCTCCGAGGCGATCACCGGTCTCAGCACGACCGCGGACGCCAACGCCTCGGAGCAGCAGTCCACCTCCGCCTGAGCGCCCCGACGCGCACGGCCTCCCGACGGGGCCCCGTCGTCATGCCCGGGCGGATCCGTCCGGTGTGCCCGTTTCCGACGAGGTGCCCGCTGGTAGATTGTCGCCAGCCCATCCGAGGAGACCACCGCGCCATGACCAGGACGATCCAGTTCCCGAGCTCCGACCTCCCGGCGAAGCCCCGTCTGGCTCTCGAGGTCCCGGACGACTGGGAGCTCGTCGTCGTGCCGGGCGTCGAGATCGCCGTCGCCGAGCCGCGACCCCGCGACCGCTTCCGCACCAACCTCGTCGTCTCCGTGCAACGGATGCCCCCGGGGTACGACCTCGAGCGTGCGCGCACCGATCTCGAGCGCCGCAAGGCGGCCCTCCCCGAGCTCGAGGAGATCGGCACAGGCCCCCTCGAGTCCGCCGGGCGGACCTGGCTCGCGAGCGAGTACGGCTACACCCAGGCCGGCGGCACCACGGTCGTCCAGGCGGTGCGCTACGCGATCCTGGATCGAGGCCCGGTGGTCGACGTCGTCGAGGTCGTCGGCAGCTGCGGCGCGGATGTCGCCGATGAGCACATCGAGGAGATCCGGACCGCGCAGGATTCCGTGCGGGCCGACGCCGCCTGACGCGCTCGAACGGCGCCCCGCACCGCCACCTGGCCATCAACGCCGCTGGTCAGTGCGTGGTGCGCTCCAGTCCTCCCGCGGTGGAGGGGACCTGGGACGCCCGCCGATCCACATGGGGAGTTGTCCCCATGGTCACCTCGCAGGACCGGCCATAGAGTTGAGTCATCGCCACGGAGAACGGATCGAGGAAGCGGCCAGGGGCCGCGGAGACCGGGACCGAGCGGAGCACGAAGGACACCGACACACCAACGAGGGGAATCGTCATGAAGAAGGGTATGAACCCGGAGGCCGTCGACCAGCTGGCCGCCCAGGAGATCTCGACCGGTGAGGACATCACCAAGATCTACGACAACACCGCCGATCAGCTCAACGGGCTCGACTGGACCGGCGAGGACCGTGACCGTTTCGTGAGCGAGTTCGAGAGCGAGATCGGCGACCAGACGACCCGCGTCGTCCAGCGCCTCACCGAGCTCGCCGAGCGGGCCAAGAGCAACGCCACCGCGCAGCGCAGCGCCTCGGCCTGAGCTCGACCACCACCACGTCGCACCGTCACCACAGGGGAGAATCAGATGTCTTTCAAGGGAATGAACCCGGATCAGGGCCGCGAGGTCGCTGCCGCCATCAAGACCGCCGGCGAGAACCTGCAGTCCGCGATCGATGACGTGTACTCGATCGTCAGCTCGGTCGAGTGGGTCGGCCCGGACTACGACGCCTACGTCGCCGACTTCTCGGCCTTCGTGGGCAGCGATGTCGCCAACCTGCAGCAGGCGTACTACGACCGCAGCAACGACCTGGAGAACCAGGCCGACGAGCAGGACGACACCTCGAACCAGAACTGACCTCGGGCACTGCCCAGGTCCGGGCCCGGTCGCCATCACGGCGGCCGGGCCCGTTCGCGTGCCGGGGCAGTTCGCGCGCAGGAGGTGTTCGCGTCCCGGGCCCGTGCGGGACGCCGGGCCGTTCGCGTCGTCGGCTGTTCGCGCCCCCGGCGGGAACCGGCTCACAGCCCGCACCGAGACGGCTCCCAAGGTCGACGGGGTCAGGGCACCTAGACTTCCCGGAGGTCAGCAGAGGGCCGATGGGATCGGCAGGAGGAGAGCGGACGATGGGACGTTCGGCAGTCAACACGGTCAAGACGGCCGCACTCTTCGGGATCCTGTGGGGCGTGCTCCTCGCCGTCGGCTGGGCCGTCGGAGGGGCGCGACTGATCTGGCTCTTCGCGCTGATCGGACTGGTCGGCACCTTCATCAGCTACTGGAACAGCGACAAGATCGCCCTGCGGTCCATGCGCGCCGTGCCCGTGACCCCGGAGCAGGCGCCACGGCTCTACGCGATCGTCGAGGAGCTCTCCCGGCAGGCGAACGCGCCGATGCCGCGCCTGTACATCTCCCCGACCGATCAGCCCAACGCCTTCGCGACCGGACGCAACCCCAAGCACGCCGCGGTGTGCGCCACGCAGGGGATCCTGCGGATCCTCGATGACCGCGAGCTGCGGGGAGTGCTGGGCCACGAGCTCATGCACGTCTACAACCGCGACATCCTCACCAGCTCGATCGCCGCCGGCGTCGCCGGGATCATCACGTCCCTGGCCCAGCTCGCCCTGTGGTTCGGCGGGGACCGCGACCGTGGGGGCAACATCATCGCCGCGCTCGCCGCGATGATCTGTGCGCCGATCGCCGCGACGCTCATCCAGCTGGCCATCTCCCGCACCCGCGAGTACGACGCCGACGAGGACGGGGCCCGGCTGACGGGCGATCCCCTCGCCCTCGCCTCGGCGCTGCGCAAGATCTCCGCGGGTGTGCAGGCCAAGCCCCTGCGCCCCGAGCAGGACGTCGTGGACTCCGCGCACATGATGATCGCCAACCCCTTCAAGGCGGGGGAGGGCCTGGCCGGCCTGTTCTCGACGCACCCGCCGATGGACAAGCGGATCGCACGCCTCGAGGAGATGGCGCACGCCGCCCAGCAACGGCCATTCTGAGCTCCGTTCGCCCGGCGCCCGACGTGACGGACCGCGGGATCGGTCAGTCGCGGCTGAAGGCGAGCGCGCGGACCGTCTGCACGATGCCCATCACCAGGAGGCTCACGCCGAGGAACACCCACAGCAGCGCGGCGGACGTGAGGGGGGAGACGATCAGCACGACGCCGGCCACGACGCTCAGGATGGCGTACGCGACCGTCCACACCTTCGTGCCCGACAGGCGCAGAGTGGTCAGGGCGACGATGCCCTCGAAGATCCACGTGGCGCCCAGGATGATGGCCGCGAACGTGGCGAGGCCGATGATCGTCTCGCTGAGGTTCGAGAAGGCGAAGATCCCGGCGATGATGAACACGATGCCGAGGACCACGTGCCAGATGCGGCTGCCCGCGCCGAGGGACGAGCCCGTCGCTGCGGTGGCGAGGTAGGAGATCCCGACGACGATCGCGTAGATGGCCACGATGCCGGCCAGGACGGCGGCGGTCTTCTGGGGTGCGACGAGGATCAGCAGACCCGCGACGGCGGCGATCACACCGCTCAGAGCGAGACCGGAGCGGATCCACGCGAGGGAACGCCCTGCGATGCGCTCGACGGGGGATGGGGGGACGGCCTGGGACATGACGACTCCTGACGTGGACGCGTCCCGTTCACGGGAGGGACGATGCGTCCAGCGTATTCCCGAAATGCGCTCTGGCAGGTGACCAAGGTCCGCGCCTGGACGGTCCCTCACACCTGGGACCGGACGTCCGGGTGGGTCACCGATAGTTGATGAACTGCAGCGCCACGTCGAGGTCCTTGCCCTTGAGCAGCGCGATGACGGCCTGGAGGTCGTCGCGGTTCTTGGAGCTCACGCGCAGCTCGTCGCCCTGGATCTGCGACTTGACGCCCTTGGGGCCCTCGTCGCGGATGATCTTGGAGATCTTCTTCGCCTCGTCCGAGGCGATGCCCTCCTGGAGCCCCGCGACGAGCCGGACCTCCTTGCCCGACTGCTTGGGCTCACCCACGTCGAGGGCCTTCAGGGAGATGCCGCGGCGCAGCAGCTTCGTCTGCAGGACGTCGAGGACGGCCAGCACGCGCTCGTCGGCGTTGGCGACCAAGACGATCTCGTCACCGCTCAGGGTGACGCTCGCGCCCGTGCCGCGGAAGTCGTAGCGCTGGGAGATCTCCTTGGCGGCCTGGTTGACGGCGTTGTCGACCTCCTGGCGATCGAGCTTGGAGACGATGTCGAACGAGGAGTCGGCCATGTCGGTCCCTTCCGGTGCGGGGCTGGCGGATGCAGGTCTGGCGTGTGCGGCTCCGGTCGGCTCGGCACCGTCCGGAGCAGGCGCTCACCGCCCCACTGTAGACGGGCGGGCGGGGCTGTGATCAGCCTCATGCGGCCCGGAGCGCCCCTCGGTTCGCGCCCCGACGGCGCCGTGAGTATGATCGTCAGGTCGGTTTCACGGCCCGCTCCGGCGGGCACGGGGACGGGCACGGCCAGGCAGGTTACCCGAGTGGCCAAAGGGGGCTGACTGTAAATCAGCTGGCATCGCCTACGGGGGTTCGAATCCCTCACCTGCCACCGCCCAGGATCACCCCGTGTGATCCCAGGCACCGAAGGACGCGGGCGCGTTGTCCGCAGGTCAGAGCGCATGTAGTGTTCTTCGGGCTTGCCCTGATAGCTCAGTCGGCAGAGCATCTCCATGGTAAGGAGAAGGTCAAGGGTTCGATTCCCTTTCAGGGCTCCGATGGGTGCGTCGGCCCGGTCTCGCCAGAGATCGGGCCGATGTGTCGATCATGCCGGGGTAGCTCAGACGGTTAGAGCGCACGACTCATAATCGTGAGGTCGCGGGTTCGATCCCCGCCCTCGGTACCACATCGCTCCGCCACCCGGTGGGACGATGTGCACGAACCAGCAGTCCCCGCATCGCGGGGGCACCACCGGCGCGCGGGCCCGAGCGCGCCCCCGACGGAAAGAGGCGAGTCATGGCGAGCAAGAGCTCTGACGTGCGTCCCAAGATCACGATGGCCTGCATCGAGTGCAAGTCACGCAACTACATCACCAAGAAGAACCGTCGCAACACCCCGGATCGGCTCGAGCTCTCGAAGTTCTGCCCGACCTGCGGCAAGCAGACGGTGCACCGCGAGACCCGCTGACCCGGGCCGAGCACACCACCACCTGGACCACCCGGAGGCATCGCCCCGGGTGGTCCTCGTGCATCCAGCACCGGCGCATCGAGGAGCACCCATGAGCAGCTCTGCCCAGCCCAGCACCGACGACACCGCGGACGGCGGGCCGCGTCCCGACGTCCCGGACGCCTCCTTCGTCGGACGCACCTACCCTCCTGGGTCACCGGTGACCGTCTCGGCCGCCAAGGTCGTCGAGTTCGCCGACGCGACCTCGGCCCCCAGCCCGCTGCACCGCGATGCCACGGCCGCGCGCGCCGCCGGGTACGCGGACGTCGTCGCGCCTCCCACCTTCCTCGTGTCCCTCGCCCAGAAGGCCGAGGCGCAGTACGTCCAGGACCCCGCCGCGGGCATCGACTTCTCGCGCGTCGTCCACGGCGAGGAGGGGTTCGAGCTGCGCCGTCCGGTCGTCGCCGGGGATGTCCTGGTGCCGCTCCTGAGCGTCGAGTCCGTGCGCCTGGTGGGCGGCAACGCCATGATCACCACCCGCGTCGACTTCACCGACGAGCATGACGCCCCCGTGGCCACCGTCCGCAGCAGCCTCGTCGTCCGCGGCGCATGAGCCCGCGCACCCCGCCCCAGGAGGACGCCATGACCATCGCAGCAGACGCCCCGGATGCCGGAGCCCCGGCGACGGTCGACCTCGCGCGCCTCGGCCTCGGCGACGTGATCGCCGAGCAGACCCTCGAGATCGACCGCGACACCCTCGTCCGCTACGCGGGTGCCTCGGGGGACTTCAACCCCATCCACTACAACGACGCGTTCGCGACCTCCGTGGGCCTGGACGGCGTGATCGCCCACGGGATGCTCACGATGGGCACCGCGATCTCCGTCGTGCTCGCCGCGATCGGCGACCCCGCGGCGGTCCTGGCCTACTCGACGCGCTTCACCCGGCCCGTCCCGGTGCCGGCGCTGGGGAGCACGGCGCTGCACGTGACCGCCACGGTCGCGGCAATCGACGAGGAGGCACGCACCGCGCGCGTCGACCTCGTCGCCGAGGCCGCCGGCGCCAAGGTCCTCGGACGCGCCCGCGTGACGCTCGCGCTGCCGCCGATCCCGGGCGAGGGCGCTGCCGCGTGAGGCTCTCCGAGCTGACGACCCTGCACATCGGCGGTCCGATCCGTCGCTACGTGCCGGTGCACGACGAGACCGCGCTCGTCGCCGAGGTCCGCCGTGCCGACGAGGCCGACGAACCGCTGCTGGTGCTGGGCGGCGGCAGCAACCTCGTGGCCTCCGACGCCCCCTTCGAGGGCACCGTCGTGCACGTGCTGGATCCCGTCCCGGCACCCGCCCTCGATGCGAGCTGCGAGATCGGCTCCGGCGCCGCCGTGGATCCCTCGCGCGCCGCACCGGTCGAAGCGACCTGCGGCGGGGTGACCGTCGAGCACTTCGCCGGGACGAGCTGGGACCGTGCCGTGCAGTACGCGGTCGATCGCGAGCTGATCGGCACCGAGGCGCTCTCCGGGATCCCCGGCAGCGTCGGCGCCACCCCCGTGCAGAACGTCGGGGCCTACGGCCAGGAGGTCGCCCAGACCATCACCACGGTGCGCACCTGGGACCGGCACGACCGTGCGATCCGCACCGTCTTCGCCTCGGACTGCGGCTTCGGGTACCGTGACTCGCTGTTCAAGCGCACCCCCTACGAGGGCGCCGCGCCCTCGGCGACGGGGAGATACGTCGTGCTGTCCGTGACCTTCCAGCACCGCCAGGGGGACCGCTCGGCCCCCGTGCGGTACGCCGAGCTCGCCCGGCGCCTCGGGGTCGAGGTGGGGGAGAGGGCACCGCTGCGGCAGGTCCGCGAGACCGTGCTCGCGCTGCGCGCCGCCAAGGGGATGGTGCTCCTCGAGGGCGATCACGACACGTGGAGCGCCGGGTCCTTCTTCACCAACCCGATCCTCCCGGATGGCGTCGCCGCCGCGCTGCCGGCCGACGCCCCGCGCTTCGCGGCGGGCGAGGGGCTCACCAAGACGAGTGCCGCCTGGCTGATCTCCCACGCGGGTTTCGACCGCGGCTTCGCCGTGGGTCCCCACGCCTCGCTCTCGACCCGGCATTCCCTGGCCCTGACCAACCGCGGCGGGGCCAGCAGCGCGGACCTCGTCGAGCTCGCACGGGCCGTGCAGGCCGGCGTCGAGGACCGCTTCGGCGTGCGCCTCGAGCCCGAGCCGGTCCGCCTGGGCGTGGACCTCTGAGCCCTGCGGATCGCGAGCACCCGGGCATCGCTCCGAGGCGACCGCCTCTGCCTGCGGCGGTCGATCGCCGAGGGAGTGTCCGCTCCGTGCCGCGCGCGGCAGAGGCGACGCCCCGCGCCTAGGATGGTGCGGTCGCCCGAACTCGGGCGCCGTCCCGTGAATCCCGCAGCTGGAGGCTCAGTGAGCGTCAACGACCAGTCCGTCGCCGATCTCGACCCGGAGATCGCGCGTGTCCTCGACCGGGAGCTCGCCCGGCAGCAGAACACGCTCGAGATGATCGCGAGCGAGAACTTCGTGCCGCGCGCCGTGCTCCAGGCCCAGGGCTCGGTGCTCACCAACAAGTACGCCGAGGGCTACCCCGGCCGCCGGTACTACGGCGGCTGCGAGGAGGTCGATGTCGCCGAGTCCATCGCCATCGACCGCGCCACGTCCCTCTTCGGCGCCGAGCACGCCAACGTCCAGCCCCACTCCGGCGCGACCGCCAACGCCGCCGTCCTCCACGCGCTCGCCCGCCCGGGCGACACCCTGATGGGCCTGTCGCTGGCCCACGGCGGGCACCTCACGCACGGCATGAAGATCAACTTCTCGGGACGCCTGTACGACATCGCCGCCTACGAGGTGGACCCGACCACCGGCCGTGTCGACATGGATGCCGTGCGCGAGCTCGCGCTGCAGGCGCGCCCCAAGGTGATCGTCGCCGGCTGGTCGGCCTACCCGCGCCACCTCGACTTCGCGGCGTTCCGCTCCATCGCCGACGAGATCGGCGCGACCCTGTGGGTCGACATGGCCCATTTCGCGGGCCTCGTGGCCGCCGGGCTGCACCCGAGCCCCGTGCCCCACGCCCAGGTCGTCTCCACGACCGTCCACAAGACCCTCGCGGGTCCCCGATCGGGACTCATCCTCTCGACCCAGGAGTGGGCCAAGAAGATCGACTCCGCCGTCTTCCCGGGCCAGCAGGGCGGACCGCTCATGCACGTGATCGCCGCCAAGGCCATCGCGCTCAAGGTCGCCGCGACCGAGGAGTTCCGCGACCGCCAGCAGCGCACCCTCGACGGCGCCCGCCTGCTCGCCGAGCGCCTGCAGGGCGCCGACGCCAAGGCGGCGGGCGTCAAGGTCGTCTCCGGCGGCACCGACGTGCACCTCGTGCTGGTGGACCTGGTGGACTCCGCGCTCGACGGCCAGCAGGCCGAGGACCTCCTCCACCAGGTGGGCATCACCGTCAACCGCAACGCCGTCCCCAACGACCCGCGCCCGCCCCGCGTGACCTCGGGGCTGCGGATCGGCACCCCGGCGCTCGCGACCCGTGGCTTCGGCGCCGACGAGTTCACCGAGATCGCCGACGTCATCGCGCTCGCGCTCCAGCACGGCGCGGACCTCCCGGCCCTGCGTCGTCGCACCCAGGCGCTCGCGGACTCCCAGCCGCTGTACGCCGACCTGCGCCAGTACTGAGCGGGGCGCCGCGGGCCCGTGCCCGCAGCGCCCCGCGCCTCCGTCCCGCCCCTCGAAGGAGACCCCATGACCGCACAGATCCTCGACGGCCGCGCGACCGCGAAGGCCATCACCCAGGAGCTCCGCGCCCGCGTCGAGGCGCTCGTGGCCCGCGGCATCACCCCGGGCATCGCGACCGTCCTGGTGGGGGACGACCCGGGGTCCCATCTCTACGTCGGCATGAAGCACCGCCGCTCGCAGGAGATCGGGATGGAGTCCATCCAGGTGGAGCTGCCCGGGGACGTCACCCAGACCGAGCTCGAGGCGACGATCGATCGCCTCAACGCCGATCCGGCGTGCCACGGGTACATCGTGCAGCTGCCGTTGCCGGCCCACCTCGACACCGACGTCGTGCTCGCGCGGATCGATCCGGCCAAGGACGCCGACGGCCTGCACCCGATGAACCTCGGCCGCCTCGTGCTCAACGTCAACGACCCGATCACCACCTCGCTGCCCTGCACGCCGCGCGCCGCCATCGAGCTCCTCGAGCGCTCCGGGTACGACCTCGCGGGCAAGGACGTCGTGGTGGTGGGACGCGGCGTGACCATCGGCCGCTCGATCGGGCTCCTGCTGACCCGCCGCCAGATCAACGCGACCGTCACCCTCACCCACACGGGCACCACCGATCTGGCCGCCCACCTGCGTCGGGCCGACGTGATCGTCGCCGCCGCGGGCGTCAAGCACCTCGTGCGGCCCGAGGACGTGCGGCCGGGGGCCGCGGTGCTCGACGTGGGCGTGACCCGCGGCGAGAAGATCCCCGGGACGGGCAAGTACCGGGTCCACGGCGACGTGGACCCCGCGGTCGCCGAGGTGGCCGGATTCCTGTCCCCGAATCCCGGCGGCGTGGGGCCCATGACCGTGGCACTGCTGCTGACCAATGTGGTCGAGGCCGCGGAGAGGGCCGCCGATGCCCGGTGACCATTCCCAGGCGACACACCGGAATCTGTGCCGATGTGAAGATCGTGACCGTTCGGGCATGACTCCCGTCATGCCCGGTCGGCATCTCGGACATTCTGCGTCGAGATGACTGAGCGCCGTCGTAGTCTGCCCTGATGATGCGCTTCCACGACCCCAAGCCGCCCTCGTTGCGCGGCGGTGACCCGGTGCCCACCCGGCACGCGGGCATCGCGCCGTGGGGCTCGGAGTGGGGTTTCACCCCGGCGCACCGCGCGGGGGACTCGGGATTCCCGGCGCTGGCGGCGGCTCGTCTGCTGCTGAGGATCAGCTACGGCCACGAGGGCATCACCGAGTCCACGACCATCGCGCTCGAGGACGAGCGCGCGGTCGCCGCCCGCACGTCCTGGGCCGCGGACGCCGACGTCCCCTCGACGTGGCTCGAGGAGTCCGGGCCCCAGGGGGTCCTGCCCCTCATCCTGGACAGCTTCCCCGAGGACAGCCTGTTCCGGATGCCGCCCCACCCGCCCGCGACGGCCCCGGTCGCGCACACCCTCCCGGGATGGCTGCGCTCCCTCGCCTTCGACGAGACGCAATCGATCTCGGATCGTGCCGCCCGGATGGAGGCCGAGGGGATCTCCCCCGAGGTGGTCGACGCCGTGTGCTCCGGGGGCGTGACGGCCGTGGTCGCGCTCGAGCTGCGGGACGACCCCGCCCGCGAGGATCCCGACGACCAGTGGATCGCGATGTGGACCCGGGGCGAGCGAGGCCTCTACGCCATCAGCTTCGAGCCTGCCGCCGAGCCCGACCCGCAGCACGGCACCTCCGAGGACGCGGGTCCGCTCGGCGCCGATCCCGAGGTCGCGGCACCGGTGGATCCCTCCGAGGACGCCGTGATCGAGGAGCTGATCACGGTGGTCCGCCGGGTGCCCGCCGGGGACGTCGCCCAGCAGATCACCACCCGGATCGCCCTGGCGCTCGATCACCTCGCCGAGCTCGACGCGCTCGAGGCGCTGCGCCGCCGCGCCTCCGGAGCCGCGTCCTTCTCCCGCGACCAGGGGCACCCTGAGTCCTGAGCTCGCGCCGGTCCTGCCCCGGCGACGCCCGCTGTGCCGGATGTCCGGGATACTGGGGAGCATGAGCTTCACCATCGCGACCGTCAACGTCAACGGCCTGCGGGCCGCGCACCGCAAGGGCTTCGTGCCCTGGCTCGGCGCGACCACCGCGGACCTCGTCACCCTGCAGGAGGTCCGGGCCCCCGAATCCCTCGTCCCCGAGCTCGTGGGCCCGGGGTGGTCCGTGACCGCCACGGAGGCCGTGGCCAAGGGCCGTGCCGGCGTGGCCGTCGCGGTGCGCGGGGACGTGGATCTGAGCGGTGCCCGCGCGGGCCTGCCCGCCCTCGCCGACGACGCCCACACCGGGCGCTGGCTCGAGGTGGACGTCCCCGATCCGCTCGGAGACGGCCGCACCCTCACGGCGATCTCCGCGTACGTGCACTCCGGCAACGTCACCCGCCCGCAGTCGATGACCGACAAGTACGCCTTCCTCGATGCGATGCAGGAGCGCCTCGCGGCGCTGCGTGCCGACGGGCGCCATGTGGTGCTCACCGGCGACCTCAACATCGCCCACACCGAGTGGGACATCAAGAACTGGAAGGGAAACCTGAAGTCCGCCGGGTTCCTGCCCGAGGAGCGCGCCCACCTCGACCGCCTGCTGGCCGACGGCACCTGGGTGGACGTCCAGCGCGCGCTGTACGGTGACGGCCCCGGCCCCTACACCTGGTGGTCACAGCGCGGTCAGGCCTTCGACAACGACTCCGGCTGGCGGATCGACTACCAGCTCGCGACGGCGGACCTCGCGGCGCACGCGACGTCCGCCCGGGTGGACAGGGCACCCAGCTACGACACGCGCTGGTCCGACCACGCCCCGCTGGTCATCCGGTACGACTGAGGCACCCCGCACACGGACGGAGGCCGTCGCACCCGAGGGTGCGACGGCCTCCGTCGTCGTCGATCCGCCGTCAGATCCGGCCGCTGATGACCGCCTGCTTGACCTCGGCGATCGCCTTGGTGACCTGGATGCCGCGGGGGCAGGCCTCGGAGCAGTTGAAGGTGGTGCGGCAGCGCCACACGCCCTGCTTGGAGTTGAGGATCTGCAGCCGCTGCTCGGCGGCGTCGTCGCGCGAGTCGAAGATGAAGCGGTGCGCGTTGACGATCGCGGCGGGGCCGAAGTACTGCCCGTCGGTCCAGAACACGGGGCAGCTCGAGGTGCACGCCGCGCACAGGATGCACTTGGTGGTGTCGTCGAAGCGCTCGCGCTGCTCGGCGCTCTGCAGACGCTCCTTGGAGGGCTCCTGGCCGTGGGCGACGAGGAAGGGCATGACCTCCTTGTAGGAGTCGAAGAACGGCTCCATGTCCACGATGAGGTCCTTCTCGACGGGCAGGCCCTTGATGGGCTCGACCGTGATCGGCTTCTTGAGGTTCAGGTCCTTCAGGAGCGTCTTGCACGCCAGACGGTTGCGGCCGTTGATCCGCATCGCATCCGAGCCGCACACGCCGTGGGCGCACGAGCGGCGGAAGGTCAGCGAGCCGTCGTGGTGCCACTTGATCTCGTGGAGGGCGTCCAGCACGCGGTCGGTGCCGTGCATCGTGACGGTGAAGTCCTCCCAGCGGGTCTTGGCGTCCCCGTCGGGATCGAAGCGCGCGATGCGCAGCGTCACCTCGAAGGAGGGGATCGCCGCGGCCGCGGTCTGGGTCTGGTCCTCGGAGGTCTTCTCGGCGAGAGCTGTCGGGGTCCCCATCAGAACGTGCGCTCCTTCGGCTCGTAGCGGGTGATGATCACGGGCTTGGTGCCCAGACGGATGTCGGTCCCGTCCTGCCCCTGACCGTCCAGCGTCTTGTAGGCCATCGTGTGCCACAGGAAGTTCTTGTCGTCGCGCTTGTCGTAGTCCTCGCGGAAGTGCCCGCCGCGGGACTCCTTGCGCTCGAGGGCTCCGAGCGCCACGACCTCGGCGAGGTCGAGCAGGAAGCCCAGCTCGACGGCCTCGAGGAGGTCGAGGTTGTAGCGCCGGCCCTTGTCCTGCACGGCGACGGTCGCGTACCGCTCCTTGAGGGCCGTGATGTCGGTGAGGGCCTGGCGGCAGGTGTCCTCGGTGCGGAAGACCTGGACGTTGAGGTCCATCGTCTCCTGGAGGGCGCTGCGGATGTCGGCGATGCGGTCCGTCGTCGCGGGGCGATCGCGCAGACGCTGCAGCAGCTCGACGGTGGGGATCTCGACGCCCTCGGGCACCTCGGCCTGCTCGACCTCGTGGGCGTGGTCGGCGGCGGCGATGCCCGCGCGGCGCCCGAACACGTTGATGTCCAGCAGGGAGTTGGTGCCCAGGCGGTTGCCCCCGTGCACGGAGACGCACGCGACCTCGCCGGCGGCGTAGAGCCCCGGGATCACGTCCTTCTCGTTGCGCAGGACCTCGCCCTTGATGTTCGTGGGGATGCCGCCCATGCCGTAGTGGGCCGTGGGGTACACGGGCACCGGCTCGGTGTAGGGCTCGACGCCCAGGTACGTGCGGGCGAACTCCGTGATGTCCGGGAGCTTGGCGTCGATGTGCGCGGGCTCGAGGTGGGTGAGGTCCAGCAGGACGTAGTCCTTCTTGGGGCCGCAGCCGCGTCCCTCGCGCACCTCGTTGGCCATCGCCCGGGCCACGACGTCACGCGGGGCGAGGTCCTTGAGCGTCGGGGCGTAGCGCTCCATGAAGCGCTCCATCTCGCTGTTGCGGAGGATCGCGCCCTCGCCGCGCGCCGCCTCGGACAGCAGGATACCGAGACCGGCCAGACCCGTCGGGTGGAACTGGAAGAACTCCATGTCCTCCAGCGGGATGCCGCGACGCAGCGCCATGGCGGGCCCGTCGCCGGTGAGGGTGTGGGCGTTCGACGTCGTCTTGAACATCTTGCCGAAGCCGCCGGAGGCGAAGACGACGGACTTGGCGCGGAAGACGTGCACCTCGCCGGTGGCGAGCTCGTAGGCCACGACGCCGGAGGCGCGGACGCCCTCGTCGGTGCGGGGATCCCCGGTCATGAGCACGTCGAGCACGTAGAACTCGTTGAAGAACTCCACGCCCTGCTTGACGCAGTTCTGGTAGAGCGTCTGGAGGATCATGTGGCCGGTGCGGTCGGCGGCGTAGCAGGAGCGGCGCACGGGCGCCTCGCCGTGGTCGCGGGTGTGCCCGCCGAAGCGGCGCTGGTCGATCCGGCCCTCGGGCGTGCGGTTGAACGGCAGGCCCATCTTCTCGAGGTCCAGCACCGCGTCGATGGCCTCCTTGGCCATGACCTCGGCGGCGTCCTGGTCGACCAGGTAGTCGCCGCCCTTGACGGTGTCGTAGGTGTGCCACTCCCAGTTGTCCTCCTCGACGTTGGCCAGCGCGGCGCACATGCCGCCCTGGGCCGCGCCGGTGTGGGAGCGGGTGGGGTAGAGCTTGGTGAGCACGGCGGTGCGGGCACGACCGGTGGACTCGAGCGCGGCGCGCATCCCGGCGCCGCCGGCACCGACGATCACGACGTCATACGTATGGGTCTGCACGGAAGATCAGAACTCCTGGGTCACTTGCAGATGCTGGGGAGGAGGCTCGGATCGGCGCCGGCGGGGCACGGATCGAACGTGAAGATGACAAGGGTGCCGAGCACCGCGGTGAGGATCACCGCGAGGTACAGCAGGCCCTTGAGGACCAGGCGCAGGCGGTTGCCGTGGGCGTAGTCGCCGATGATCGTGCGCACGCCGTTGCCGCCGTGCAGCAGACCGAGCCACAGCATGAGCAGGTCCCAGGTCTGCCAGAACGGGGAGGACCACTTGCCGGCCACGAAGGCGAAGTCGATGCGCTTGACGCCCTGGTCCAGCCACAGGTTCACGAAGAGGTGGCCGAAGACGAGGATCACGAGCAGCGCGCCGGAGGCGCGCATGAACAGCCACGAGAGCATCTCGGTGTTCACGCCGCGCATGCCCGTGCGCGAGTACCGGGTCTGCGGGTCCGGGATGGTGCTGGCGGGGGTGGAGTTGTTCATGGTCACGCTCCGAACATGTGCATGAGCTGGCGCGGGACGAACCCGAGCATCAGGACGGCCCAGGCGACGACGACGCCCCAGAAGAGCATCCGCTGGCGCTTGGCGCCCTGGGACCAGAAGTCGACGAGGATGATCCGCAGCCCGTTCAGCGCATGGAAGACGATCGCGCCGACGAGGCCGATCTCGCCGAAGCCGAACACGAGCAGCTTGTAATGGCCGATGACCTCGTTGTACGCCTCCGGGGAGACGCGCACGAGCGCCGTGTCCAGGACGTGCACGAGCAGGAACAGGAAGATGAGCATTCCCGAGACGCGGTGCGCGACCCAGGACCACATGCCCTCGCGGCCGCGATAGAGCGTCCCGGACTGGGCTGATGCCACGTGGGGCCTCCCGATGAGACAGGTGTGCGAAGAACGGTTGACGTGCCCGAGGTCCATCGCCGGCGATCTCCGATGACCGTGGGTCGGCAGGTGTACGGGTCCCGGGCGAGGGAGAGGTCCAGCGGGGCGGCCGGACCGGTGATGGGGCGCTGTCACCTTAACATCGTGGGGACCTCGGTCCCGGCCGATACCCTGCGGGCATGTCTTCTGCGTCGCCCGGATCACCCCCGTTCGTGCCCGTCGTCCCCGCGGGCGGCGCCGGGACCCGGCTGTGGCCGCTGTCGCGCCGGGATCGCCCCAAGTTCCTGCTGGACCTCACCGGCGGCGGACGCTCCCTGCTGCAGGAGACGCTGGCGCGCGTGGCCCCGCTCGCGGACCGCATGCCGATCGTCGTCACGGGGGCCGCCCACGAGGCGGACGTCGCGCACCAGGTGGGTGATGGAGCCCGCGTCCTGGCAGAGCCCTCCCCGCGGGGATCGATGCCGGCGATCGCCCTCGCCGCGGCGATCGCGCTGGGAGAGGACGAGGACGCCGTCATCGGCTCGTTCGCCGCGGACCACCTGGTGGGGGACGAGGAGGCGTTCGTCCGCGCGGTCGACGCGGCCCGTCGCGCCGCCGCGCTCGGGCTGCTGGTGACCATCGGGATCGAGCCCGACCGTCCCGCGACCGGCTTCGGGTACATCCAGGAGCAGAGGACGGGTCCGGAGGAGGACGCCGGGCGGGGAGCGGGCCACGGCGTGGACGATGCACCCACGCGGGCCGCCGACGAGCCCCTCGCCGCGACCGGCGCCGTCCCAGTCGCCCGCTTCGTGGAGAAGCCCTCCCGTGAGGTCGCCGAGCAGTTCCTGGCCGACGGGGACTTCCGATGGAACGCCGGCATGTTCGTGGTCGGCGCTCGGGTGCTGCTGGACGCCCTCGCCCGGCAGATCCCCTCGCTCGCCGAGGGCGTGCTCCGCATCGCCGGTGCCCACGGCACCCCGGAGGGCCCCCGCGTGCTCGCGGAGCTCTGGCCGACGCTGACCAACATCGCGATCGACCATGCCCTCGCGGAGCCGCTCGCGGCGCGCGGCGAGGTCGCGATGGTCCCGGCCGCCTTCGGCTGGGACGACGTGGGGGACTTCGGGGCGCTCGCCCGGCAGCTCCGTGCGCCCGGAGCCGGCGGGGCCGCGGTGCGGTCCGTCGCCGACGGCGACGTCCTCGTGCTCGGGGACGTCGAGACGGTCGGCCTCGACGCGCGGGCGACGGTGTACGGTTCCTCGGATCGTCTCGTGGCGCTCGTGGGCGTCTCCGGGGTGAGCGTGGTCGCCGCCGAGGACGCGCTGCTCGTCGTGGCCGACGACAGCGCGCAGGAGGTGGGGGCCCTGGGCACCCTGCTCGACGAGCTCGGCCGGGGCGACCTGCGCTGACCGAGGCGCGCACAGCGGAACCGAACCAGGAAGGCCCCGTCCCATGACCGCCACCACCGAGGTGCTCGACGCCCGCCGTCGGGTCGACGGCATCATCGAGCGCGCGATCAGCTCGCGCGAGGACGAGCTGGTGGAGATCCGACGGCACCTGCACCGCCACCCCGAGCTCAGCCACGCCGAGCACGCGACGACCGACTACGTCGTCGAGCACCTCGAGGCCCTGGGGCTGCGCCCCATCCGCCTGCCGCGGACCGGCGCCTACTGCGACATCGCCGGGCAGGACCCCTCCCTGCCCGCGATCGCCCTGCGGGCCGACATGGACGCCCTCGGGATCCCGGACATGTCCGGGGTGGACTTCGTCTCCGAGGTCGACAGGGTCTCCCACGCCTGCGGGCACGACGTGCACATGAGCGCCGTCCTCGGGGCCGCGATGGCGCTCGTCGAGATCGCCCGCGCGGGCCTGCTCACGCGGACGGTGCGCCTGGTGTTCCAGCCCTCCGAGGAGCGCCACCCCTGCGGGGCGCTCGAGATGATCGCCGAGGGCGTCGCCGACGGCCTCGACTCCATCTACACGCTGCACTGCGATCCGGGGGTGGATGTGGGCCGGGTGGGCCTGAAGGCCGGGCCCATCACCTCGGCGACCGATCCCGTGCGGATCGAGCTCTCCGGCAGCGGCGGCCACACCTCCCGCCCCCACCTCACCCAGGACCTCGTCTACGCGTGCGGGCAGATCATCACCCAGCTCCCGGCGGCGCTGACCCGACGGATGGATCCCCGCAGCGGCGTGAACCTCACCTGGGGCTCAGTCCACGCGGGCTGCGCCTTCAACGCCATCCCCTCCTCCGGGGTCCTCGAGGGCACCCTGCGCTGCCTCGACCACGAGGCCTGGGACCAGGCCGAGGAGCTGCTCGAGGTGATCACCGCCGACATCGCCCACGCCTGGGGCGTCTCGGCCACCGTCCAGCACGACCGCGGCGTCCCCCCGGTCTCCAACGACCCCCTCAGCGTGCGCCTGTTCGAGGACGCCGTGACGAGCGCCTTCGGCCGCGACCACGTCGACTCCGCGCGGCAGTCCCTGGGCGGCGAGGACTTCGCCTGGTACCTCGAGAAGCTGCCCGGCGCGCTCGCGCGGCTGGGCACGCGCACGCCCGGCGGACGCACCTACGACCTCCACATGGGCGACTTCCGGGTCGACGAGCGGGCGATCGCCATCGGGGCGCGCGTGCTCGCGACGGTGTGCGTGCACCGGGACCTCCCGCAAGCCTGAGCCCTGCCGCGGGCCCGGGCGGTCGCACCGGCAGGAGCCGGATCCGGGCCCGAACATCTCGACTCGGTCTCTAACGCATAACGGTTCGGACACCGTGGCCGCGAGGGCCGCATCGGGCCGTGGCCTGCGGGCTAGGGTGATCGGGATTCCTGGACGGACGGGGCGCCGCGACGACGTGGGCCCGACCGTCCGCCGTCGCACCACCACCTCCTGGAGGATCCCGTGAAGCAGTTCCCGCGCGCCGCAGCCCTCGTCGGCATCGGCGCTCTCGCCCTGGCAGCCTGCGGCTCCGCCCCCGAGGAGCCCGCGTCCGGCGGCTCGGACGGCGGCGGCTCCTCCGACTTCAAGGCCTGCATGGTCTCGGACTCGGGCGGCTTCGACGACCACTCCTTCAACGAGTCCGGCAAGACGGGCCTGGACAAGGCCAAGTCGGAGCTCGACATCGCGACCCAGACGGCGGAGTCCAAGGGCGACGCCGACTTCGTGCCCAACATCAACAACCTCGTCTCCTCGGACTGCAGCCTGATCTTCACGGTCGGGTTCCTCCTGGGCCCGGCCACCGGCACCAGCGCCAAGGCCCACCCGGACACGAAGTTCGCGATCATCGACTCGACCGCCCAGGACGAGAACGGCGGCGCGATCACCGTCGACAACGTCAAGCCGGTCTCCTTCGACACCGCCCAGGCCTCCTACCTCGCCGGCTACGTCGCGGCGGGCACCTCGAAGACCGGGAAGGTCGCCACCTACGGCGGCATGAACATCCCCACCGTCACGATCTTCATGGACGGCTTCGCCGACGGCGTCGCGAAGTACAACGAGGTGCACGGCACCGACGTGCAGGTGCTGGGCTGGAACAAGGCCACCCAGGACGGCTCGTTCACCGGCGACTTCGAGGACCAGTCCAAGGGCAAGGCCCTCACGGACACCTTCTACGGCCAGGGCGCCGACATCGTGATGCCGGTGGCCGGTCCCGTGGGCGCGGGCTCGCTGGCCAGCGCCAAGGAGCACGACGGCACCTCGGTGATCTGGGTCGACTCCGACGGCTACGAGTCCGTCGACGACAAGGCCTCCAAGCCGCTGATCCTCACCTCGGTCATGAAGGGCATCGCCCCGGCCGTCGAGGACGTCACCAAGGCTGCGGTCGACGACAAGTTCGACAACACGCCCTACGTCGGCACGCTCGCCAACGCAGGCGTCGACCTCGCGCCGTACCACGACCAGGAGGCCAACGTGCCCCAGAACGTGCAGGACGAGGTCACCCAGCTCAAGCAGGACATCATCGACGGCAAGATCACCGTCGAGTCGGCGGCCTCGCCGAAGTCCTGATCCGACCCCGCGTCGATCCCGGCGCTCCCGCCGTCCGCCCCGCTGCGGACCGGGAGCGCCGATCGCGCACCGCGCCGTGACCCCCGGGCCCAGCTCCCGGGCGTCGCGGCGCCTCCGCATCTCCCGCGCGCATAGGATCGTGCGCGCCCCCGCCCCGCACCACGGAAGCGAGCACACGTGAAGCTCGAGCTCAGAGGCATCACCAAGGTCTTCGGTGACTTCGTCGCGAACGACGCCATCGACCTGACCGTCGAGCCGGGCGAGATCCACAGCCTCCTCGGCGAGAACGGGGCCGGCAAGTCCACCCTCATGAACGTCCTGTACGGCCTCTACCGGCCCGACGGCGGCGAGATCCTCGTGGACGACCGTCCCGTCCGCTTCGCCGGACCCGGTGACGCGATGGCCGCGGGGATCGGCATGGTCCACCAGCACTTCATGCTCGTGCCCGTCTTCACCGTGGCCGAGAACGTCGTGCTGGGCCACGAGCCCACCTCCCGCGGTCTGCTCGATCTCGCCAGCGCCCGCCGCACCGTGCGGGAGATCTCCGAGCGCTTCGGCTTCGAGCTGGACCCCGATGCCCGCGTCGAGGACCTCTCCGTCGGCGCCCAGCAGCGCGTCGAGATCATCAAGGCGCTCTCGCGGCGCGCGGAGGTGCTCGTGCTCGACGAGCCCACCGCCGTGCTGACCCCGCACGAGACCGACGAGCTCATGGGGATCATGCGCCAGCTCAAGGCCGAGGGCACCTCGATCGTTTTCATCACCCACAAGCTCCGCGAGGTCAAGGCGGTCGCCGACCGCATCACCGTGATCCGTCGCGGGCGGATCGTGGGTACCGCCGATCCCTCTGCCGACCAGACCGAGCTGGCCTCCCTCATGGTCGGGCGCCAGGTGGCCCTCGATCTCGACAAGGCCCCCGCCGAGCCCGGGGACGTCGCCCTGACGGTCAAGGGCCTGACCGTCGCCGATGCCGCCGGGATCCAGATGCTCGACGACGTCTCCTTCGAGGTGCGCCGCGGCGAGGTCCTCGGCATCGCGGGCGTCCAGGGCAACGGCCAGACCGAGCTGTCCGAGGCCCTGCTGGGCCTGCAGCCGACTGTCCGCGGCTCCATCCGCCTCGACGGGCGTGAGCTCGTGGGCCGCAGCACCAAGCAGGTCCTCGACGCCGGTGTCGGCTTCGTCCCCGAGGACCGCACCCATGACGCCCTCGTCCCGGACTTCACCGTCGCCGAGAACCTCGTGCTCGACCAGCACGACCGCGCGCCCTACGGCTCCTGGCTGTCGCTGCACCTCCGGTCGATCCGCGAGTCCGCGGTGCGGGCCGTCGAGACCTTCGACATCCGCACGCCCTCGGTCGACCAGCCCGTCTCCTCCCTCTCGGGCGGCAACCAGCAGAAGGTGGTCATGGCGCGGGCGCTGGACCGGGACCTGTCGCTTTTCATCGCCTCCCAGCCCACCCGCGGCGTCGACGTCGGCTCGATCGAGTTCCTGCACCGCCGGATCATCACCGAGCGCGACAAGGGCACGCCGGTCATCATCGTCTCGACCGAGCTCGACGAGGTCTCCCAGCTCTCGGACCGGATCGCCGTCATGTACCGGGGGAGGATCCTCGGGGTCGTCCCCGGCAACGAGGACCGCGACGTGCTGGGCCTGATGATGGCCGGGTACACCGCCGAGGCCGCCCGCGAGGCCGTTGCGGCCGGGGCGCGCACCACCGACTCGCAGCTCGCGGACGAAGGAGAGTTCGCATGAGCGCGTCCCCCGACAGCACCGGCGCGACCGCCGGCGGCACGGCCGGCCCCGGCGCGACGGACCTCACCACCCCGGCGCCCGCCGCCGGGACGCGGTCCGGCGGAGCGGGCGGATCCGGCGGATCCGACCCCAAGGGCACCTCGGTCGACGCGGTCCAGGCCTCGCTCGCCCGGAGGATCGCCCGCTCCAACGTCCTGGTGGTCGTCCTCGCCTTCGTCGTCGCCTTCGTGATCGGCTCGGTCCTGATCCTGGTGTCCGACGAGGACGTCCGCACGGCCGCTGGCTACTTCTTCGCGCGGCCGGCCGACACCTTCTCGACGGCCTGGACGACGATCACCGAGGCCTACGCCGCGATGTTCCGCGGGGCCGTCTTCGACGACCGCGGGTTCGCACGGGTCTCCGAGAGCCTCCGCGAGCGCGGGGGATCGGGCACCTACGTGCTGCTCCCGGCGCTCGCGGCGGGCCTGACCCCGCTGACGGAGACCCTCACGGTCGCGACGCCGCTGATCATCGCCTCGGTGGGCATGGCCGTCGCCTTCCGGGCGGGCCTGTTCAACATCGGCGGCACCGGCCAGCTGATCGTCGGCGCGGCGGCCGCGGGCTACGTCGGCTTCGCCATCGAGCTCCCGCCCGGCATCCACCTTCTCGCCTGCCTCCTCGCGGGCATCGCGGGCGGCGCCTTCTGGGGCGGGATCGCGGGCTTCCTCAAGGCACGGTTCGGGGCCAACGAGGTCATCACGACCATCATGCTGAACTGGATCGCGACCTACGGCCTCGCCTTCGCGCTGACCACGCAGGCGTTCACGGGCGCCAACAAGAACCAGCCCACCTCGCCCGCGACCCATGACAGCGCCGAGCTGCCGCTTCTGCTCGGGAGCGGCTTCCGGCTGCACGCGGGTCTCCTCATCGCCCTCGCGGCGATCGTGTTCCTGTGGTGGCTGATGTCGCGCTCGACGCTCGGCTTCCGCTTCCGCGCCGTCGGGTCCAACCCCCGGGCCTCCGAGGTCGCGGGTGTCGACGTGGGCCGCAGCGCCGTGGGCGTCATGCTCGTCGCCGGCGCCCTCGTGGGCCTGGCCGGGGCCGTGCACGTGCTGGGCACCGAGCACCGCCTGACCGGCGGCGTCGCGGGCTCGATCGGCTTCGACGCCATCACCGTCGCGCTGCTGGGCCGTTCCGGACCGGTGGGGATCCTCCTCGCGGGCCTCCTGTTCGCGGGCCTGGGCACCGGCGGGCGGTTCATGGAGACCACCCAGGGCATCCCGCTGGACCTCGTGCAGGTCATCCAGGCGCTCGTGGTCCTGTTCATCGCCGCCCCGGCGCTCGTGCGCTCCCTCGTGGGGCTGCGCGGGGTCGACGCGCCGAAGGGGCCCCGCCGCCGACGGGGCCGACGTCCTCCGAGCTCCTCTGCCGCACGCACCGAGGGAGAGACCGCATGAGCACCGTGACCCGGCAGATCCCCATCGACGACGCCCCCATCGAGCGCGTCGTCCTGGCCGAGCGCTCCCGCTCCTGGTGGCAGCTCCCGACCTCGCTCAGCGTGCTGGCGCTGCTCGCACTCGTCGTCTTCGGGATCCGCGCCCCGGGCGATGCGACGACGGCCTACCAGATCGCGCGCGAGGGCAACCTCAACCCCGGCGGGATCATCCCCGAGCTCGTGACCGTGCCCACCGGCGCCACCGCGATCGTGCTGGCGGTCCTGTGCCTGGCGATCGCCGGCTTCTTCTGGTGGGTGCAGGCGACCGTGCGGGTCCTGCCGCGCGGCGTGCGTCCCGCGGCGCTCGTGGCCTTCGGGCTCCTGTGGGTCCTGGCGTTCCTCACCTGGTCGATCGGACGCAGCACCGTCGACATCGGCGCCCTCCTGCAGACGACGCTCGTGCTCTCGGTGCCCCTGGCCTTCGGCGCCATGTCGGGCGTGCTGTCCGAGCGCGCCGGGGTCGTCAACATCGCCATCGAGGGACAGCTGCTGTTCGGCGCCTTCGGCGGCGCGCTCGTCGCGAGCATCACCGGAAGCCCCTGGATCGGTCTGCTCGCCGCGCCGATCGTCGCCCTCGGGATCGGCGCCCTGCTCGCGCTGTTCGCCGTGGGGCATCACGTCCAGCAGATCATCGTCGGCGTCGTCCTGAACGTCTTCGCGATCGGGCTCACGAGCTTCCTCTTCGGCACCGTCATGAAGCAGGACCCGGGGCGCTTCAACACCGCCCACCGCCTGCCCAACCTGCGGATCCCCGTCCTCGCGGACATCCCCGTCCTGGGGCGGGTGCTGTTCGACCAGAACATCCTCGTCTACCTCATGTGGATCATCTCCATCGGCCTGACCATCGCGCTCTTCCGCACCCGCTGGGGACTGCGGGTCCGTGCCGTCGGCGAGCACCCCCGGGCCGCGGACACCGTCGGCATCGACGTCAACCGCACCCGCTGGTCCAACGTGCTGATCGGCTCCGCGGTCGCCGGTCTGGGCGGCGCGACGCTGACGCTGGGCACCAATGTCGCCTTCGGCGAGGAGATGTCCTCGGGCAAGGGGTACATCGCGCTGGCCGCGATGATCCTGGGCCGGTACCACCCGCTCGGAGCGGTGGCCGCGGCACTCATGTTCGCCTTCGCGGAGGCGCTGCAGCTGCGCCTGGGATCGCTGTCCTCGAGCGCCGACGCCGTCGTGAGCATCCCCAGCCAGTTCCTGCTCATGCTGCCGTACATCGTGACGCTGTTCGCGGTCGCGGGGGTGGTCGGTCGTGTGAGGGTCCCTGCCGCCGACGGCGTGCCGTACATCAAGCAGTGACGGGGGACGCGCGATGACGACCGGCCACGGCGAACCCGACCACGTCGCCGGGCTCGATGCCGACCGCGGACCGGACGCCGGGACGTTCACCCACCTCCTGGACGTCGCGACCTCCTTCGCGGCCCGCGCCTACGCGCCGTACTCCCGCTACCGGGTGGGTGCCGCGGCCCTCGTCGACGACGGGCGCGTGGTGGGCGGGTGCAACGTCGAGAACGCGGGATACGGCGTGACGCTCTGCGCCGAGTGCGGACTCGTCTCGGACCTCGTGGCAGGCGGCGGCGGGCGCCTGACCCACTTCGTGTGCGTCGACGGCGACGGCGGCGTGATCATGCCGTGCGGGCGCTGCCGGCAGCTCCTGTCCGAGCACGCCGCCCCGGAGCTGGTGGTGCTCACCCCGCGCGGACCTGCGAGGATGGACGAGGTGCTGCCGCAGGCCTTCGGCCCCGCGGACCTCGCCTGAACCCGGGTGCCCGGCGCCGCGAGGCGAGGGGCACGACCTGCACCCCCGCCCGCTCCCGAGGAGGACGATGATGACCACCGAGAGCTTCGACGCCGTCGACGTGATCCGGACCAAGCGCGACGGGCACCGCCTGTCGCCCGAGCAGATCGACTGGGTGGTCGACGCGTACACCCGCGGCGTCGTCGCCGAGGAGCAGATGGCCGCGCTCGCGATGGCGATCCTCCTCAACGGCATGGACCGCGAGGAGATCGTCCGCTGGACCCACGCGATGATCGACTCCGGCGAGCGGCTCGACTTCTCCGCGGCACTCTCGCTCCCCACGAGCGACAAGCACTCCACCGGCGGCGTGGGCGACAAGATCACCTTGCCGCTGGCCCCGCTCGTCGCGAGCTTCGGGGTGGCCGTGCCCCAGCTCTCGGGTCGCGGGCTCGGCCACACGGGCGGGACCCTCGACAAGCTCGAGGCGATCCCCGGCTGGCGGGCCGCGCTCAGCACCGAGGAGATGATCGCCCAGCTCGAGAGCGTCGGCGCCGTGATCTGCGCCGCCGGATCGGGCCTGGCCCCCGCCGACAAGAAGCTCTACGCCCTGCGCGACGTCACCGGGACCGTCGAGGCGATCCCGCTCATCGCCAGCTCGATCATGTCCAAGAAGATCGCCGAGGGCACCGCCTCGCTGGTCCTGGACGTCAAGACCGGCGCGGGAGCGTTCATGCGCGACGAGGCCGATGCGCGCGAGCTCGCCCGCACGATGGTCGACCTGGGCACCGACGCCGGGGTGCGGACGGTCGCGCTGCTGACCGACATGTCGGCCCCGCTCGGCCTGACGGCGGGCAACGCGCTCGAGGTGCGCGAGAGCCTCGAGGTGCTCGCGGGCGGAGGCCCGGCGGATGTCGTCGAGCTGACGGTGGCGCTGGCCCGCGAGATGCTCACCGCGGCGGGCCGCACCGACGTCGACGTCGAGGCGGCGCTCGCCGACGGCCGTGCGATGGACACCTGGCGCGCGATGATCTCCGCACAGGGCGGGGACGTCGATGCCCTGCTGCCGATCGCCACGGACACGACCGAGGTGCGTGCGGACGCCGACGGCGTCGTCACCGGGCTCGATGCGATGCAGGTGGGCGTGTCCGCCTGGCGGCTCGGCGCAGGCCGCTCGCGTCCCGGGGAGCCCGTCCAGGCCGGCGCCGGGGTCGAGTTGCATCGGACGATCGGCGACACCGTGCGGGCCGGAGACGTGCTCGCGACCCTGCACACCGACACCCCCGAGCGGTTCGGGCGCTCGGTCGAGGCCATCACGGGGGCATGGACCATCGAGGCCGATGCGACCGTGCCCGAGCGCCGGATCGTGATCGACCGGATCGCGTGATGCTCGCGGCGTGACGGCGTGACGGTGTAACGACGGGGTCGCGCGAGGGACCCCGGTGGCACCGAGGTCAGAGCGTCAGGGTGCGCAGCGCCGGCAGGATGTGCTCGGTCATCAGCGGTGCGAGGCGCAGTCCCCGGGGCGGCCGGTCGACGGGGCACCACAGCGCCTCGGCGATCTCCGCCCGGACCTCGACGTCGCGCGGCAGCCAGTCCGCCGCCGCGAGGAACACGCTCGCGTGCACCTGTGTCGCGGGCTCGTTGGCCGCGCGCGCCGTGAACTCCCCGAGCGGCTCGAAGGCATCGGCCTCCACGATCACGCCGAGCTCCTCGGCGATCTCCCGCTCGGCGCACTCGCGCGCGGACTCGCCGGGCTCGAGCTTCCCGCCGGGCTGCATGTAGGAGCCGGTGCCGCTCTTGCGCACCGCGAGCACCTCGAGACCCTCGGTGCCGATGCGGACGAAGCACACGGCGGCGATCCGCAGGATCTGCGGCGCGGCGGCGTGCTCGCGATGGTGGGACTCGGCCTCGGCGATCGTCGCGGCGGCGCGAAGGAGCGCCGTGCCCTCGCGCAGCCCCACGCTGCGCATGCCGGCGGCGCGCCATCGTGCGAGGTCCTCGGGCTGGTCCTGGGCCAGCGCCCAGCCGCGACGCACGAGCGTGAGCGGGGGCTTGCGCGCCTCGCGCAGATCCCGGGCCAGCCGCAGCCCGAAGACGAGGGGTGCCGGGCGGGACAGCACGAGGGCATCGGCCAGCAGGCCGACGGCGCGCAGCGGCGCGATCAGCTCGGAGGCGAAGATGCCCTCGGCGACGATGAGGGGTGCGTCCGTCGCATCGAGCGAGCGCGTGCCCGTGCGGCGGCTGCGGGAGATGGAGTACTCGGGGATCTCCGTGCGCCCGTCGTGGGCGAGCGCGGTGAGCGCGGACAGCGCGCGGTCCACGTCCCACGAGCGGGGGTCATCCCAGTCGACGATCCCGAAGCGCCGGGGGAGCTCGGCGTCGTCGTGGTCGCGGTAGAACTCGTCGAGCGGCACGAGGGGGAGCCCGAGGTCGCGGGTCATCAGTCCCTTCCCGCTCCCGGACGGGCCCGCGACCAGGACGATGCGGCGGGGGGCGTCGGAGGAGGGAGCGGGGACGGTCATGGTGCTCGATCCTAGACGGGGTGGGGGGAGGGGGTGAGCGGGTGGTGGATCGGCGGGCTGGGGAGTCCCCGACGACGGGGGTGCGGAGTCGGTGTTTCGGGGCCCGTGGTTCGGGCTGTGGACGACGGGCAGCGGGCGTTGGGGTCTGTGCCTTGGGGCGTGCGCCTCGGACAGCGGGCCTTGGGGCTTGTGCCTCGGGCCGCGGGAGGCGAGATCCTGCGTCCCGAGGTGCCGGATGCCGAGCGGAGGATGGTGACGTGGCCGGCTGGACGTGTGGGACGTCGGGTGGCGGATGGCGAGGCCCGGGGCCGGGTATTCACGTCGCCGAGCACCGTGTGCCGACCTGATCGGCCCGACGCGATGGACGCGGATCGCGCGACGTCCGGACGGTCCCCGATCACGGACGCGGGGATGCTTCGTCTGTCACACCCCTCCGGAAGGATCGGGTCATGGCGGTACAGGGGCAGGAGACGGCGGGCGGTGGAGGCGACCGTGCGCGCGGTGCCGTCAACAGCCACGGCCACGACCTCGTCTCGCGCGACGCCCGTCCCCGGATCCACCGCGACGACGCGGGAGGGTTCCTCGCCGGCGGGGCCGACCTGGCCCGCACCCGCGCCGCACTCGCCGAGATCGGCGCCGCGGGTTCCGTCGATCTCGTGGATCGGGGACCAGTCCTCGCGTCGTCGCGCGGCGTCGTTGCCTCGCGGGGTGAACGATCGGGACCGACGCCGCTCGACGCGCCCGCGCTCATCGACCTCCTGAGCGATCTCGACGGGCTGTGCGCCGCGATCGCCGCAGTTCAGGCGCGAGCGGTCGTCGCGCTCGAGGTCGCGGTGCGTGCGGATCAGGCCGAGAACGATGCGGCCGACGTCCCGCCCGCCTCGCCCGATGGTGCGGCGCGGCCCGACATCGCCTCGCGCATCGCCGCTCGTGAGGCGTCCATCGCTCTCCGGCGCTCTCCCGCCGGCGCCACCCGGCTCCTCGGGACGTCCCGGCGTCTGGTCCGCGACCTCCCCCGGATGCTCGCCCATCTGGCGCACGGGGATGTGGGCACCGAGGTCGCCCACGCCGTGTCCCGAGCCGCAGGTCCCGTCGACGCGGGGCTGCGTGGTGCCATCGATGCGGCGCTGTCCGCAGCCCTGCCCCACCTCGACGGTGCCGGCATCCGCCAATGGCAGGGCGAGGTCGACCTCCTCGCGCACCAGCTCCACCCCGAGGGTGCCCGCGATCGGCACGAGCGGGCCCGGCGCGAACGCGGTGTGACGTTGCGTCGGCGCGCGCACGGCATGGCGACGATCTCGATCACGACCTCCGGGATCGATGCCGCGCTCGTGCGCAAGCGGCTCTCGCTCGAGGCCGAGCGTCTCACCGTGCTGGGTGATCGTCGCGGGCATCAGCAGATCATGGCCGACCGGCTCGTCGACACCGTGATCGGTCGCAGCGAGGAGTTGGACCCGGTCACCCTCGACATCGGCATCATCGTGACCGACCGGTCCCTGCTGGGGCCGGAGGACGGCGATGCCGCGACCGTCGAAGGCTACGGTGTCGTCCCCTTCTCGGCCGTGCGCACGTGCCTCCAGGATGCTCTCCGCGCCCCGGAACCCGGCACCGAGGACCCTCTCGGTGCGGACGGGCCGGCCGTCAGGGCGGTCTATCGGCGCCTGTGGACCCATCCGACGACGGCGGAGCTCGTCGCCGTCGAATCGAAGGCCCGTGCGTTCCCGGCCGCCCTGCGACGGGCCGTGCTGTGGCGTGACGGGACCTGTCGCGGCCCCTACTGCGATGCCGATATCCGGCAGGTCGATCACGTCCGGGCGCACGCGGCCGGGGGAGCGACCTCGTGGGACAACGCCAACGGGCTGTGTGCGGCATGCAACCAGAAGGAGACCTTCACGCGCGGGGTCGTCGTCGAGCGGCGCGTCCGATGGATGACGCGCTACGGGCAGGAGGCGGGTCGCGGCGCGATGAGCCTGGTGGTGCGCCGATCGGCGATGGGCCGTGGCGTCGATCCGGGCGAGGTCGAGCAGGTGCACGGCGGGATGTCCCAGGACGTGGAGGACCTGGACGAGGTGTTGCAGGACGAGATTCCCCTCGCTGGTCGCACCTCGGCCGCGCTCGATCCGGAACATGGGCTCGCGCCGTCGGACACGGGGCCGATCGGTCGAAGAACTCATGTCGCTGAGGTCACGGCGGGCATCTCGGAGGTCGCGGACAGGATTGCCGCTCCGGCTGCTGCCGCAGGGGGTGGCGGCGTGCCGCCGAGCGGACGACAGGAGGTGACGTATCCCGGGCGTCCTGGAGGGTTCGGGCGCGTGGATCTCGTGTGGCCTGCACGCCCGGACGTCACGGCCCTGTGGTGCGGCCCGCTCGATCCGGGCGAGATGGCACGGCGGCCCGCACGGATCCGGCGTGGCGATCGACCCGGTCGCCGCGCGCGACATCGGTCACGACGGCGCGGGCCGGGGAAACGAAACGACTGAGAGCCGGGACGTCGGCCGGACCGTGGGGACAGACCCCTCGGCCCGGCCCAGAGCACGAGCTCTCCCACCAGACCGAGAATCGGCCTCGCCGACCCGACCGGGGGACGTGCGCTCCGACCGGGCCGGGACATCTGCCCCGCGCCGAGCTCGGCTCACCGGGTCCCGGCCGGCCCGGGAGGACGCTCCCTCCGTGCCACAATCGACCCCATGACGCACCTGGACACCGCTGACCTCGCCCGCCTCGTCGACCACACGCTGCTCAAGCCCGAGGCGACCCGCGCCGACGTCGACGCCCTCATCGCCGAGGCCGAGGACCTGGGCGTCTACTCCGTCTGCGTCTCGCCGTCGATGCTGCCCGTGACCACCTCGGTCAAGGTCGCCACGGTGTGCGGCTTCCCCTCGGGACAGCACGCGAGCGCCATCAAGGCCGCCGAGGCCGCGGATTCCGTCGCCCAGGGCGCCGATGAGGTCGACATGGTCATCAACATCGGCCTCGCGCGGAGCGGAGACGTCCAGGGACTCCAGGACGACATCCGCGCCGTCCGTGACGCAGCTCCTTCGCCGACGGTCCTCAAGGTCATCATCGAGTCCGCCGCCCTCACCGACGAGCAGATCGTCGCCGCATGCGAGGCCGCCGAGGCCGCCGGGGCCGACTTCGTCAAGACCTCCACCGGCTTCCACCCCGCCGGAGGCGCCAGCGAGCACGCCGTCGCCCTCATGCGCCGCACCGTCGGGGACCGGCTCGGCGTCAAGGCGTCCGGCGGGATCCGCACCCGGGAGGCCGCCGAGGCGATGGTCGCCGCGGGTGCAAGCCGGCTCGGCCTGTCCGGGACCCGCGCGGTGCTCGAGGGCTGAGCATCCGCGGGCGATGGCCGAGTCCGCCGCGCAGCGCTCGCCCGCCGATCCGATCCATTGAGCCCAGCCGTGCCGACCGGGTACGGGGCGGTCGATCGCGCGCTTCTCCGTCTCAGTCGACCCCGAGCGCCGTCCGCATGTCCTCGGTGATCCGCGTGAGGTGCGTCGCCGCCGCCACTCGCGCGAGCGTCATCGCGGCCTCGTCCGCACCCGCGGCGACGGGCTCGACGACCTCGAGGTAGCTCTTGAGCTTGGGCTCGGTGCCCGACGGGCGGACGATCACCCGGGAGTCGTCGGCGCACCGCAGCAGCAGTCCGTCCGTGGGCGGCAGACCCGTGGTCTCCACCGAACCCTCGGCGAGGTCCAGCACCTCGGTGACCTCGCTGCCCGCGAGCTCGGCCGGGGGGCGCTCGCGCAGCCGCGCCATCATCGTGCCGATCAGGGACAGGTCCTCGACGCGCACCGACAGCTGATCGCTCGCGTACAGCCCGTGCTCCCGCGCGAGGTCGTCGAGCACCCCGACCAGCGTCAGGCCCTCGGCCCGCGCGATCGCCGCCATCTCCGCGACGACGAGCGCCGTGGACAGCCCGTCCTTGTCGCGCACGACGTCCGGCAGCACGCAGTACCCGATCGCCTCCTCGTAGCCGAAGGCGATCCCCGGCGTGCGCGCGATCCACTTGAACCCGGTGAGCGTCGTCGCCGCCGGCCGACCGGCCGCCCGTGCGAGGGCGCCCAACCAGCGCGAGGACACGATCGAGTTGGCGAAGGTCCCCTGGTAGTCGTGGACGGCGATGAGGTGCGCCCCGAGGAGCACCCCCAGCTCGTCGCCGCGCAGCATCCGCCAGTCCCCGAGATGCGGGTCCAGGACGGCGGCGGCGCAACGGTCCGCATCGGGGTCGTTGGCGATCACGACGTCGGCCTCGACGGTCCGGGCCAGCTCGAGCGCGAGGTCGATCGCGCCCTTCTCCTCCGGATTGGGGAACGCGACGGTGGGGAAGTCCGGATCGGGGTCTGCCTGCTTGGCGACGGGGTGGATCTCCGAGAACCCCGTCCGGGACAGCGCCGCGACCGCGAGCTCGCCGCCCACGCCATGCATGGCGGTGTGCACGATCCGCACCTCACGCGGCCCGTCGGGCACCGGCAGAGCGCAGATGGCATCGAGGTAGGCCTCGCGGACGTCGGCGCCGAGAAGGCCCCAGCCGCTCGGGGCGACGGGGATCGACAGCACCGGACCGACGGCGGCGATGGCCGCGGCGATCCCGGCGTCCGAGGGAGGGACGATCTGCACCCCGCGGCCGTCGGGCTCGCTCGCCCGGCCTCCGAGGTAGACCTTGTAGCCGTTGTCGGCGGCGGGATTGTGGGAGGCGGTGACGACGACACCCGCATCGGCGTCGAGATGGCGCGTCGCGAAGGCGACCAGCGGGGTCGGGCAGTGCCCCTCGCTGAGGCGGACGCGCAGACCTGCGGCCGTCATGATCGCCGCCGATCGCTCGGCGAACGCCCGCGAGTTGTGCCGTGCGTCGTGGCCGATGACGACGAGCGGGGCGAGGTCGGTGCCGGCCCCGCCGAGCTCGGCCACGAGGAAGTCGGCCAGGCCCCGGGCGGCGCGCGAGACCACCGCGAGGTTCATGCGGCGCGACCCCGGGGCCATCCGGCCGCGCAGCCCGGCCGTGCCGAACTCGAGCGGCCCGTCGAAGGCGTCGGTGAGGTCGGCGATCACCTCGGCGTCGCCGGACTCCGCCCGGCCGATGAGGGCGTCCAGCTCCGTGGCGGTGCGGGGATCGGGGTCGTCCAGCACCCAGGCGCGGGCCCTGTCGAGGAGATCGCGCAGCGCTGCGGGCTCGGGTGCGTCGGTCGCGGGAGCGGTCATCGGGGGTCTCCGTCGGTCGCGGTGGGGGCGGCGCCTGCCACCGTGGGGCTCGCAGTGGGGTCGATGTCTGTGGCACCGGGATCTGAGCCGTCCGCGCGTTCCTCCGCGATGCGGCGCACGATCTCGGACAGCAGGCGCGAGATCCGCGGACCGGCCTCGCGCCCGGCCTCGAGGACCTCCTCGTGGCTCAGCGGAGTGGGACTGATGCCCGCCGCGAGGTTCGTGACGAGCGAGATGCCGAGGACGTCGAGGCCCTCGGCGCGCGCCGCGATGGCCTCGAGCGCCGTGGACATGCCCACGAGGCTCGCGCCGACGGCTCCGGCCATGCGGACCTCGGCGGGCGTCTCGTAGCTGGGCCCGCTGAACTGCATGTAGACGCCCTCGGCGAGCGTGGGGTCCACGGCCCGGGCGATCGCCCGCAGGCGGGGCGTGTACACGTCGGTCATGTCCACGAAGTGCGCGCCGCGCAGAGGGGTGGTGCCCGTGAAGTTGATCTGGTCGGCGATGAGCACGGGCGTCCCGGGCGTCCACGACCGGTCCAGGCCCCCGCAGCCGTTGGTGAGCACGAGGGTGCGGCATCCCGCCGCGGCGGCGGTGCGGACGCCGTGGACCACGGGATCCACACCCGCGCCCTCGTACAGATGGGTCCGGGCACCGAGCACCAGGGCGTGGGCTCCGCTGCCCGTGATCCGCACGGAGCGCAGCGTGCCCACGTGCCCCGCGAGTGCCGGGGCGCGGAACCCCGGGACCTCGGTCGCGGGTGTCTCCCAGACCGTCTCCCCGAGCAGGTCGGCGGCCGCGGACCAGCCGGAGCCGAGGACGAGGGCGATCTCGTGGTGGTCGACGCCGCTGGCGGCGGAGATCGCCGCGGCGGCCCGGGCGGCGAGCTCGTCGGGGGACGGGGCCGGGGGAGGGGTCGTGGTCATGGGGTCAAAACTACCGGGCGGGCGGCGGGGCCCGCGCGGCCTCGACCGTTCCCGCCCGGGCCGGAGGTGGGATCGGCCACAATGGTCCGGTGACCGATCCGAACCTCTCCCTGCCCGCCGACCCCGAGCGCCGACGCGGAGGTGACGGGACGCCGCGGGTGGTCGTGATCGGGGGCGGCCCCGGCGGCTACGAGGCGGCGCTCGTGGCGGCGCGCCACGGCGCCGAGGTCCACGTCGTCGAGTCCCGCGGGATCGGCGGCGCCGCCGTCCTGACCGACGTCGTGCCATCCAAGACCCTCATCGCGACCGCCGAGCTGCTGGACCAGGTGCAGGGCTCCGGAGACCTCGGGATCCGCACCGAGGCCGGCGAGGACCCCGCCGCCGGGGCCTCCCTGCGCGTAGACCTCGCCGCCGTCAACGCCCGCGTTCGGGCGCTCGCCGCCGCGCAGTCCGCGGATATCTCCCGCTCCCTGGCCGAGGCCGGCGTGCACGTCCACGACGGCCGCGGGCGCCTGACGGACCCGCACACCGTCGAGATCCTCGTCGACGGCGAGGTCGCAGGGTCCCTGGAGGCCGATGTCGTCATGCTCGCCACCGGCGCCGTCCCCCGCGAGCTGCCGTCGGCCCCCGTCGACGGCGAGCGGGTGCTCACCTGGACCCAGCTCTACGCGCTCGACGCCCTGCCCGAGCACCTCGTGGTGGTCGGCTCCGGGGTCACGGGCGCCGAGTTCGCGAGCGCCTATCGGGCCCTCGGCGCCGAGGTCACCCTCGTCTCCTCCCGGGACATGGTCCTGCCGGGCACCGACGAGGAGGCCGCCGAGGTGCTGCAGCGCGCCTTCGAGCGCCGCGGCGTCACCATCCGCTCCCGCAGCCGCGCCGGCTCGGTGATCCGCGAGGGCCAGAGGGTCCGCGTCGTCCTCGAGGACGGCGACGAGATCCTCGCCAGCCACGTGCTCATGGCCGTCGGCGCCGTTCCCAGCACCCGGGACCTGGGGCTCCAGGAGGTGGGGATCCGCACCCGCGACAGCGGGCACGTCGTCGTCGACCGGGTCTCGCGCACGAACGTCCCCGGCGTCTACGCCGCGGGCGACTGCACGGGCGTGCTGCCGCTGGCCTCGGTCGCGGCGATGCAGGGGCGGATCGCGATGCACCATGCTCTCGGGGACGCCGTCAGCCCGCTGCTGGTGCGCCAGGTCGCCCAGGCCGTGTTCACGGCGCCGGAGATCGCGAGCGTCGGCGTCACCTGGGCCGAGGTCGAGGTGGGAGAGGTCAGCGGCCGCATGCGCCTCCTGCCGCTCGTGAGCAACCCGCGCGCCAAGATGCAGGGGATCGACGAGGGGTTCGTGCGCCTGATCGTCTCGCCCGCCACCGGCACGGTCCTGGGCGGCACGATCGTCTCCCCGCGGGCGAGCGAGCTCATCCATCCGCTCGCGCTTGCCGTGACCCACCGGCTCTCGGCCGACGACCTCGCGGCAGCGTTCACGGTCTACCCCTCGGTCTCCGGCTCGATCGCCGAGGTCGCGCGACGGGCGCCGCAGATCACCTGAGCGGCGCTCGCGCGGGCGGAGGACGCCGGGAGCGGGGCTCTGAGAAGCGCGAGCTCCGGACCGCTCAGTCCGCGATCTGGCAGAGCACGGCACCGGCGGAGACGGTCGCCCCGACCTCGGCCTCGAGGCCCTGGACGACGCCCGAGCGGTGCGCGGTGATGGGCTGCTCCATCTTCATCGCCTCGAGCACCAGCAGCAGGTCGCCGTCGGCGACCGTCTGACCCTCCTCGACGAGCACCTTGACGATCGTGCCCTGCATCGGTGCGGTGACGGCGTCGCCGCCGGCGGCCTGGACGGCCTGCTTGTGCGAGCGCTTGCGGCGCTGACGCACCTCGGGCTGCGGGGCCCGCAGCGAGGCCGGCAGGCTCACCTCGACCCGGCGCCCGTCGACCTCGAGGACCACGCTCTCGCGGTCCTCGGCGTCCTCGGGGGCCGGTGCCAGCGGTGCCGCCGGGATGTCCCCGCCGAACTCGGTCTCGATCCAGCGGGTGTGGATCGTGAACGGCTCGGTCGGATCCGCGGGTGCGAAGGCCGGGTCCTCGACGACGAGGCGATGGAAGGGCAGCACCGTGGGCAGGCCCTCGATGCGGAACTCCGCCAGGGCGCGGCGGGAGCGCTCGAGCGCCTCCTCGCGGGTCGCCCCGGTGACGATGAGCTTGGCGAGCATCGAGTCGAAGGCACCGGAGACCTCGTCGCCGCTGCGGACGCCGGAGTCCACGCGCACGCCCGGGCCCATCGGCGGATCGAAGCGGCGCACGGGACCGGGGGAGGGCAGGAAGCCGCGGCCCGCGTCCTCGCCGTTGATCCGGAACTCGAAGGAGTGGCCGCGGGCGATCGGGTCCTCGGCGCTGATGCGCTCGCCGGCCGCGATGCGGAACTGCTCGCGCACCAGGTCCACGCCCGTGACCTCCTCGGACACGGGGTGCTCGACCTGCAGGCGGGTGTTGACCTCGAGGAAGGAGATGCGCCCGTCCTGGCCCACGAGGAACTCGCAGGTCCCGGCGCCGACGTACCCGGCCTCGGAGAGGATCGCCTTGGAGGCGGCCACGAGCTGGTCGTGCTGGGCGTCGGTGAGGAACGGCGCGGGGGCCTCCTCGACGAGCTTCTGGTGGCGGCGCTGCAGGGAGCAGTCGCGGGTGGAGACCACCTGGACGTTGCCGTGGGCGTCGGCCAGGCACTGCGTCTCGACGTGGCGCGGGGAGTCGAGGTACTGCTCGACGAAGCACTCGCCGCGGCCGAAGGCGGCGACGGCCTCGCGCACGGCGGAGTCGAAGAGCTCGCGGACCTCGGATTCGTGGCGGGCGACCTTCAGGCCGCGGCCGCCGCCGCCGAAGGCGGCCTTGATGGCGATGGGCAGGCCGTGCTCGCGGGCGAAGGCGACGACCTCGTCGCTGCCCTCGACCGGGTCCTGGGTGCCCTCGACGAGCGGGGCGCCGACCTTCTGGGCCAGATGGCGCGCGGACACCTTGTCGCCGAGCTGCTCGATCGCGTGCGGGGGAGGGCCGATCCACACGAGCCCGGCGTCGATGACGGCCTGGGCGAAGTCGGCGCGCTCGGAGAGGAAGCCGTAGCCGGGGTGGACGGCGTCGGCGCCGGAGCGGCGTGCGATGTCCAGCAGCTTGTCGACCACGAGGTAGGAGTTGGCGGCGGTGGCGCCGCCGAGCGCGTACGCCTCGTCGGCGATCGTGGTGTGCAGGGCGTCGCGGTCGGGGTCGGCGTAGACGGCCACCGAGCGCAGGCCCGCATCCGTGCAGGCCCGGGCGATCCGCACCGCGATCTCGCCGCGGTTGGCGATGAGGACCGTGGTGAACGGACGCTGCGGGGAGGGGCGTGCAGCCATGGAGGGGATGTCCTTTCGGGGGCGCCGATCAGTCGACGAGCATATACCGGTGGTGGGATTCAGCCGGCCGTCACGTCGGCGCGCCAGAGGACGTGCAGGGGCACGTCGATCTCGCGCAGCAGCTCGCGCAGCAGGGGGAGGGAGAGGCCGACGACGGCGTGGGGGTCGCCCTCGACGGACGTGACGAACGGCCCGCCGAGGCCGTCGATCGTGAAGGCGCCCGCGACGCCGAGCGGCTCGCCCGTGGCGACGTACGCCTCGATCTCCTCGTCGTCGAGCTGGGCGAAGGTCACCGTCGCCGAGGCCGTCGCGCCGAAGGTGGCACCGGTGCCGCCGTCCTCCTCGTCGCGGTCGTCGACGATCCAGTGCCCCGTGTGCAGGACGGCGCGCGCCCCGCGCAGGGACCGCCAGCGCTCGACGGCCCGCTCGGTCGTCAGCGGCTTGCCCACGAGCTCGCCGTCGAGCTCGAGCATCGAGTCGCAGCCCAGCACGACGTAGCCGCCCTCGCTGGCGCGCGTCACGGCGTGCGCCTTCTCGCGGGCCAGCAGCAGCACCGCGTCGGAGGGGTCGAGCGGACCGGCGGCCTCGAGCAGGGCGGCCTCGTCGAGGTCCGCGGCGAGCGTCGCGTGGGCGATCCCGGCGCGGTCGAGGGTCGCGCGGCGCCCGGCGGACGCCGAGGCGAGCAGGAGCAGGGGATCCAGCTCCTCTCCCGGGGCGGCAGGGGGCTGGTCCTCGTCGGAGACGAGGAAGGGGGCGGTCGCGGTGGTCACGTCGTGCACGGGGTCTCCGTTCGTCGGGATGGTCCGGGTCTAGATTGTCCGGGGCGGGGCGGGGCGGGGCGGGGCGGGGGGGGGGACGGGGGTCGCGGATCGAGGCGCTTCGGCTCAGCGGCTCGGGGACTCAGCGGCTCGGTGTCTCATCGGCTCGGGGACTCAGCGGCTCGGTGTCTCAGCGGCTCGGGGCCCATCGGCTCGGGGGCTCAGCGCGCTCCGGAGGACCGACAACGGCAGGGACCCCAGATCGAGGGCCCGCCGATGGAAGTCCCGCACGCTCGCGTCGTCGCCGGGCGTGGTCCCGCCGGCCCGCAGCTCGTCCCAGACGCGCTGACCGAGCTTGTAGGACGGGGCCTGGCCGGGCCAGCCCAGGTACCGGTGCAGCTCGAAGCGGCGCTCGGCCTCGGCGACGCCCCAGTTGGGCGTCATGAACTCCCATGCCGACGCGTAGGTCCACGGGCCGCCCGCAGAGCCGACGACTCCCTCGGGCATCGCCAGGTCGTTGTGGAGTCCCACGTCGAGCACGACGCGACCGGCGCGCAGGCGCTGGGCATCCAGCATCCCCAGGCGGTCTCCGTCGTCCTCGAGGTAGCCGAGGTCGGCCATGAGGCGTTCGGCGTACAGGGCCCAGCCCTCGCCGTGGCCGGAGACCCAGCACAGCAGCGCCCGCCAGCGGTTGAGCTCGGCGGCGCGCATCGTCTGGATGCCGCACTGCAGGTGATGCCCGGGCACGCCCTCGTGGTAGACGGTGGTGGTCTCGGCCCAGGTATGGAACTCCTCGGTGCCCGGCGGGACGTCCCACCACATGCGGCCCGGGCGGGACAGGTCCTGGCTCGGCGGCGTGTAGTAGATGCCGCCGGATCCGGTCTCGGCGATCCGGCACTCGATCCGGTGCAGGGGCTCGGGGATGTCGAAATGAACGCCCGAGAGCTCGCGGAGGGCACGGTCGGCGGTCTCCTGCATCCAGCTGCGCAGGGCCTCGGTCCCGTGCAGCGTCCGCGCGGGATCCGCGTCGAGCGCGGCACGGGCGGCCTCGATGCTGTCGCCCGCTCCCGTGCGGTAGCGGTCGTTGAGGCGCCGCGCGACGACGCGCTGCTCGTCGATGATGCGACGCAGCTCCTCGATGCCCCACGCGTAGGTCTCGTCGACGTCGATCTCCTCGCCCAGGAACGTGCGGGCGTGCAGCGGGTAGGCCTCGCGGCCGCACGCGTCGGCGCTCGGCGCGGAGGGCGCCAGCTCGTCCAGGACGTCGGCGACCTCGCGGTACGCGGCCGAGGCGGCGGCGACGCCCTCGGCGACCGCGGCGCGCACGGCCTCGTCCTCGGGGGCACGGGCGGCGAGCTGGGCGAAGTAGCCGCCGTCGGGATCGGCATAGCCACGAGCCTGCTCGGCGCCGAGGACCAGCTGGCGGCGCGCGGACACGTGCCCGGACGCCGCGGCCTCCCGCAGGGTCTCGGTCCAGCCGCGCATCGCCGCGGGCAGGCGCCGCAGGCGGGTCGCGATGATCTGCCAGTCCTCGGGGGTCTCGTCGTCCATGAGGTCGAAGATCGCCTGGGTCTGCAGGCCGGAGGCGATGTTGTTGACCTGGGAGCGGGTGATCCAGGCCTCGTCGTGCTCGAGCTCCAGCCCGAGCCGTTCGGTGAGCGCGGCCCGGGTGACGGCGTCGACGTCGTCCTGGTCGGGGACCGTGGCGATGGACGCGAGCAGCGCGCGGGTGGCCGTGAGGCGGGCGTCGATGCCGGCGGGGGAGAGGTCGGTGACCTCGTCGTCGTGGCCCGGGACGCCCAGGCTCGTGGCCAGGAACGGGTCGATCGAGGTCAGGTGGTCGACGTACCCGTCGGCGAGGGCGTCCAGCGCACTGGGGCGGCGGGGAGCTCCGGCGTCGGCGACGGAGGGGGTGTCAGCGTCTGCGGCCATGGGCCGCAGTCTATCGACGGCCGGGGTGCCCACGGGCGCGGCGCCCGGGCGCGTCACCGGTGGGAGAACTGCCAGGCGCCGTCGGCCGCGAGCACCCGGGCGGCGTGCGTGCCCGGAAGGCGGTGCACGGCGTCGGTCCAGCCGTCGCCGCCGCCGGGTCCCTGGCCCTCGGCCAGCGCCCGTTCGGAGGCCTCGGCCCGGCTCGCGACGCTGAGCGCCGACAGGGCCACGGCCACGGCCGCGAGCTCCTCGTCGGACAGGCGACCGGCGACCAGGCGGACGTCCGGGCGCGGTCCGGCCTCCGTGCTCGCCCCGCCGCCGTCCGCGGCGTCGCCCGTGCTCACAGCGGGATGTTCCCGTGCTTCTTGGTGGGCAGCGTCTCGCGCTTGGTGCGCAGGGCGCGCAGGGCCCGGGAGACCTGCGCGCGGGTCTCGGAGGGGTGGATCACGCCGTCGATCCAGCCGCGCTCGGCCGCGGTGTACGGGGTCGCGAAGCGCTCCTCGTACTCGGCCTGGAGCCGGGCGCGCTCGGTCTCGACGTCGCCGCCGGACTCCGCGGTCTGGCGCAGCGTCTGGCGGTGCAGGATGTTCACGGCGCCCTGGGCGCCCATGACGGCGATCTGGGCTGTGGGCCAGGCGAGGTTGATGTCGGCGCCGAGGTCCTTGGAGCCCATCACGATGTACGCGCCGCCGTAGGCCTTGCGGGTGATGACGGTGACCAGCGGGACCGTGGCCTCGGCGTAGGCGTACAGCAGCTTGGCGCCGCGGCGGATGATGCCGCTGAACTCCTGGTCGGTCCCCGGCAGGAATCCCGGGGTGTCCACGAAGGTCAGGACCGGGACGTTGAACGCGTCGCACAGCCGCACGAACCGCGCGGCCTTCTCGGAGGCGTCGATGTCCAGGGTGCCCGCGAAGTGCGAGGGCTGGTTGGCGATGATCCCGACGCTGTGCCCCTCGACGCGGCCGAAGCCCACCACGATGTTCTGGGCGAACAGCGGCTGGACCTCGAGGAACTCCCCGTCGTCCAGCACCGCACGCAGCACCGTGAGCATGTCGTAGGGCTGGTTGGGGGAGTCCGGGATCAGGGTGTCGAGCGCGCGGTCCTCGGGCGTCGTCTCCTCGGCGCGCGGCGCCGGGTAGGTGGGCGCCGGGGTGAGGGTGTTGGCCGGGAGGTAGGACAGCACGTCCTTGACGTACTCGATGGCCTCGTCCTCGTCGGGGGCCATGTAGTGCGCCACGCCCGAGCGGGTCGAGTGGGCGCGCGCGCCGCCGAGCTCCTCGAAGCCCACGTCCTCGCCCGTGACCGTGCGGATCACGTCGGGACCGGTGATGAACATGTGCGAGGTCTTCTCGACCATGACGATGATGTCGGTCAGCGCGGGGGAGTACACGGCGCCGCCCGCGGCCGGGCCCATCACGAGCGAGATCTGCGGGATGACGCCCGAGGCGCGCGTGTTGCGGCGCATCATGCCGGCGAAGGCCGCGAGGGAGGCGACCCCCTCCTGGATGCGGGCGCCGCCGCCGTCGAGGATCCCGATGATCGGGACGCCGGTGGACAGCGCGAGGTCCTGGACCTTCTGGATCTTGCGGCCGTGGGCCTCGCCGAGCGAGCCGCCGAAGACCGTGAAGTCCTGGGAGTACACGCACACCTGGCGGCCGTCGATGGTGCCGTACCCGGTGACGATGCCGTCGCCCTCGGGGCGCTTGGCCTCGATGCCGAAGGCGTGGGACTGGTGCTGGACGAACCGGTCGGTCTCGACGAACGAGCCGTCGTCCAGGAGGTCGGCGATGCGCTCGCGGGCGGTCTTCTTGCCGCGGGCGTGCTGCTTGGCGATCGCGGTCTCTCCCGCTGCCGCGACGGCGCGCTGTTCGCGGTCCTGCAGATCCTGCAGGCGCTGCGCGGTCGTGACGGGCCTGGGGGCGTCGGTCACGTGCTCTCCATTCGTCTCCGGCCACGGTGGCCGCGACCCCGCGGTCCGGGGCTCGACCACGGGGATACTACGCTACCGGGGTCGCTCCGCCCGGGAGCCCCAGGAGGTCGCCGCCATGTCCGAGGACGCCCGTCAACCGGTGGTGGCGATGCATTGGCGGGAGGTCGCCGCGAGCACCCAGGACAGCGCCCGGGAGCTCCTGGCGGGCGGCGCCGAACCGCCGCTGGCCGTGGCCACCGACGATCAGCGCGGCGGCAGGGGACGTCTGGGGCGGGTGTGGGAGACGCCGCCGGGGGGCGGGCTGGCCCTGACCCTCGTGCATCGCCCCACGGCACCCGTCGATGCGCGCACCTGGTACCCGCCGGCCGTCGGGCTCGGCGTGCTCGCCGCGCTCGCACGATCCGCCGGTGTCGAGGCCGCGGTGCTCAAGTGGCCCAACGACGTGCAGGACGCGCGCGGGCGCAAGCTCGCCGGGATCCTCGTCGAGACCGCCGCCGACGGCTCCCTGCTCATCGGCGTGGGGCTGAACCTCCGCTCCCCGGTGCTCGGCGCCGATGGGGAGGAGGTGCCCGGGGCGGTGGCGCTGGACGCCCTCGCCGCAGCCGATGCTCCCGGCCAGGCCCCCTCGGCGCGGGTGCTCGCCGAGGATCTCGCCGCGGCGCTGCACGAGGAGCTCACGGCGCTGGATGCCGCGGGAGGGGACGGTGCGGCGAGCGGTGTCGCGGCCCGCTATCGTGAGAGCTGCATCACGCCCGGCCGTCCGGTCCGGGTCGAGCTGGTCGGCGACGCCGACGACTTCGTCGGGCGGGCGATCGGCATCGACGCGCTCGGACGGCTGCTCGTGCAGGCGGGCGGGGGACGGATCGTCCCCGTGGCCACGGGCGATGTGCATCACGTGCGGCCGCGAGGCCCGGAAGGAGACACCGTGGGCGACAGGCACGTCCCGTGACCCCGGGCGGATCCGACGGCGATCCCGGGAGCGGGGAGCATCCGGACGGGCGCGTGCAGGACCCGCGGGACGAACAGCACGGGCTGGACGAGCAGGACGGGGTGGACGAGCAGGACCACCAGGACCTGTCCGACCCGGACGTCTCCTCCGAGGAGCGCGCAGCGCTGGATGCCGAGAGCCGCGCCGCGCGCGACGCCCAGGAGCTCAACCGCCTGTTCTCCGAGGTGCGGCGCAGCGTCGGCGCCCTCGAGAAGGTGCTCCTCCAGGGGCACCGCCGCTACTCCCGGCGCGACCTCGCCGAGCAGCAGGGCGTCCCCGAGCGCCTGACCTCCGTGTACTGGCGGTCGATGGGCTTCAACACCGTCGACGAGGACACCGTGGTGTTCACCGACGACGACGCCGAGGCCATCGGCGACCTCGCCGCGCTCGTCGAGGACGACATGATGTCCGAGCGCACCTTCGCGGCGGTCTCCCGCGGCCTGGGCTACCACATGGGGCGCCTGGCGATGTGGCTGACCGAGGCGCTCGTGGACGAGTCCAAGTCCGCCGACGGCCTCCCCGACGGCCAGGCGCGCCAGGTGATGCTCGAGCGGATCCCGCAGTTCCTCGAGGTCTTCGAGGGGCAGGTCATGTACGCCTTCCGCCGCCAGCTGTCCTCCTTCGCCGCCCGTGCCGGCAGCGAGGTCCTCAGCGGGGTGGGCGCCGAGGAGCCCGACGAGCTGTTCCCCCTCCAGCGCGCCGTCGGCTTCGCGGACCTCGTGCAGTTCACGCGCCTGGCCCTGTCGCTCAGCGGCTCCGAGCTCGCGAGCGTCATCGGCCAGTTCGAGGCCCTGTGCCGTGACATCGTCTCCGTCGGCGGGGGCCGCGTGGTCAAGACCGTCGGCGACGAGGTGATGTTCCTGGCCGACACCCCCGAGGACGGCGCGCAGATCGCCCTCAGCCTCGCGGAGGAGATCGCGACCCACGCCGACCTCCCCGCCGTGCGGGTGGGCCTGTCCTGGGGGCCGATGTTCTCCCGCTACGGCGACGTGTTCGGACCCACCGTCAACCTCGCCGCCCGGCTCGAGGGCGTCGCCCGTCCCGGTGCGGTGCTCGTGGACGCCGCCACGGCCGACGCCGTCCGGGCCGCTCTGCCCGGCTCCTTCGAGGCGGGTGCCGAGGAGGTCCACGAGCTCCACGGGATCGGGGCGATCCGTGCCGTCCAGCTCCAGCGCGGGGACTCCTCGCGCCTCACGCTGGGCCTCTGAGACGCCCGGTGACGAGCCCGCACTCCTGCGTCCTGCGGCGCGGGACACCCGTCTCGTAGGATGGCCGACGTGACACGACTACTTCTCGTCGAGGACGACTCCGCGATCGCCGAACCGCTGTCCCGGGCCCTGGGACGCGACGGCTACGAGGTCTCCCGCGCCTCGCGCGGCATGGATGCGCTCTCGCTGGCCTCGACCGACGGGCCCATCGACTTCGTGATCCTCGATCTCGGGCTCCCGGACATCGACGGACTCGAGGTGTGCCGGCGCCTGCGCAAGGGCGGCCTCGAGGCCCCGGTCCTGATCCTCACGGCCCGCGCCGACGAGGTCGATGCGGTGGTCGGCCTCGACGCCGGCGCCGACGACTACGTGACCAAGCCCTTCCGGCTCGGGGAGCTCCAGGCCCGGATCCGCGCCCTGCTGCGGCGCAGCCAGAGCACCGAGGAGTCCGGGGACAGCTACGAGGCCAACGGCGTGCAGCTCGACGTGGCCGCCCGCCGCGCCTACGTCGACGGCGAGGAGCTGAGCCTGTCGGCCAAGGAGTACGACCTGCTGACGGTGCTGGTCCGCGAGGCCGGCAGCGTCGTGACGCGCGACGACCTCATGCGCGAGGTCTGGGGTGCCGAGTGGTGGGGTTCGACCAAGACGCTGGACATGCACATCTCCTGGCTGCGCCGCAAGCTCGGCGACGACGCCACGAGTCCGCGACGCATCACCACCGTGCGGGGGGTCGGGTTCCGGTTCGAGACCGGGGCCGGGGACTGATCCGTGCGGCAACGGATCCTGCAGGCCACGATGATCACGGTCCTGCTGGCCGTGCTCATGCTCGGCATCCCGCTGGCCTGGTCGTGGCTGACGATCACCAACGCCGAGCTCAACGCCCGCGCCGGGCTGATCGGCGAGGTGGCCCGCGAGCAGGTCGACGTCCGCATCCGCTCCGGGGAGCCCGTCGACGAGGCGCTCCTGCAGTCGATCGTCCGTGACCCCCGCTACCAGGACATCCGTTTCCACCTCGCCGTCGAGCTGCGCGAGGGCGACACCACGCGCACCCTGAGCGCGGGCGTCGCACCGGGCTCGGACCCCGTGCTCGTCTCCGGAACCGGCTCCCAGGGAGAGCGCGTCACCGTCGCGATCCCGCAGTCCGAGGTCCGCTCGCACACCGCGAGCGCCTGGGTCCTCATCATCGTCACCGGCATGGCCGCCCTGTCGATCGCCGTGTCGGTGGCGCTGTGGCAGGCCCAGCGGATCTCCGCGCCGCTGGCCCGCCTCACCCAGCGCGCCGAGGCCCTGGGCACCGGACGGGCCCGCGCCCCCTGGTCCCGCAGCGGGATCGCCGAGATCGACACCGTCGCCGAGCAGCTCGCGAACTCCGGCGCCCTGCTCAACGAGCGCCTCGAGGCCGAGAGCGCGCTCGCGGCCGACGCCTCCCACCAGCTGCGCACCCCGCTGACGGCGCTGTCGATGCGCCTCGACGAGATCCTCGCGACGAGCTCGGAGGAATGGGTGCGCGAGGAGGCGCGGGTCTCCCTCGAGCAGATCGACCGCCTGACCGCGGTGGTCCACGACCTCATCAACGCCCCCCGCTCCTCGCAGCGCCGCACCCCCGGCGTCGTCGAGCTGAGCACCGTCCTGACCCAGCAGAGCGAGGAGTGGTCCCCGGCCTTCCGCGCCGCCGAGCGCGAGCTGGCGATCCAGGTGCCCCGCTCGGCCGCGGTGTGGGGATCCGTGGGGCCGCTCACCCAGGTCGTCGCGACCCTCATCGAGAACTCCCTCGTGCACGGCGGCGGCCGCACCCAGGTCAAGGTCCGGCGCAACGACCGCTCGACCGTCATCGAGGTGTCCGACGAGGGCGAGGGCATCGACCCGGGCCTGGGCACCCGCGTGTTCGAGCGCTCCGTCTCCGGTGCGGCCTCGAAGGGCACCGGCGTGGGGCTCGCCCTCGCACGGACCTTGGTCGAGGACGACGGCGGACGCCTCGAGCTGCTCGCCGAGCGCCCCGCGACCTTCGGCGTGTTCCTCATCTCCGCACCGGGCGAGGAGTCGCCGGACCCTCCGTCGCGCGACACCCCCGAGACGATCGAGCAGGGCACCGTGGGTCCCCGGCGGCGCGGGCGCCACTCGCGGGGCCGACGCGTGGCCGAGGAGTCGCCCGACACGGGCTCCGGCGCATGGACCGTAGACTGACGGGCGTGCCTGAGACCTCTTCGACCGGCGTCATCGGTGCGGGCCAGCTCGCCCGGATGATGCTCCCCGCGGCCATCGAGCTGGACCTCCCGATCACCGTTCTGGCGACCGATCCCTCCGAGAGCGCGGCCCGCGTGGCCCACGACGTCCGGCTGGGACGTCACGACGACGCCGATGCCGTGCGCGCCCTCGCCGCGACGTGCGAGGTGCTGACCTTCGACCACGAGCACGTGCCCCCGGCGATCCTCGAGGGCATCGTCGCGGAGGGACTCGCCCACGTCCGCCCGGGCCCCCACGCCCTGGTCCACGCGCAGGACAAGCTCGTCATGCGCCGACGGCTGACGGCGCTGGGGCATCCCTGCCCCCGCTGGTCCGAGGCCGCGGACCCCGCGGCGCTGGCCACGGCTCTCGGCGAGCTCGGCGGACGCGCCGTCGTCAAGACGCCCCGCGGCGGCTACGACGGCCACGGCGTGCGCGTCGTCTCCGACGCGGCCGAGGTCGCCGACTGGTGGGGCACCGGCGGCCCGCTGCTCGTCGAGGAGCTCGTGCCCTTCACCCGGGAGCTGTCGGCCCAGGTGGCCCGCCGCCCCGGCGGCGAGGCCGTGGCGTACCCGGTCGTCCAGTCCGTCCAGCGCGACGGCGTCTGCTTCGAGGTGGTCGCCCCGGCGCCCGACCTCGAGCCCGGGCGCGCGCGGGCGATCCAGGAGCTCGCGCTCGCGATCGCCGCGGACCTCGACGTCGTGGGCATGCTCGCGGTCGAGCTGTTCGAGACCGCCGACGGCACGGTGCTCGTCAACGAGCTCGCCATGCGCCCCCACAACACGGGCCACTGGAGCATGGACGGCGCCGTCACCGGGCAGTTCGAGCAGCACCTCCGCGCCGTGCGGGACCTGCCGCTGGGCGACGTCACCCCGCTCGCGCCCTGGGCCGTGATGGTCAACCTCCTCGGGGGCACCCGCGAGGACCTCGCGGCCGGTGCCGCGGAGGCCATGGCCCTCGATCCCGGGATCACGGTCCACCTGTACGGCAAGGGCGTGCGTCCGGGACGGAAGGTGGGCCACGTGACCGTGATCGGGGCGGATCGTGAGGACCTGCTGCGCCGCGCGCACCGGGCCGAGCGCACGATCATCGAGGGCGGGATCCAGGACAGGAACGACGGTGTCGACGGGAGCGGGAGCGGCACCGACGGACGTGCCTGAGGGGAGACCGGGGATGTCCGGCCCCGACGCCTTCGTGCATCACGACCCGGTGCACGACGCCGTCGAGCACGATGCCGCCGAGCACGATGATCCCGAGCAGGACGACCCCGTGCACGACCACCCCGAGCATGGGGCGCACGACCATCAGCAGCGGCCCCGGCATGTGCCGGGCCAGGACCCAGGAGGATCCGTGGCACACGCACACCCCGCCGAGCAGGCAGCACAGGCATCGGGCTCGACGTCCGCTGCGGACCCCGGCCCCGCGTCGAGCGGCGCACCCGCTCCGGACGCCGCGCCGGTGGTCGGCATCGTGATGGGCTCGGACTCCGACCACCCCGTCATGGCGGCCGCCGCCGAGGTGCTCGCCGAGCTCGGGATCGCCGCGGAGGTCGACGTCGTCTCGGCCCACCGGATGCCCGAGGACATGATCGCCTGGGGCCGCGCGGCCGCGGACCGGGGGATCCGCGTGATCATCGCCGGTGCAGGCGGTGCCGCGCACCTGCCCGGGATGCTCGCCGCCGTGACACCCCTGCCCGTGATCGGGGTGCCGGTCCCGCTGCGCCACCTCGACGGCATGGACTCCCTGCTGTCGATCGTGCAGATGCCCGCAGGGGTGCCCGTGGCCACCGTGTCCATCGGCGGGGCCCGCAACGCCGGGCTCCTGGCCGCGCGGATCCTCGCCGCCGGCACGGATCCCGCCGCGCTCGCGCTGCGCGCACGCATGGTCGACTTCCAGAGCGCCCTGCGCGAGACGGCGCTGGCCAAGGGTGAGTCCCTGCGCGCGTCCCTGTGACGTCGGACCGAACGGATAGGCTCGCAGGCATGCACGACGAGAATCCGCAGACCGTTCCGACCTCGTCCGACCGCGGGTACCGCGTCGCCGACGGCGCCGACATCGCCGCCTCGGCCCGCATCGGGGAGGGCAGCGCCGTGTGGCACCTCGCCCAGATCCGTGAGGACGCGGTCCTGGGGCGCGACTGCGTGATCGGCCGCGGCGCGTACATCGGCTCCGGGGTGCGGATGGGGGAGGGCTGCAAGGTCCAGAACCTCGCCCTCGTCTACGAGCCCGCGGTGCTGGCCGACGGGGTCTTCGTGGGGCCCGCCGTCGTCTTCACCAACGACCACTTCCCGCGCGCCGTGAATCCCGACCTCACTCCCAAGAGCGCCCACGACTGGACCCCCGTGGGCGTGACCTGCGACGAGGGCGCCTCGATCGGCGCCCGCGCCGTGTGCGTGGCCCCCGTCCGGATCGGCGCCTGGGCGATGGTCGCCGCCGGCGCCACCGTGACCCGCGACGTCGTCCCGCACGCGCTCGTCGCGGGCGTGCCCGCCCGGCGCATCGGCTGGGTGGGGCGCTCCGGGGAGAAGCTGCACCCCGCCTCCGACGGCACGGACGCCTGGGTCTGCCCGAGCACCGGGGAGTGGTACGTGCCCGACGAGACGAGCGGCGGCCTGCGCCGCGCCGAGGACGCGACCCGTGCCTCGACCGCCCCGCCCGGCTCCGTGCGCGGCACGACGACGACCCCCGAGACCGACGACCCGAAAGCTGGACAGCACGCATGAACGAGCTCATGATCCCCGCGGCCAAGCCCCTCATCGGCGATGAGGAGCGGGCGGCCGTCGACCGCGTCCTGCGCTCGGGCATGATCGCCCAGGGACCCGAGGTCGCGGCGTTCGAGCGGGAGTTCTCCGCCGCGCTCGCCGGCTCCCGGGAATGCGTCGCCGTGAACTCCGGCACCTCGGGCCAGCACCTCGGGATGCTCGCCCTCGGCCTCGGCGCCGGGGACGAGGTGATCGTCCCGTCGTTCACCTTCGCGGCGACCGCGAACGCGGTGGCCGTCACCGGCGCGACCCCGGTCTTCGTCGACGTGGACCCCGACACCTTCACGCTGGACCCCGCCGCCGTCGAGGCCGCGATCACCGAGCGCACCGTGGGCATCCAGCCCGTGCACCTCTACGGCCACCCCGCCGACCTCGCCGCGATCGGCGCGATCGCCGCCCGGCACGGACTGTGGGTCGCCGAGGACGCCGCGCAGGCGCACGGGGCGACCTGGGACGGCCGCCAGGTGGGCACCTTCGGCGCCTTCGGCATGTTCTCGCTCTACCCGACCAAGAACATGACCTCCGGCGAGGGCGGCATGGTGGCGTGCGAGTCCGCGAGCATCGCCCGCCAGGTGCGCCTGCTGCGCAACCAGGGCATGGAGGTCCAGTACGCCAACGAGATCGCCGGCTTCAACAACCGCATGACCGACATCCACGCCGCGATCGGCCGCGTGCAGCTGACCCGCCTCGCGGGCTGGACCCGCACCCGCCAGGCCAACGCCGCGTACCTCGACGCGCACCTGACCGGAGTGCGCACCCCGTACGTCGCCCCGCAGGCCACCCACGTCTACCACCAGTACACGGTGCGGATCGAGGGGGCCACCGCCGTCGAGCGCGACGCCTTCGCCACCGCGCTGCGCGAGGAGCACCACGTGGGCTGCGGCGTCTACTACCCCACGCCCGTGCACCGCCTGCCCTCCTACGGCCTCGAGCTGGACCTCCCCGTCACCGACACCCTGGCCCGGGAGGTCCTGTCCCTGCCCGTCCACCCGAGCCTGTCCGAGGCGGACCTCGAGCGGATCGTCACCGCCGTCAACACCCTCGCGGGGGCCGGCGCATGAGCGCCGCGACCACCGGGCGCCCGCTGCGGGCCGGGCTGATCGGCCTGGGCATGATGGGACGCCACCACGCCCGCAACCTCCAGGCCCTGGACGGCGTGGAGCTCGTGGCCGTCGCCGATGCCTACGGCGACCCGCACGGCGCGGCCCCCGGCTACGAGATCCTGGCCGACGCCGAGGCGCTCGTGGCCGCGGGCATCGACTACGCGGTGATCGCCGTGCCCACCGCCTTCCACCGCGACGTGGCGCTCACCTTCGCCGAGGCCGGGATCCACTGCCTGGTGGAGAAGCCGCTGGCCTTCGACATCACCGAGGCCGAGGAGATCACCGCGGCTTTCGAGGCCGCAGGGCTCGTCGGCGCCGTCGGGTACATCGAGCGCTACAACCCGGCCCTGCAGGAGATGCGGCGGCGCCTGGCGGACGGCCAGCTGGGCGAGCTCTACCAGATCACCACCCGTCGCCAGGGCGCCTTCCCGGCGCGGATCGCCGACGTCGGCGTCGTCAAGGACCTCGCGACCCACGACCTCGACCTCGCCGCCTGGGTCGCCCACAGCCCCTTCGAGGAGGTCGCGGCGTTCTCCACGCGCCGCTCCGGCCGCGAGGACGAGGACATGGTCTCCGTCAGCGGACGCCTGGCCAGCGGCACCATCACCAACCACCTCGTGAACTGGCTCTCGCCCTTCAAGGAGCGCGTGACCGTCGTGACCGGGGAGAAGGGCGCCCTCGTGGGGGACACCGTCTCCGCGGACCTCACGTTCTACGCCAACGGCGCCGCCCCCACCAACGTCTGGGAGTCGATGGCCTCCTTCCGCGGGGTCAGCGAGGGCGACATGGTGCGCTACGCGCTGACCCGCACCGAGCCGCTGGCCACCGAGCACCAGGCATTCCGCGAGGCCGTGAACGGGGACCCGTCCAACATCGTGACGATGCGGGAGGGGCTGGCGACCGTGCGCGCGGTCGAGGCCGTGCTGACCTCGGCTCGCGAGGGCCGCGTCGTGCGCCCCGACGCCGTCGTGGTCGATCCGTCCGCCTCCGGCGATGCACGGACGGCTCCGACCACCGCCGGCACGGGAGCCCCGTGACGAGCCCGGCGGGCTGGGCGCACGTGCTCGCACGCAGGGCGATCCGTGCGGGCTACCGGGCCGGGCGTGTGCTGCCCGGCGCGGTCGGGGCGCGCGCCCGCTACCTCGATCTCGTGGCCCGCATGGACGATGGGATCGTGCCCCAGGCATGGCAGCCCGAGATGCGCGCCGAGCTCGCCCGCGCCGATGCCCTGCTGGCGCAGGGACACCTCGACGACGCCCTGCTGTGGTTCGACAAGGCCCTGCGCCTGACCTACCACGCGACCCTGCACTACGGCCTGGCGACCTCGCCCCTCATCACGGACCCCGAGGGCTTCCTGGCGCCGCTGCGCGCGAGCGCCGTGGGCCGTCTGCTGCTGGCCCATCCCGACCTCGACCAGGGACCCCGGCGGCCTGCACCACGGACGCTGACCGACGGCGCACCCGTGCGTCTGCTCGTCGTGGCCCAGCGCAACTGGACGTTCGTGGATCCGGTGATCCGGGCCCTGCAGCACGTGGGCTTCGAGGTGCGGCGCTTCGAGGTCGACGAGCTCCCGCCCGCCGAGCGTCCGAGCCGCGACCGGGTGCTCCGGGCTCGCCTGGACCTCGCGCTGACCGGCACCAGGCTGCCCACCCCCGCAGCGCTGGCCACGGAGTTCGAGTGGGCCGACGTCGTGCTCGTCGAATGGGGGCATCACGTCCTCACCTGGGTCTCCCTGCTCGAGCTCATGCCGCGGCGCACCACGGCGCGCTTCCACCGCTTCGAGGCGTACACCCCGTTCCCGCTGCTCACGGTGTTCGACGTGATCGACCGTGTCCTGTTCGTGTCCCCGCACGTGCGCACCCTCCTGGACCACCTCACCCCGAACCTGGACCACGCCGGCGAGGTGATCCAGGTCGACAACTTCCTGGCCTACGGTCTGGGCCCGGACCCGGGCACGGGACGCGATCCGTACCTGCTGGCGCAGGTGGGATGGCTGCGTCCCGTCAAGGACGTGCTGTTCACCCTCGACCTCCTGGCGCGGCTGCGGGAGAGGGACCCGCGCCATCGCCTCCTCCTCGTGGGTCCGGGGCTGCCCGCATCCCCGGCCGACGACACGACGTTCCAGCATCGGGTACGAGCCCGGATCGCCCAGTTCCCGCCCGGTGTCGTCGAGGTGCTGGGCCAGCGCTCGGACGTGCCGGAGATCCTGTCCCAGGTGGGCTGGATCGTCTCCTCGTCCTTGCACGAGGGCGTGCACGAGGCCGTCATGGAGGGGCTCGCCGCAGGCTGTGCCCCGCTCATCCGGAACTGGCCCGACGCCCGCCCGTACGGCGGCGCGAGCGTCATCTACCCCGAGCAGTGGGTGGTCGAGGGGCTCGACGAGGCCGTCGAGCGGGTCCGCCAGGTCGAGACCGCCGGGACCATCGAGGAGCTGTCGGCGGAGGCCCGTGCCTGGGTGGTCGCGCGCCGCACCCCCGGGACCGTCGCGCAGCTGTACGTCGAGGCGCTGCACCCCGACCACACCCCATGACCTGCCGGATCGGCATCTGATGCTCGACGTGCTCGGGCCCACCGTGCTGGCCTGGCTCCTCCTGTGCGGGCCCGGGGCGCTCGTGCTGCGCGCCGGAGGCGCCCGCCTCGGATGGATCTGGGGCGCCGCTCCCGCGGTGACGGTGGTGCTCGCCGTGGCCCTCGGTGCCGTCGGGAGGGCGCTGGGCATCCCGTGGACGCCGCTCGGCGCCGGAGTGCAGCTGGCGGTCGTGGTGCTCGTCGTCGCGGGCGGGCGGTGGGTCCGGCGGCGCCTCCGGTCGCGGCGCGGGGACGACGGCTCCGGACGGACCGACCTCACCGGTGATGCTGCAGAACTCGGTGGCTCCGACGGCGTGGCGGGATCCGCGGGGGCCGCCGCGCGATCGCCGCGACAGCGCGTGCTCGACGGGCTTCCCGCCGTGGTCGGCGCCGGGATCGGCCTGGCGATGGCGATGTCGGCCGCCCGGGGGATGGGGGGCATCGACACCCTCAACGGGAGCTACGACGCGTACTTCCACATCGCGGCGATCGAGTACATCCGCGCCGATCGGGACGGATTCCTGCCCACGGCGCTGGAGGGGATCTACCACGCGCCCACGTTCTACCCCGCCGGCTGGGACATCATCACCGCCCTGCTTCCGTGGGACACGGTGACCTCCGCCAACGCGATGGTCCTGGCGATGATCGCGGCTCTGCCCGGATCCCTCGGGGCGATGATCGCCCTCGTGCTGGGACGCCGCGCCCCGGCGGCCGAGCGCAGGGTGCTGCCGGCCCTGGCGGCCGCATGCGCCCCGCTGTCGCTGTCGGTGCCGGTCATCGCCCTCGTGCTGGGGCTGTGGCCCTTCGTGCTCGGAGCCCTGTGCCTGCCGGTGGCCCTCGGAGCGGTGTGGGCCCTCGTGCACGACCTGCGCTCCGGCGTGCGACGCCCCGCGGCGCTGTGGCCGTACCCGGTGATCCTCACGGGCATGGTGCTGGCCCACCCCTCGACCCTGTTCTCGCTCGCCGTCGCCGTGCTCGCAGGAATGATCGCCCAGGGCGTGCTGGACGTGCTCCGCCCTGCCACGCGACGGCGAGGCGCCCTGCTCCTCGCGGGGATCCTCCTGGCGCTCGGCGCCTATGCGGTGGGCTCCCGGGTGCTGCTGGCCTCGATGGACCTCACCACCGCCGCACCGTGGCCCTGGGTCGAGTTCCTGGCCTCGGTGGTCCTCGAACGCCCCCGGATCGCCTCCTTGGGCGTCGAGGTGTGGGCCGTCGCCGCGCTGTGGGCGCTGGCCGTCGTGGGGGCCGTCGCGACCGTCCGCACGCGGGGCCGCCTCGGGGCCTCGGCGATCGTGCTGCTGGGGCTCGCCCTCGCCCTGACCGTCCTGACGAACCTGACCTCGCCGCTCGCGCGCACCTGGGTCAACCCCTGGTACGGGGCACGGGAGCGGATCGCCCCGCTGCTCGTGTGCGCGCTCGTCGTGCTCGCAGTGCTGGGTGTGCGGGCCCTGTGGCGGCGCGGACGGGAGGGCCGGGCCCGGCGCGTCGCCGCCGCGGCGCTGGTGCTCGTGCTCGCGGGCACCTCCGTCACGGCAATCCTCGTGCCCACCCGGCTGCCGTTCGTGGGGTCCCTCGCGTACACCGCGTACGGGGTGCAGCTGGCGCCCTATGTGACCCCCGCGGAGCGGGAGTTCATCCAGCGCAGCGCGGCGCGCCTCCCCGCCGATGCCGTCGTGATCGGCAACCCGCGGGACGGCACCGCCCTGTACTGGTCCCTCGGCGGCGTCGAGACCGTCTTCCCGACGCTCTCGGAGCCCCAGACCCTCGATTCCCGACGCGTGGCGCGCTACGCCCACAAGGCCGGGTACGACCCACGCGTGTGCGCGTCGCTCCGAGCCGTCGCCCCGACGCACCTGTACGTGGACCGCTCCGCGCGGTCCGGCGCGGCGATCGCCCCGGAGGCGGCGATCCTCTACGAGGGCCTCGCGCTGATCCCCGCGGACCGTCTCGTGCTGGTCGACGAGGACGGACCGTACGCGCTGTACCGGATCGAGCCGCTGTGCTAGCGGGGACCGCTGTGCCGATCGACACCACGGCGCCGTGCACGGCCTCGCTCGACGGCGTGCACGGTAGCGTGATCGCACCATGCGCGGGCCCTGCCCGTGGACCTCGAGAGGGAAGGCGCCCGTGAAGCGCACGCTCCAGACCGTCCTGCGCACGATGTCCGTGCTCCCGGCGGAGTCCCGCCGGTTCCTGTGGACCTTCGGGATCGTCATGAGCCTGCTGGCGCTGCTGGACGTCGCCGCGCTCGGTGCGGTCGCGATCGCGCTGCCGGGGATCACCGGCGGGGCCGAGGCCGTCACCGTTCCGGTGGTCGGCTGGCAGATCCGCGGGTTCCTGCCCATCTCCGGGCTGCTGGGCGTCTTCGTGGTCCTGACGATCATCAAGAGCGTGCTGAACCTCCTGGCGATCCGCATCGCCACCCGGCGTTTCGCACGCCACGAGGTCGCGATCGGCCAGATGCTGTTCCGCTCCTACATGTCCGCGCCCTGGGTCGACCGCACCCGCAAGTCCAGCCCGGAGATCATCCGCATGGTCGACTCGGGCGTCGCGGCCGTCGTCACCAACGTGCTCATGCCGTCGATGACCGTGATCAGCGAGTTCGCGACGATCGCCGTCATCACCGTCGGCCTGTTCATCATGGACTGGCGGATCGCGCTGGCGACCCTGATCTACCTCGGGCTGGTGGCCCTGGTCCTCTCGCGCGTCATCTCCCCGCTCGCGGTGCGCAACGGGGCCGTCAACCGCGACAACTCGATCCGGGTGGTGCAGCTGCTCGGCGAGGTGATCGGCTCGCTCAAGGAGATCACCCTCAAGGGCAACGAGAAGGAGGTCGAGCGGATCGTCGCCGAGCGCCGCCGCACGGCCGCCGACACCCGCGCCTTCGCCCAGTACTACAACCAGATGCCGCGCTTCGTGCTCGAGGCCGGCATGGTCGGCGGCTTCGTCGTCGTGGGCGTGGTCGGCTACCTCGCGGGCGGCCCCGAGAACGCGCTGTCCTCGGTCGCGCTGTTCGCGGTCGCCGGCTTCCGCCTGGTGCCGTCCCTGACGCGATTCCAGTCCACCCAGAACCGCATCCTCACCAACGCCGCCTTCTCGGAGTACATCGTCGGGGACATCGAGGACGCCCGCGAGGCCGTCTCCCGCACCGAGCGCCCCGACTCCGCCCAGCTCGGGTCCGGTGCACGGGACATCGTGCTCGACGAGGTGGCCTTCACCTATCCCGGTCGTGAGGAGCCCGCCGTGCGCGACGTGTCCCTGCGGATCCCCGCCGGGTCCGCGGTGGCCTTCGTGGGGTCCTCCGGCGCGGGCAAGTCGACCATGGTCGACCTCCTGCTGGGCCTGCTGACCCCGAGCGACGGCCGGATCCTCGTGGGTGGCCAGGACATCACCACGGTCCTGCGCCAGTGGCGCTCCGAGGTGGGCTACGTGCCCCAGGAGGTCGCGCTGTTCGACGTGTCCGTCGGCGAGAACATCGCCCTGACCTGGGACCCGGCCGACGTCGACCGGGAACGTGTCGAGGTGGCGCTCGAACGCGCGCAGCTGCTGACCACGATCCAGGACCGCCCCGGCGGGATCGACGGGACCGTGGGGGAGCGCGGCACGACGCTCTCCGGCGGCCAGCGGCAGCGGCTCGGGATCGCCCGCGGCCTGTACGGCGACCCCCAGGTGCTCGTGCTCGACGAGGCCACGAGCGCCCTGGACACCAAGACCGAGTCCGCCGTCACCGCGGCGATCCGCGGGCTCGGCGACGCGGTCACCACCATCACCATCGCGCACCGCCTGGCCACCATCCAGCACTGCGACATCGTGTTCTTCATGGAGGAGGGGCAGGTGATCGCCCAGGGCACCTTCGATGAGGTCGTGGCCGCCGTGCCCGCCTTCGCCGAGCAGGCCGCGCTCGCCGGTCTCGCGCGGGCGCCCCGACCGGACGGGGCCCGGGTCGACGTGGTCGAGGTGATCGACGCGGACGGCGCACCGCCACGGGGCGCCGTCGAGCAGACGGAGGGCCCCGCATGACCCGGCTGATGATCGTCTCGTTCTCGCGGCTCGTGAGCGACCCGCGCGTGCAGCGCCAGATCGCCCTGTTCGCGGACCGGTACGCCGTCACGACGGTCGGCTTCGGGCCCCGCCCCCACCCCGGGGTCGAGCACGTCGAGCTTCCCGACGGGGCCCGCGCCTGGCCCGACTCCAAGGAGCATCTGCTCACCCGCCGGTACCGCGGCGCCTACTGGGCCATGAGCGCGGTCCGTGCGGCACGCGAGCAGCTCGCGGACCGGGTGGGGACGATGGACGTGGTGCTCGCCAACGACACCAACACCCTCCCGCTCGCGCTCTGGCTCGCGCCGCGCCGCGGGGTCCATGCCGATCTCCACGAGTACGCGCCTCGCGAGAAGGAGCACCAGCGCACCTGGCGCTGGTTCGTGGCGCCCTATCAGCGCTGGCTGTGCCGCACGTGCCTGCCCTCGATGCGCTCGATCACGACCGTCTCCCCGGGGCTCGCCCGCGAGTACGCGGCGCAGTTCGGGGTGGAGGTCGAGGTGGTCACGAACGCCGCGGCGCATCGGGACCTGCCCGTGCGACCCACCACGGCCCCGATCCGGCTGCTGCACACGGGCGTCGCACGGCGCAACCGCCACCTCGAGGCGATGATCGAGGCGATCCGGGGTCTCGAGGGCCACGCGGTGCTGGACCTCATGCTCATGCCGAGCGAGCCCGGGTACATCGAGCACCTCGGCGCCCTGGCCGCCGAGGTGCCCGGCGTCGCCCTGCGCGACCCCGTGCCCTACGACCGCCTCGTGGACACGGTCGCCGAGTACGACGTGTCCCTCGTCGTCTTCCCCCACTCCACCTTCAACCTCGAGCACTCCCTGCCCAACAAGCTCTACGAGGCCGTCCAGGGGCGCACCGGGGTGATCGTCGGGCCGTCCCCGGACATGGCCGAGGTCGTGACCGAGCACGGGATCGGGGCGGTGCTGCCCGCGGCCGACGCGGCCGCGATGCACGCCGAGCTCGCGGCGCTCACGCCCGAGCGCGTCGACGCGTGGAAGCGCGCGGCCGATGCGGCGTCCGGTGCGCTGAGCGCCGAGCACCAGGTGCGCACGTGGGAACGTGCGATCGCGGCGATCGCGGAGGACGGCGGTCCGGGAGGGCTCTCGGCCGCCTGATCGTCCGTCCCGGGCGGACGGCCGCCGCAGGGTCGGTCACGGCAGGGCCGGCCGCCGCAGGTTCGATCACCGCTGGGTCGGCAACCGCAGGGGCAGTGACCGCAGGGTCGGTCACCGCAGCGCCCTGGTCAGCAGTGCCTTGGACCGCAGTGCCTTCGACCGCAGTGCCTTCGACCGCAGTGCCGGCAGACGCTGGACGGCCAGCGACGCCGCCATGAAGCGCAGCGGGGCCTCGCGGTCCAGCGCGCGGGTGAGGTCGCGGGGCAGGAGCGTCGCGGGGCGGCCGTGGCGGCGGCGTGCGCGGGCGGCGGCCATGAGCTCGCCAGCCGGCACCGCCGGGTCCAGGCAGGCGTCCAGGAGCCGGCGATCCGCGCGCGAGAGCGGGAGCTCACAGCCCGGGGCGCGGCGCAGGACGCCCGCGGTGATGTCCGCGAGCGCGGCACGTTCGTCCGGCGTCCAGACGGCCTCGTCCTGGCGGTAGAACACCGCGCCGAAGACGTGGATGCGCAGCAGCTTCGTCGCCACGGCACGACGGGCCGTGGCGGGCAGGCGCGCGGACCAGGGGGCGTCGAGCACGTCCGGGAAGAAGCCCAGCTGCTCGGACAGCGGCCGGATCACGTAGGTGACGCGGTCCCCGGCGTCCTCTCCGATCACGTATGGCGGGCCGAACCGGTCGTAGGCGGTGGGGACCGTCGCCATGAGTTCGGTGACCATGCCGACGTCGCCGCCCACCGTCGCGCCCTCGACCAGCCGCGCGCCCGTGCGCGCGAGCATCGATCGGTCCAGGAGCCCCAGGGGGGCCGAGCGGTAGGCGAGACGGTCGCGCGTGAGGTCCGCGAGCCCCGTGCGCAGCATCCGCGCGGCCGGCGTGGGCACGCCGTGCGCCGCGTCGCCGAGCGCGAGACGGGTCACGACGAACTCGGCGCCGGTCGCGCGGCGGACCTCGAGCCACGAGGCGACGGCCCCCGGCGCCAGGGTGTCATCGGATCCCATGATCGCGACGAAGGGAGCGGTGGCCGCGTCCATGCCCGCGTTGAAGGGCCCGGAGGCCGAGCGGTACGCGTCCCGGTGCTCGAGGATCCGGACCCGATCCCGGTGCTCCGGGCGCAGCGCGTCGCGGATCTCCTCGGCGGCGCGGTTGTGGGCGACGACGAGCACCTCGGCGTGCTCGGCATTGCCCTCCAGGATCGAGGCGACCGCCCGGCCGACGGGCCGCTCGGGGGTGTGGCACGCGATGACCACCTGCACGGGCTTCATGCGCGGCTCGCCTCCTGCCGCACGAGCCGGTACTGCGCGGCGTACTCGGCGCCCACGACGGGGGTCGAGAAGCGGTCCCCGATGGTCGCCGCGATCTCCGCGCTCGTCACGTCCCGGGTGCGGGCGTCGAGGTCCGCGACCGCGGCGGCGTAGCGCTGCGGATCCTGGGCGTCCACGAGGGTGCCGACGGCATCCCGGACGTACTCGCCCTGGCCTCCGGTGGCGCCCAGGACCACGGGCCGGCCCGCCACGAGGGCCTCCGCCGCCGAGACGAAGAAGTTGTCGGCGCGCGTGGGTCCGAGGAACAGGTCGGCGCGCCCGAGGGCCGCCCGCACCTCGCCCGCGCTCGCGCTGCCCGGCAGGGCCACGCGGTCCGCGACGCCCAGCTGGGCCGCCAGGTCCAGCGTCTCCGCGCGCAGGGGACCCTCGCCGAGCCACGTGAGGTGGACGTCCCGGCCGCGGGCGACGAGCGCGGCGACCGTGCGCACGGCCACCAGCGGATCCTTGCGGTCGATGAGGCCGCCGGTCGAGACGAGCCGCAGCGTGCCGTCGGTGCGCTCCCGGCGGGGCACGAGCGGCGTCGGGTCCACGATGCACGGGACGACGGCCGTGGGCCGGGCACCGCGCACCGCGCGCAGCGGCGCGGCCAGGTACTCGCACACGGCCGTGGCCCGATCGGGTCGCGCGAGCAGGCGGGAGAGCACGGGCAGGGCGGCGCGCGCCGGGGCCGGGAGCGTCTGCGGGGTGGTCAGCGCCGACCAGTGCTCGGTGTGCAGCCACGGGGCCCGGGGCCGGCGCAGGGCCAGCGGGAGGAGCGTCGAGAACGCCATCGAGTGGACGACCTCGGCGCCCTCCAGCGCCGCCGACAGCCGTCGTGCGGCGCGCAGCACTCGATCGGGACGCCGGGGATCCATCGGGATCCGCAGCACGTCGATGCCCTCGTGGCGCGTGCGGCGGGTGCCGTCGTCATCGGCCGGAGGCACCAGATGGATCAGACGCACGTCCGCGTGACGGGCGATCGCGAGCGCGTCCCGCACGACGAAGGAGCCGCGCGAGGGTGCGACGGCGGTCGGGAACCAGGTGGTGACCAGCGTGGCCCTCATGCGGCAACGTCCTTCCCGACGTCCTTCCGGATGCGCTCGTAGACCGCGAGCAGGTGGGCGGCCTCGGCCTCCCAGGTCAGGTGCTCGGCGGCCTCGCGCGCCCGCCGCCGGTACGGCTCCGGGGCCGCGAGGATCTCGGCGAGGGCCCGTGCGAGACCCTCGGGATCCGCCCCGGCGAACACCTCGCCCACCCCGAGCTCCTCGACGACGGCGCGCATGTCCGGGAGGTCGGCGGCCGCGATCGGGAGCCCGGCGCGGATCGACTCGAAGAGCTTGTTGGGCAGCGCGAAGCGGTAGGACAGGCACACCGGCTGGACGTGGACCACCGCGACGTCGCCATCGGCCAGCGCCGCCGTGACGGCGTCCGGGGCGACGGCCCCGACGAGATGGACCCGATCGGCGACGTGGGCGTCCCGAGCCGCATCACGGACGGTGGCGAGGTAGTCCTCCTCGCCGTAGCCCAGCAGCACGAAGTGGACGTCGGCGGGCAGATGGGGCAGTGCGGCGATGGTCTGCTCGATGCCGCGGGCCGTCGTGATCCTGCCCCCGTAGGCGATCACCCGGTCCGTCGGCGCGAGGTGCGCGCGGGTGTGCAGGACGCCCGCGGACCGGTCGGGGAACGGACCTGCCACCGGGACGTTGCGCACGAGCTCCGGGGTGCGGTCCAGGCGGTAGGTGCGACGCAGCCAGTCGGCGATCGACCCGGAGACCGTGATGACGGCGTCGGCGCGGGGGACGCCGACGTGCTCGGTGACCGCCTCGAGGAGCGGGGCCAGGACGCGGCGCTCGCCGACGTTGCGGTGACGCCACAGCTCGTGGGCGTCGTAGACGATCCGCACCCGGCGTCCGTCGCGACGGGCCAGCGCCTGCACGGCCAGGGCGGGGACGAGGGTGTTGGTGTCGCTGGCGTGGACGATGTCCGGGTCGAAGGCGCGGGCGGCCGCAGCGGTGCGCCACCAGAACACGCCGAGCTCGACGGTGCGGTAGGCGCGGCGGGCGAGGTCGGCGGCGAGGCGGCGGGGCAGGGGTGCGCGGGGCGCGGGCTGTGCGGAGGATCCGGAGGTGGCCGTCGACGGCTCGGCCGCATCGGACGTCCTCGGGCCGGGAGCGGGCGGGGCCCCGGGGACGGACGGCGCGGGCGCCGTGTCGGGGCCGGAGGTGCGTCGACGGGTCAGCCTCGTCAGGGCCGGGGCGATCCGTTCCAGGGCGAACTCGGGGACGCGCTGCAGGTCCAGGCCGTCGGCCAGGGTCGTGAGCCCCGCGGCGCGACCCCGCAGGCGGCGCTCGACGGCGATGATGCGGACCCGGTACCCCGCGCCGCGCAGGCTCGCGGACTCCTTGAGCACGCGGGCGTCGTTGGCGGCGTCGTTGTGCACGAGGACCGCGACGCGCCCGGGGGTGACTGACTCGGCCATGGCGCTCCTGGGACGAATATCGTGGGCCGGGCACACTGTACCGGTGACCTGCTGGACCCGTGGTGCAGCGACCGCCCGTCCGTCCCGACCGCCGAGTCCTCCCGGAGGAGACGCCCCATGAAGATCCTGTCCGTCGTGGGTGCGCGCCCGCAGTTCGTCAAGCTCGCCGCGATCGCCGATGCCGCGGCCCGGAGGGACGACGTCGAGCACGTCATCGTCCACACCGGGCAGCACTACGACGCGGTGATGAGCGACGCCTTCTTCGCGGACCTGCGCATCCCCGCCCCCGACGTGAACCTGGCGGTGGGGTCGGGCAGCCACGGCCGGCAGACGGGCGCGATGCTCGCCGCCATGGACGCCGTGCTCGAGGAGCAGGATCCCGACTGGGTGCTCGTCTACGGCGACACCAACTCCACGCTCGCCGGGACGCTCTCGGCGGTCAAGCTGCACCTGCGGGTGGCACACCTCGAGGCGGGTCTGCGCTCCTTCAACCGGCGCATGCCCGAGGAGCACAACCGCGTCCTCACCGACCACGCCTCCGACCTGCTGCTGGCGCCGACCGAGGTCGCGCGCGGGCATCTCGTGGCCGAGGGCCTCGGGGACCGCACCGTCGTCGTCGGCGACGTCATGACGGACGTGTGCCTGCGGGTCGCGGCCGCCGTCCGGCAGGAGGCGCCGCGTCTGCCGGAGGGCATCGACGCGGATGCGCCGGAGGGCTTCGCCGTCGCGACGCTCCACCGTCCCGACAACACCGACGACCCGGTGCGGCTGCGGGCGATCCTCGCGGCGCTCCAGGACCTCCCGCTGCCCGTCGCGCTCCTGGCGCACCCGCGCCTCGTGGCCCGTGCCGCCGAGGCCGGCGTGCCGCTCGCGGGCGGCGCGGTGCGCGTGTCCCCGCCCCTGGCCTATCCCGAGCTCGTGGGCGCCGTGTCGCGGGCGCGCGCCGTGGTCACAGACTCCGGGGGCCTCCAGAAGGAGGCGTACCTGCTGGGTGTCCCGTGCACCACCGTGCGCACCGAGACCGAGTGGGTCGAGACGCTCGACGACGGCTGGAACGCGCTCGTGCCGGACCCGGCCGGTCTCGCGGCCGCGGTCACGCGGCGCCGTCCTGCGGGCGAGCGCCCCGAGCACTACGGCGACGGCCACGCCGCCGAGCGCGTCATCGCCGAGCTCGTCGCGCGCGCCGGGACCCTGCGATGAGCGCGAGGCGTCGCCCCCGCGTCGTCGTCGCGACGCGGGTGTTCACGCCCGAGCCCGCTGCGGCGGCCTTCCGCGAGGAGGCCCTGGTGCTGGCTCTGGAGGCCGCCGGCTGCGAGGTCACGGTCCTGACGACACGGCCGCCCCGTCGGGTGACCGGCGCGGACCGGGCGCGGCACGTGTCGCGCTTCCCGGTCAAGCGGGACCATCAGGGCCAGGTGCGCGGCTACGCCTCGTACATGAGCTTCGACGTGCCCCTGGCGCTGCGCCTGCTGCTGCGGCGGCGTCCCGACGTGATCGTCGCCGAGCCGCCGCCCACCACGGGGCTGGTCGCCACGGTCCTCGGGGTGCTGCGGGGCGTGCCCACCGTGTTCTACGCCGCCGACGTGTGGTCCGATGCCACCGCGAGCGTCGAGGGCGTGCCGGGACCCGTGCAGGCCGCCGTGCGGCTCATGGAGACGCTGACCTGGCGGCGGGCCTCGCGGGTGCTCACCATCTCCGCCGGGGTCGACGACCGCGTCGCGGCCCTCATCGGGCGGCGCCCGTCGCTGACGATGGTGGGCAACGGCATCGACACCGAGGCGTTCACCACCGAGGGCCCGGCCTCCCCGGAGCCCGGACGGTACTTCGTGTACGCGGGCACGGTCTCGGAGTGGCAGGGGGCCGATGTGTTCGTCGATGCCTTCGCGGCCGTCCGCGCCCGGCACCCGGACGTGCGGCTGCTGTTCTTCAGCGAGGGGACCGGCAAGGAGGAGCTCGCCCGCCGGGTCGCCGAGCGCGGCATCGAGGGCGTCGAGTTCCGCGGGCGCCTCGCGCCGCGGGACGTGTCGCGGGTGCTGCGCGGGGCCGTCGCGGGGCTGAGCTCCATCACCCCCGGGCAGGGGTACGAGTTCGCGCTCCCCACCAAGATCTACGCGGCGACCGCCTCGGGCACCCCGATCCTCCACGCGGGGACCGGCGCCGCGGCGGACCTCGTGGACGGTGCCGGGCTGGGCTGGGCCACCGCCTACGATGCTCCGGCGGTGAGCTCGGCGATGCTCGCGGCCCTGGACGCGGCCGCCCGGCCCGACGGCGCGCACCTGCGCCGCTGGACTCTGGACCATGCCTCGCTGCAGACCGCGGCCCAGCGTGCCGCGCGGGCGGTCATCGAGGCCGGGCGCGGGCGCTGAGGCGCACCCCTGGCCCCGGCGCGAGGGCCGGTGCTGTTCAGGAGGTCCCGGTGCACTCGATCTTCAGGAGCTTCGAATGGGAGGTCTCGAAGACGACCGTGCCCAGGCGCGGGTCGATGCGGTCGATCTGGTCGAAGGTCGAGGACCAGGAGTAGTCCCGGCGATCGACGTACACGTAGCCGATGTCCTGCGCGTGGAGCAGGTCGCACTGCTGCGCCAGCGGCACCTCGCCGTTGGAGCCCGAGAGGGAGTAGATGAGATGGCGGTCCGCGGTGGTCAGGCCCATGCCGGCGACCGGGAACCGCACCTTCTGGTCATGGATCGCCCCCAGGTGCGCCGCGCCCGAGAACGGGCTCGCGAGGATCACGGCATCGGGGTCCATCGTGGGGGCGGCCTCGTCCCACGCCTGGATCTCGTCCCTCTGGAGGAACCGCGGGCGGCCCACCTGGTCGATGTCGGCGTTCAGCCGCGCCTGCTCGAGCCGCGGGGCGACGGTGCTGCCGGCCGCGACGAGCGCCGCGACGGTCAGCACGGCGGCCATGGCCCGGGGGGCGCTCGCACGCCACCGCGACAGCGCCGAGGACCACAGCGCGATCCCCGGCACCACCAGCAGGCACGACAGCATCGTCAGCGGCATGGCGATGCGGTCCTGGCCGCGGTAGAACAGGACCGAGAGGTTCAGCGAGGAGTCCACGGCGGCGTCGAGGTACAGGATCACGACGACGATCCACGCGGGCACGAGCCACCGCGCCGGGCCGCGCCACGCGCCCACCAGTCCCGGCCACCACAGCGCCGCGAGGACCACGCCGATGGCCATCGGCCAGATCGTCAGCAGGCCCAGTCCCACCTCTCCCACGGCGGTCCACCAGGGCACGACGAGTCCGCCCACGAAACCGGTGACCATCGAGGCCAGCGGCGAGAAGGTGATCACGAGCACGGGGAGCACGCACAGCACGGGGACGATCGTGAGCGCGGGATGCGCCCGCATCCGGCGTGCCCCGGTCACGGCGGTCATCACCGCCAGCAGCAGCAGCGCCATGACCGCGACGTTGGGCTGCAGCAGCGCGAGCCCGAGCCCCCCGGCGGCGAGCACGAGGACCGCCGCGAGCGCGGCCCGCACGGGGAAGCGGGCCGTGTCCTCCCAGCGCTCCAGGAGGCGCTGCCACAGCAGGAGCGCGGCGGCCAGGAGCCCGGGCAGCATCGCGAAGCCCACGAGGTTGGGGATCGCCGAGAGGTGGATCCATTCGTCGACCGGCGTCGCGGGGGCCAGCAGCGCCGCGATCCCCGCCGCCAGCGGCGCCCAGCGGCGCTCGGGCCACAGCACGCGTGCCAGGATCCCGATCCCGAGTACCCAGGGGACCACAGCCAGGACCGTCGCCGCGGCGTTGAGCAGCACCGCGATGGGCGCCGCCGGGACGAGCGTGGCGAGGTCGTGGAAGGCCGCCGGGTACGCCACGGCCTTGCCCTCGGTGTTGGAGATGGTGCCCAGGTGCAGGGTCGAGCCGTCGCCGGTGTCCCGGATGAAGCGAAGGGCGCTGAGGTGGTACAGGGTGTCCCAGCGCTCCAGCACGGCGTCCGGGCGGCCGAGGGCGATCGCCAGCGGGACGAGCGCGACGGCGGCCGCGAGACCGAGCCACGCGCGGGCGCCGGGGACCCCCTGGATGAGCGGGCCGTGCTCGGGGTGCTCGGGGTCCGCGGGGGAGGCGCGGCCCGGCAGGCGCACGCCGAGGGCGCGCAGACCGGCCGCGAGGGCCACGAGGGCCAGCATGCAGGCCGCGAACGGCAGCAGCGACCAGCGCACGCCGATCACCGCGGCGAGGATCGCGGCGACCCCCGCCCCGGCCGCACCCACGGCGGGCGCCAGCGCCGCCGCCAGCAGCCGACCGGCGCCGAGGACCCGCAGGGCCAGCGCCGAGGGGACGTACACGCAGACGAGGACCAGGGACCCGCTGGCGAGCAGCCACGCGAGCCCGGGGAGGGGAGCGATCATGCGACGGGGCCCGCCTGGGGTCGACGCGGCGGGGTCAGCGGGGAGGGAGCCGGGGGCGTGGTGAGCGGGGGCGTCGCGGCCTCGTGCGTCGTGACGGGAGCGATCGGGTCCGCGCCCGCGGTGCCGGCCAGCACCCGCTCCCGGAAGTGCACCGGGGTCTCGGCCTCGTCGAGGGCCAGGCGCCGGGCGAGGTGCGTCGTGCGCTTCTCCTCGCCCTTGGCTCGCGCCTCCTGGAGCGCCAGGAAGCCCAGCAGCACGACGATCGTCGCGTACAGCAGCAGGTCCGTGCCGCGCCCGACGCCCAGCAGGTGCGCGGCCCGGGTCACGAGCGAGGGCACCATGACCGCGACCACCGCGAACAGCGCGAAGGCGATGACGAGCAGGCGACGGACGGCGAGCTGGCGGGCGCCGCGACGCACCGAGAGCCACACCGCGATCCCCACGATGAGCGCGATGAGGACGATCTGGATGATGAGCGTGCGGCTCGCGGGCAGCCCCGGGCCGACCGCGAGGAGCTCGCCGAGGCCGCCCACGGGGATCAGGCCCCCGTCCCGGGGGTGTCGGTCGCCGCGCCGTCGCCGAGGACGATCCGAGGCACGCCCCGCCACCGCGCGGCAGCAGTGATGTTGCGGCCGTCCACGAGCAGGCGGAGGCCTGGGACGTCGGCGGCCGACAGCTCCCGGTACTCCGGGTGGTCGGTCTGGACGATCACGAGGTCCGCCTCCTGACCGGGGTGCCAGGCCGCGAAGTCGAGGGCTGCGAGCTCCTCGTCGGAGTACAGCGGGTCGTGCACGAACACCTGGGCGCCGCGGCGGCGCAGGGCCTCGACGGTCGGGAAGACGCCGGAGAAGGCGGTCTCCTTGACGCCGGAGCGGTACGCGGCGCCGAGGACCACCGCGCGCAGCCCCTCGAGCCCGCCCAGGAGGGCGTCGGCGCGCTCGACGAGGCGCTCGGGCACCGAGGCGTTCAGCGTGCGGGCCGCGCGCACGGTCTCGGCATGCGGGTCGGTCGAGAGGTACAGCCGCGGGTACACGGGGATGCAGTGGCCGCCCACGGCGATCCCCGGGCGGTGGATGTGGCTGTAGGGCTGGGAGTTCGAGGCCTCGATGACCCGATAGATGTCGATCCCGTGGTCCTGCGCGAAGAGCGCGAACTCGTTGGCCAGCGCGATGTTGACGTCCCGGTAGGTGGTCTCGGCGAGCTTGGCCAGCTCCGCGGCCTCGGGGATCCCCAGGTCCCAGACGCCGTTGGGACGGGGGAGGTCCGGGCGCTCGTCGAACTGCAGGGCGCTCTCGTAGAAGGCGCGGGCGCGCTCGGTGCCCGCGGGGGTGAAGGCGCCGATGAGCTTGGGGTACTTGCGCAGGTCCGCGAAGACACGACCGGTGAGCACGCGCTCGGGGGAGTAGGCCACGAAGAAGTCCTCGGACTCCGTGAGGCCCGAGATCTCCTCGAGCATCGGCACGTAGCGGGTGCGGGTGGTCCCCACCGGGAGGGTCGTCTCGTAGATCACCACGGTGCCTGCCGTCAGGTTCTCGGCGATGCTGCGGGTCGCGGAGTCCATGAAGCGGAAGTCCGGCTCCCAGGTCGCGTCGTCCACGAACACGGGCGCGACGACGACGATCGCCTCGGCGCCGGGCACGGCGTCGGCGAAGTCCGTGGTGGCGCGCAGGCGCCCGGCGGGGACGAGCTCGGCCAGGCGCTCGGCGAGCTCCGCCTCGCCCGGGAAGGGCTCCCGGGCGGCGTTGATCGCCTCGACCTGGCGCTCGTTGACGTCGACGCCGACGACGTCGTGCCCGCTCGAGGCGAACTGGACGGCCAGCGGCAGGCCGATCTTTCCGAGAGCGACGACGGTGGTCTTCACGCACTGCACCTTTCGTGTCCGCGGGATCGCGGGCGGGGTTCGGGGTGGCGGCCGCAGGGCCGCACGCATGCCGACAGGCTATCCTTCCGGTCCGGGAACGCGCCGGACGTCGGTCCGGTCCGCGACCCGATCACCCGCCCCACCACGCGAGGAGCACGCATGAGCGACGCCCCGGGCGCCGACAGCACCTGGTTCGTCGTCCCCCTCTTCGACGAGGGGGTCGTGATCGGCGACGTGATCCGTGCCCTGCGCGAGCGGTACCCGCTGGTGGTGTGCGTCGACGACGGCTCCTCCGACGCCTCGGCGCAGATCGCCGCGGAGGCCGGCGCCGTCGTCGTGCGCCACCCGTACAACATGGGCCAGGGCGCCGCCCTGAAGACCGGCATCGACTACGCGCTGCGGGATCCGCGGATGCGCCAGGTGGTGACGTTCGACGCCGACGGCCAGCACCAGGTCGACGACGCGTCCGCGATGATCACGCTGCGCGAGGAGACCGGGGTGGACGTCGTGCTCGGCTCCCGCTTCCTCGACGGGCGCACCAGGCCCGGCCTGCTCAAGCGGATCGTCCTGCGGGGGGCCGTCTGGTACACGAACCTCACCACGGGCGTGAAGCTCACCGACGCCCACAACGGGCTGCGGGTCCTGGGACGTCACGCGTGCGAGGTGATCACCGTCGAGCAGAACCGGATGGCGCACGCCTCGGAGCTGGTCCAGGAGATCGGGCACCATCGCCTGAGCGTCCGGGAGCACCCCGTGCACATCCTCTACACGGACTACTCGCGCTCCAAGGGGCAGTCGCTGCTGAACTCGGTGAACATCGTCATCGACATGCTGTTCCGCTGACGGGTCGCCGCGGCCCTTCTCAGCCGGTCTTGGCGGGCGGCTCGGCCGAGCCGTCGCCGATGGATCCGAAGAACGTCGCGATCTGCTGGTCGTCCGTGAGGATCGCGACGCCGGAGCGCTTGGTCTTGTAGTCGGGGTCCTTGATCGGCATCTCCATCGTGGTGCCGTCCTTCATCACCGCGCGCATCGCCAGCGCCATCTGCCCCAGGTCGACGATCCCGGTCGAGGAGTCGGTGCGCAGCGCCCCCGTGCCGGCCCCGGCGAGCTTGACCTGCGCGACGGGGTTCAGCAGCACACCGGGCGTCATGACCTTCTTCATGAGCGCGGAGACGAACTGCTGCTGGCGCTTCTGGCGGCCGAGGTCCGCGGTGGGGTCGAAGTAGCGGGCCCGCACGAAGGCGAGCGCCTGCTCGCCGCCTGTGTCGTGGCAGCCGCTCGTCCATTTCAGCCCCGACTTGGGGTCGTCGACGTCCTGGTCCAGGCACAGGTTCACGGTGCCCACCGCGTCCACGAGCTGCTCGACGCCGTCGAAGCCGATCTCGACGAAGTGGTCGATCTTGAGCCCCGTGAACCCCTCGACGGTCGCGACCAGGAGCTGGGGGCCGCCCAGAGCGTAGGCGGCGTTGAGCTTGTGGGTGCCCTTGTCGGGGATGTCCACGAGCGTGTCGCGGGGGAGGGAGACGAGATAGGTGCGGCCGTTGGGCGCCTTGTGCATGAGCATCAGCGTGTCGGCGCGCTCACCCGTGGTGCCGTCGTCGGCGACCGCGCCGCCCCGGCGGTCCGAGCCGGCGATCAGGTAGGTGACGCCGGGCGTGTCGGCCTTGTCCGACAGGGCGTCGACGTGCTCGATGCGGCCGTTGGCCCACACGGCCAGCCCCGTGAACCACGCGGTCGTCACCAGCAGCACGAGCACGAGGGCCGCCGCGCCGAGCCGCAGCGGGCGCGGGATCCTCGAGAGGGTGCGGCTGGTGGGGGTGGAGCGTCGGGCGCGTCCGCGCGCGGTCCGCGCTCCACCGGCGGAGGCGGGGGCGTCCTCGTCGACGGGACGGAGGTCCACGCGGGTCGCGACGGGGTCCGGGCGGCCGGTGCCGGCCGGGGGCGTGGCGCGGTGGCGCACCCCGCGAGGGCGCTCGTCCGCGGCGCCCGGGGCGCCGGACCGCGGGCCCGAGGTGCCGGACGGCGGAACCGCCCGGGCCGAGCCGCCCTCCCGGGCGCGACTGCGTGCGGGAGTCCGCGAGGGCCGTCGAGGGGCTCCGGGGCGCGGGCGCGGTGCCCCCGGGGCGCGGGCGTCGTCGCCCCCTGCAGAGTCCCTGCGGCCTTCGTCCACTGCGGTCGCCCTCCGTCGATCGTGCGCGGGCACACCCCGCCGAGCACGGGACACGCTACCCCGGCGCCTCCACGTCCCCGCGCCTCCGGCGCGGATCGTCACAGACCCCTCGCATGCGGTGGGGCCGACGGTCCCGGACGGGGCTCCCCGCGTTCCGTAGACTGCGGCGGGTCGCCCCGGCGACCCCGCTGCCACCCGACGAAGGAGACGAGAGCGCCGATGACCCGTCAGGACAACACCGTCGTGGCCGAGGGCCCGCACGAGGACGCCCGGGCGGACCGCGTCGTCGCGGTCGTCGTCACGTACAACCGGGAGCAGCTCCTGGCGGCGTGCCTCGACGCCCTGGCGGCCCAGGACCGTCGCCCCGACGCGGTGGTCGTCGTGGACAACGCCTCGACGGACCTCTCGGGAACCGTCGCCGACTCCCATCCGATCGGCGCGGACGTGGTCCACCTGCACCGCAACGTCGGCGGCGCGGGAGGCTTCGCCGCCGGGATCGCCCGGGCCGTCGCCGTGAGCGGGGCGGACTGGGTCTGGGTGATGGACGACGACACGATCCCGCGCCCGGGCGCCCTGGCCGCGCTCCTGGAGTCCCTCGCGGATTCCCCGGTGCGCCTGTCGGTGCTGTCCTCGCGTGCCGTGTGGACCGACGGGACGGACCACCCCATGAACCGGGCCCGCACCCGGCTCGGCGCCTCGCGCGCCGAGCGGGCCGATGCCGCCGCCGCCCACGGCCGGCCGATCCGCACCGCGAGCTACGTCTCGGCGCTCCTGAACGCCGACGACGTGCGCCGCCTGGGCCTGCCCTTCGCCGACTACTTCATCTGGTCCGACGACTTCGAGCACACCGCCCGCCTGCTGCGCGCGGGCCGGGGGATCCACGTGCCCGGGAGCATCGTCGAGCACCGCACGGCCGTGGCCTCGACCGCGCAGGCCTCTCCCGGCGGACGCTTCTACTACGACGTGCGCAACCGCCTCTGGGCGCTGACGCGGACCCGGTCCTTCACGGCCCTGGAGCGGGTGCTGTACGGCGGACGGACAGTGCTGGGCTGGCTCACGATGCTCGCCCGCACCCGGGACGACTCGCTCCTGCGGGTGGGGCTGCGCGGGCTCGTGGACGCCCTGCGCCACGGGCCGAGGCCCTCGGCGACCGTGCTGGCGGCCGATCCCGAGAGCGCAGGGGTGATCCGCAGGCTCGAGCGCGCGGCGGCCCGATGACTCGCGCGGCGTCCTCGGACGCGCCCGCGGGGCCGGACGCGCAGGCGGGATCGGACGCGGCGTTCAGCGTGATCGTCCCGCTGTGGAGCGGGGATCGCGCCGACCGGGCGCGAGCCGCCCTGGCCTCGGCGACCCTCGAGCAGCACCTGCGCCCGTCCACGCTCGTCCTGGCCGTGGACGGCCCGCTCCCCGCGCCGCTCGAGGAGGTGGTCCACGAGGTCGGGGCCGGAGTGTTCGGCCCCGCGCTGGTGCAGCGGCACGAGGCACATCGGGGTCTGGCCCCCGTGCTCCAGGACGCGCTCGTCGCGGCGCCGGACGCGATCGTGGCCCGGGCCGACGCCGACGACCTCTGCCGGCCCGAACGCTTCGCCCTCCAGCTGCCCGAGGTCGCCTCGGGGCGTGCGGACCTCCTGGGGGCGACCCTGCAGGAGTTCTCCGACGAGGTCCCACCGGGCACCGGGCCCCTGCGCCACAGGCCGCTGACCCACGAGGAGATCGTCGCGTACCTGCCCACGCACAGCCCCTTCCACCATCCCGCGGTGATGATGCGGCGCGAGGTCGCGCTCGCCGCAGGGGGATACCGCGAGCTCGACCACCTCGAGGACTACTGGCTGTGGGAGCGGATGATCCTCGCGGGCGCCCGCTGCGCCAACCGCCCCGAGGTGCTCGTGGACTACCGGGTCGACGAGGCGCTGTTCGCCCGCCGCGGCGGCTGGCGGATGCTCGCGAGCGACGTGCGCCTGCAGCGGATCTTCCACGCCGACCGCGTGACGACCAGGCGCGAGATGCTGCGCAACCTCGCCCGGCGCACCGCCTACCGGCTCGTGCCCGGGACCGTCCGGCGCTTGGCCTACCGACTCCTCGTGGAGCGCCGCGGGTGACCTCCACCCCACGCCCGGGGGCACCCGCGAGGCGCTGGACGCCGCCGACGAGGTGCTGGGCTAGGGTTGTCGCGTTCTCGACCACCTCTCGAAAGGGACATCGCCGTGGCGACTCCTGACCTCCTCATCGTGGGCTCCGGCCTGTTCGGCCTCACGATCGCCGAGCGCGCCGTGGCCGAGCACGGCGCGAAGGTGACGATCATCGATCGTCGCGACCACATCGGCGGGAACGCCTACTCCGAGGCGGATCCGGAGACGGGCATCGAGATCCACAAGTACGGGGCGCACCTCTTCCACACGTCCAACAAGCACGTGTGGGACTACGTGAACCGCTTCACGACGTTCACGAACTACGTCCACAAGGTGTACACGAACCACCAGGGCGTCGTGTTCCCCATGCCCATCAACCTGGGCACCATCAACCAGTTCTTCTCCTCGGCGCACTCGCCCGACGAGGCGCGGGCGCTCATCGCGGAGCAGGCCGGCGAGCTCGCGGGGACGGACCCGGAGAACCTCAACGACAAGGGCATCTCGCTCATCGGGCGCCCCCTGTACGAGGCCTTCATCAAGCACTACACGGGCAAGCAGTGGCAGACGGACCCCAAGGACCTGCCCGCCTCGATCATCTCGCGGCTCCCGGTGCGCTACACCTACGACAACCGGTATTTCAACGACACCTACGAGGGCCTGCCCACCCAGGGCTACACCGCCTGGCTCGAGCGCATGGCCGATCACCCGGACATCGAGGTCCGCCTGTCGACCGACTTCTTCGACCCCGATCAGCCCTACAACAAGGACGCCGTGCGCGGGCAGCTGCCCGTCATCTACACGGGCCCCATCGACCGCTACTTCGACTACGCCCACGGCGACCTCAAGTGGCGCACGATCGACCTGGAGACCGAGCACGTGGCCACCGGGGACTTCCAGGGCACCTCCGTCATGAACTACGCCGACGAGTCCGTCCCCTTCACCCGGATCATCGAGCCGCGCCACTTCCACCCCGAGCGCGACTATCCCGGCGACCGCACGGTCATCCAGCGCGAGTTCTCGCGCTTCGCGCGCCGCGAGGACGAGCCGTACTACCCGGTCAACAACTCCACCGACCGCGACACCCTGCTGGCCTACCGCGAGCTCGCCGAGGCCGAGCCCCGCACGATCTTCGGCGGTCGCCTGGGCACCTACAAGTATCTCGACATGCACATGGCCATCGGCTCGGCGCTGTCCGTCGCCGACAACAAGCTGGCCGACCTTCTGCGAGCCTGAGGAGAACCATGAGCACCGCCCCTGAGACGCCCGTCGTCCCCGACACCGCCGACACCACCGCCGAGCCGGATCCCTCGCGGCGCCTGCTGCACCGCCTGATCCTGCCGCTCGAGGCGACCCCGGACATCGTGCCGCTGTACATCGAGCAGACGAGCGCCCGCTCAGGCGCGAACACCGCGAGCTTCGGCCTGGGGGGCGACGACGCGGCTCCCGAGACCCCGAGCCGCAGCGAGCACGCCGGCGCCAGCACCGCGCAGGTGGATGTGTCCGAGCTCTCCGAGCGGCACAGCGTGCGCGTGCCCGCGCACCAGATGCGCTCCTTCGGGACGTACTTCAACGCGTTCCCCGCGAGCTACTGGCGTCGCTGGACGCCGGTGCGCGCGGTGCGCCTGTCGATCGTCACCTCGGGCCGCGGCCAGATCGTGGTCTACCGCTCCAGCGCGCGCGGCTCGATCCAGCGTCAGGAGTTCGCGCAGGTCTCGGGCACCACCCGCACCGAGTTCGATCTGCCGCTGACCGCCTTCGGCGACGGCGGCTGGTACTGGTTCGACGTCTACGCGGGCTCGCGCGCCTTCACGGTCGCCTCGGCCGAGTGGACCGCCGACGCGGCGCTCGCCCGCACCACCGGCAGCATCTCGATCGCCATGACCACCATGAACAAGGTGGAGTACTGCCTCGAGAACATCCGCACGATCGAGCAGAACCCGGCGCTGCGCGAGGTGCTGGACACGATGTACGTCGTGGACCAGGGCTCGGACCGCCTGAACGACCACGCCGAGGAGCTCGCGCCGCTGCAGGAGTCCCTCGGGGACCAGCTGACCATCATCGAGCAGGGCAACATCGGCGGCAGCGGCGGCTTCTCGCGCGGCATGTACGAGGCCACCCAGGCCGAGCGCTCGACGTACGTCGTCAACTGCGACGACGACATCGTCATCGAGCCCGAGTCGCTGCTGCGCCTGGTGACGTTCGCCGATTACGCGACCCGGCCCACCATCGTCGGCGCCCACATGTTCGACCTCAACAACCGCTCGGTGCTGCACACCTTCGGCGAGGTCGTGGACCCCTGGCGCATCCAGCCCGCGCTGCCCCACGGCGAGGGCGCGCTCGGCCACGACTTCGGCCTGCGTCCGCTGCGCTCGACCCCGTGGCTGCATCGCCGTGCGGATGTTGACTACAACGGCTGGTGGATGTGCCTGATCCCCACCGAGGCCGTGCGCGAGATCGGTCTGTCGCTGCCCGTGTTCATCAAGTGGGACGACGCCGAGTACGGGCTGCGCGCCAAGAAGGCCGGGTACCCGACGGTGAGCTTGCCCGGCGCGGGCGTCTGGCACGTCAGCTGGGCCGACAAGGACGATCTCGTGGGCTGGCAGGCCTACTTCCACGAGCGCAACCGCATCATCACCGCGCTGCTGCACTCGCAGTACCCCCGCGGTGGTCGCGTGGTGCGCGAGTCGCAGTTCATGGACGTCAAGCACCTCATCTCGATGCAGTACTACACCGAGGCCGGGCGCCTCCTGGCCCAGCGGGACGCCCTGCGCGGCCCCGGGTCCCTGCACGAGGAGATCGGCACGAAGCTGCCCGAGATCCGCGGGCTCGCCCGGGACTTCGACGACTCGACGGCCAAGAAGGATGCCGAGGACTTCCCGGAGATCCACGTCGACAGGCCCCCGCACCGCGGCCGCCCGTACTACGAGCCCCAGCGCAGCACCCTCCCGGTGTGGACCGTCAAGACGCTCGTCAAGCAGCTCGCCAAGCCCGTCACGGAGCGCTCGGAGCGCAACCCCCAGGCGACGATCCCCCATCAGGACGCCCGCTGGTGGCGTCTGGCCAAGTACGACAGCGCCCTCGTCTCCAACGCCGAGGGCACCCAGGTCGCCTGGTACAAGCGCGACCCGCGCCGCGTGCGGGAGATGCTCGGCCAGGCCGTCTCGACCCACGTCGAGCTGCACCGCCGCTGGCCCGAGCTGCGCCAGCAGTTCCGCGATGCCGCCTCCGAGCTCACGAGCTTCGAGGCGTGGGAGAAGACCTTCCGCGACAACCCCGCGCCGGTCCGGCCCGGGAAGGACGACGCGACGTCCGCGGGCGCCGCCGGCACCGACACGAAGGGGAGCCCGTCCGCGTGAGCGAGGTCGACGTGCGGCCGTCGGCGACGCGGCCCTCGCGGGCCGAGCGCGCCGAGGGGTGGAAGACGCCGGGGCAGGACGCCGGATGGCTGAACCCGGTCAGGGAACGCTTCCTGCTGCGGCTCCTGGTGAAGAAGGAGCTGCGGGTCCGCTACCGCGGCAGCGCGCTGGGGATGCTGTGGAGCTACGTCAAGCCCGCGGTGCAGTTCATCGTCTTCTACATCGCGCTGGGCGTGTTCCTGCAGATGTCCAAGGGCACGCCGGCCTACGCCGTGTACCTGTTCAGCGGGATCGTCGTCGTGAACCTCTTCGGCGAGGTGTTCGGCAACGCGACCCGCTCGATCAGCGGCAACGGCGCGCTCGTGGCCAAGATCTACCTGCCCAGCCAGCTGTTCCCGTGGTCCTCGATGATCGTGGCGCTCATCCACTTCGTGCCGCAGATGCTGGTGCTCATCGTGGGTGCGCTCATCGCGGGCTGGCTGCCCTCCTTCACGGCGCTCGTGGCGTTCGTGCTGGGCATGGCGATCCTGCTGATCTTCACGATGGGCCTCGGGATGCTCGCGGCGGCGTTGAACGCCGCCTACCGCGACGTCGAGAACTTCGTGGACCTCATCGTCATGGTGGCCACCTGGCTCTCGCCGGTGCTCTACCGGATCACCATGGTCAAGGCGGAGATCGAGGGCACGATCTGGTGGACCCTGTACCAGCTGAACCCGATCACGATCGTCGTCGAGCTGTTCCACGTGGCGTTCTGGCGTTACACACCGGCCGTCGTGGATCGGATCGAGGTGGGCGACCCCGCGCAGGGTCTGCCCCCGGACCCGGGGCTCATGGCCCCCGGTGAGCCCTACGGCCTGTGGTGGGCGGGTCTGCTCATCGCGGTCGCGACCTTCGTGATCGGCACCGTCGTCTTCGAGCGCTCCAAGCGGCGCTTCGCCCAGGAGCTGTGATGACCCCGACCGCCGTGACCCCGCAGGGGCAGACGCCCGCACCCGTCTCCGATCGCGAGATGGTGCGCGTCGAGCACATCACCAAGACCTTCAGCCTGCGCCACGACCACTCCCTCAAGGAGCTCGTGTTCTCGGCCCTGCAGCGCAAGAAGCTGCGGGACACCTTCACGGCCCTCGACGACATCGACCTCACCGTCCGCGCGGGGGAGACCGTGGGCCTCATCGGCTTCAACGGCTCGGGCAAGTCGACGCTGCTCAAGACCATCTCGGGCGTCCTGTTCCCCGATGCGGGCCGCGTGCTGCTGCGCGGCAAGGTCGCGGGCCTCATCGAGGTCGGCGCGGGCTTCCACCCGGATCTCTCGGGACGCGAGAACGTGTACCTCAACGGGGCGATCCTCGGCATGACCAAGGCCCAGATCGACGAGAAGTTCGACGAGATCGTCGCGTTCAGCGAGATCGAGGAGTTCATCGACACCGACGTGAAGTACTACTCCTCGGGCATGTTCCTGCGCCTGGCGTTCTCCGTCGCGGTGCACACCGAGCCCGACATCTTCCTCGTCGACGAGATCCTGTCGGTCGGCGACGAGCCGTTCCAGAAGAAATGCCTCGCGCGGATCCGGGAGCTCCAGCACGCCGGGCGCACGATGGTGGTCGTCTCGCACGAGCTCGACATGCTCGAGAAGCTCTGCACGCGGATCGTCGTGCTGCGGCGCGGCGTCGTGATCTTCGACGGGGACCCGACCGAGGCCGTCGCGACGCTGCGCGCCAGCTGAGGCGGACTCCCGGGAGCCGGAGGCAGGCATGTCCGGCCTCTCGTGACCCGGCCTCTCGCGACCCGGCCCCGCGGGCCGGGTGCGGCACGGCACCTGCTGCGCGGGCCGCGCGGCTCAGGCGTCCGGCACGCCCTCGGACCGTGCCGTCGCCGCATCCAGCGCCGCGGACGGGCCGACGGCCCGGGATCCCGCGAGCCAGGCCCCCAGCGCGGCGGGGGCATCGGAGCCGGTGCCGTCGGCCGTGAGCAGCACCGCCGTGCCCGGCGCCGCAGGGACCGGGGCGGGGCCGCTCCAGGCGGCCGTCGGCACCTGCAGCACGTCGGGGCTCGCGCGCACCTCCTGGACCCAGTCCCGCTGCAGGGCCGCGAGCGGCTCGGGGAAGCGCAGCGACAGCGAGAGGGCGGCCAGGGCCAGCACCTCGTCGGCCTGGCCCGCCCGGGCGGAGCCCGAGTGGTCGGTCGCCAGGATCCGGGGGGCGCCCGGCGCGCCGGCGGCGCCCTCGTCCAGGATGCTCACGCGCAGCCCGAGGGACCATCCGGCGAGGGCGAGCACGAGGCGCTTCCAGTGCGCCGGGAGGTCCAGCACCAGGTCCTCGCCCGGGGCGGGATCGATCTCGTCGGCGAGGTGGCCGATGGCCTTGATCACCCAGTTGGCCAGGACATGCCCGGACAGCTCGGTGCGCCCGTCCGGGCCGTACCAGATCAGGGCGGGCCGGGGACCGAGGTCCTCGAGCGCCGCGAGCAGGGGGGCGGGCAGGGCGGCGTCGGGACGCGCGGGCGAGGGGCCGGTCATCTCCGGGGTCCTCCGGGTTCGGTGAGCTGGACGGTCGGGGAGCAGGGGGTCAGGGGTGCCGCGATCTCCTCGGCGCGCAGGGCCGTGCGGATCCGCTCGGCGAGGGCGCCGGCCGCGGCCCAGGCGGCGGGGGAGCTCCCGGCGGGGGTCACCGTGATCGCGTCGTCGGGTCCCCGATGGGCACGGGCGGAGGTGGGCACGGCCCTCGCGATCTCGAGGGCCCGCGCGATCCGGACCTCGTCGTCCTCGACGTCCATCGCGGCCACGGGCTCGTCCTCCGCGGCGACGCCGAGCGCCTGCCACACGGATTCGAGGCTGGGCCGACGGAACCAGTCCGAGGGGCCTGTCCGGTTCAGGGCGCGGGCGCCCGGGTCCGCGACCTCCGCCGGGTCCGTGTGCCCGGAGGGGGCCGCGTGCCGAGGCGGGGCCGCGGACCCGACGAGCGCGCCGGGGACGCCGCGGACGATCGCGGCGGGGGAGCGGGTGGCCTTGCCCTTGGCGAGGTCGGCGGCGGACGCGAGCTCGTCGGCCAGGTCCCGCACGGTGATCCCGAGCTGCCGTCCGGTGTCGTCGAGCTCTCCGCGCAGGTCCTGCAGGACCCGGACGCCCGCGGCGCCGAGCGCGATGTCGCCCACGCCCACCCGCCAGATCCGCGAGGAGGTGTCGGTCAGCACGATCCCCAGATGCACCCCCAGGGCACCGCCCAGCGCCGCGTGCAGCGCCGCGGCCTCCGCGTCGGGGTCCGGGGGCAGGAGCAGGATCCCGTCGGGGGAGTTGGAGGCGTCGATCCCCGCCGCGGCGAGCACGGGACCCGACACGGTCTCGACGATGCTCGTGACGACGCTCCCGTGCCGCCGCCGTGCGACGCGACGGACCGTGGCCGCCTCGAGGTGCTGGGCCTTGGATGCCGGATCGGCCACGAGGCCGCGCGCCTTCGAGACGATCTTGGAGGAGACGCACAGGACGTCGCCGTCGCGCAGGGGCGTGGGAGCCTCCGGGCCCAGGGCCGTCGCGAGGAGCGCGGCGAGGTCGGTGCCGGTGCGCACCTCCGGCAGTCCCGTCACGGGGATGATCTGGACCGTCGTCGCCGTCGTGACAGGGCTCGCGGGGTCGGGGTGCGCCGTGGGGTCGATGCGCGCGATGGGGTCCACCAGTGCCCTTCCGGGTCGGGTCGATCGGGCGGCCGCGCCCCGGGAGGACACTCGCGCCCGGCGTGTCCGGTTCGTCGCGATCGGCGACCCGGGCCGCTGCGCGGAGGTCGTCACAGCGGCGTCCGCAGAGCCCCCTCCCGCTTGACGGCAGGGAGTTACACGGGTGTACTTTACTGCGAACCCCGCCCGCGGGAGGTGCCCGTCAGGGCCGCTCGCGCGTCGGGACCGAACGTCCAGCAGTCACCGTCATGCAGGAGGCCGTCCATCATGGACCAGAACCGTCCGGATGACACCGACCGGCGAGAGCTGCCCCTCCTCGGCCTCACCGGGATCGGCGGGGCCGACGACGTCGCCGAGCCCTCGTGGCAGGAGCGCGCCCTGTGCGCGCAGACGGACCCGGAGGCCTTCTTCCCCGAGAAGGGCGGCTCCACGCGCGACGCGAAGAAGGTCTGCGTCTCGTGCGACGTCCGCGCCGAGTGCCTCGAGTACGCCCTCGAGCACGACGAGCGCTTCGGGATCTGGGGCGGGCTCTCCGAGCGCGAGCGCCGCAAGCTCAAGCGCCGGGCGTGACCGTGGTCCCGGCCTCGTTCGCGAACGCCCGGTGACCTCCCGGATCGTCACCGCACTCGTCCTCGTCCGCGAGGGCGACCACGACGACACCCTCGTGCGGACCCTGCGGGCGCTCGGGGAGCAGGAGCGTCGCGCCGATCGCGTGCTGGTGCTCCGCTGGCCCCGCGCCACCCCCTCCGTCGACCCGGCGGACCGGGACCGCGCCCTCGGGGACCGCGAGGGCATCGACGAGGTCCTCGACGTCGCCACCTCGACATCCCTCTCCGGTGCCGTGCGCACCGCCCTGCGCGCCCTGCCCGAGCTCGGCCTCGACCCCGACGAGCCCGAGCAGTCCTGGCTGTGGTTCGTGCCGGCCGACAGCGCCCCTGGGCCCCGCGCGCTCGCCCTCGAGCTCGACGCGGCGGCCTCCGACGAGCTGGTGGCCGTCGTCGGCGCCGCGCAGCGCTGGGAGCGCGAGGCGCCGTCCTCGGCGGAGGACCCCGTGCCGGAGCCGGCGGTGCGCACCGCCGACGACGCCGACGGGCTCGTCGACGTCGGGCTGACCCTGACCCACGGTGCCCGCATCGTCACCGGCATCGAGGTCGGGGAGATCGACCAGGGCCAGCTCGACTGGCGCGCCGACGTCCTGGCCGTGCCGCTGGCCGGGATGCTGGTCCGGGAGGAGCTGTACCGCGCGGCCGGTGGGCTGGACCCCGCGCTCACCGCGCCGTGGGCCGAGATCGTGCTGTGCCACCGGGTCTGGCGGCGCGGCGCCCGGGTCGCGGTCGTCCCGGCGGCGCACGTGCTGGGTCCCTCCCGGGATCCCGACCTCATCGGGGACCCGCGCACGCATCGGTGCGGCCAGATCCTCACCCGCCTCGCCATCTCCGCCTGGCCGCTCGTGGTGCTCCACGTGCTCCTGCTGCCGCTGGAGACCCTCGCGCGGATGGTCGGTGCCGTCGTCACGCATCATCCTCGCGGGCTCCTGGACGAGCCGATCGCCTGGGCCGGTGCGATGCGGCGCGCCCCTGCTCTCCTGCGCCGCACCGTCCGGGCGGCCCGCCGCGCCCGGACGTCCCGCAGGCGCCTGGCGCCGCTGTTCGTCTCGCGCCGCGAAGCGGTGCGGCGCCGCCTCGAGGCGGCCTGGACGGCGACCTTCGCCGACGACGAGCGCTCCCGGCGCATCCGCCGGACCACGTGGGGGATCGCCGGCACCACGCATGGCATGAAGGACGCGGACTACGGCCGCCACGGGACCTGGACCCTGGCCGTCGCCCTCGTGAGCATCGCCCTCACGGCTCTGTCGCTGCGCCGTCTGATCGGGGGCGGGGACCTCGTGGGCCCGGCCCTCGTGCCCCTGCCGGACGACTGGCGCACCGGGTGGCAGGCCGCGTGGACCGACTGGGTCCCCACCGGTCTCGGGGCCCGCGGGGCGGCCGACCCGCTGGTGCGGCTGCTGGGGCACCTGCCGCTGTCCGGCGCGGCGCCCACCGACGTGATCCTGCTGGGCGCCATCCCGCTCTCGGCGCTGGCCGCGTGGTGGGCCGCCGGGGCGCTGACCCGCGCCGTGGGCGCTCGTCTGGTGCTCGCGGTGGCGTGGGCCCTGGCCCCGGCGCTCCTGGCCTCGCTCTCGGAGGGGCGCTGGTCGGTGCTCGTGGGCCATGTGCTGCTGCCCGTCCTCGCGCTGGCGATCGGCCGCGCCGTGGGCCTGCCCCACAAGGTCTCCCAGGCGAGCATCTCCGCCGCGGCCGCAGGCGGCCTCGTGCTGCTCGTGATCGGCGCCGTCCAGCCCGTGCTCGTGCTCCTCGTGGCCCTCGCGCTGGCCCTCGTGGCGATCGTCGTGCCCGGCCGCCGACTGCGCCTGCTGTGGGTGCTGGTGCCCTCGCTGGCCCTCCACGCCCCGTACCTCCCGACCTATCTCGACGCCCCGCGCACGCTCCTGGCGATGAGCACCCAGTCCGGGGTCGCCGTCGCACGGCCCACGGCGACCGCGCTGTGGGGGCTGTGGCCGGCGGGCGCCCCCGCCTGGTCGGTGGCGGCACCGTGGGTCGGCGCGGACGTCGCGGCCCTGCTGCCCGTCCTGGTGCTCGCCCCGGTCGTCCTCGGTGCCCTGGTCGCGCCGTTCCTGGCCGGGGCCGCAGGCACCGCCGGCCGGATCGCGCTCGTGCTCGCGGGCGTGTGCCTGGCCCTGGCGGTGCTGTGCGCTCACGTGGCCGTCGGGGTCCGCGGCGACACGGTCCTCACCGCCCCGACCCACCTGCTCCAGTCCGCGGCGCTCCTGGCGGTGCTGCTGGGCGCCGGGTGCACCTTCGACGCCCTGGCGCGGCGCGACGGGACCATGGGGCGCACGCGCCGCGTGCTGACGACGGTCGCCGCCGCCGTCGTCGCCGCGGCGACCGCCGTGACCGTGATCGGCTGGACGCTCGCCCTGCCCGGCGCCCTCGAGCTCACGCGCGGGCAGACCCCGCAGATCCCCGCCGCGGCGGCGGACCAGGGCAGGTCGGACGCGCGCCTGCGGACCCTCGTGCTGACCCAGGACCAGCCGGACGGCGATGGATCCGTCGTCGCCTCCCTCGTGGTCGACGGCGGCGACTCCACGGTCCAGCACGCGGCCGTGGTCGCCGCCCGCCAGGCCGAGGACTCCGAGCGCTCCTCCCTCGACGCGGATCCCGGCAGCCGTGCCCTGCTGGCCGGCACCTCGCAGCTCGTCGCAGGCTCCGAGGACGCCTCCGAGGCGCTCGGCACGCTCGCAGTGGGGTACGTGGTGGTGCCCGGCGCCGCCGCCGACCATCCCGAGCTCGTCGCCGCGCTGGACCGCTCGCCGCTGCTGGAGAAGGTCACCCAGAACGCCGAGGGCGGCCTCTGGCGGGTCATCGCCCCCCGTGCCCGTGCCGCCGCGGACGGCGGCGGGGACGACAGCACCCTCCTGCCCAGCGACCTGATCCTGGCCTCGGGCCACCTCGACCCGTCCTCGACGACGCGCACGATCGTGCTCTCCGAGCGCCGCGAGGCGGGATGGACGGCGACCGTGGGCGGACACCGGCTCGAGAGGACCCTCGTCGACGGCTGGGCACAGGGATTCGTCGTGCCGGCCGGGGTCTCCGGCGACGTCGTGATCGACCGGGATCCGTGGTGGACCCCCGGTGCGCAGGCGGCGCTGGCCGTGGCGGTGCTCATCACGCTGCTCCTGGCCGTCCCGTGGCGCGGACGCACGCTGCGCACCGGCACGCGACCCCGGACGGCGGATGCGACGACGCCGGAGAGCTCGACGGCGGACGCAACGACGTCGGACGGTTCGACGCAGGACGGCGCAGCGCAGACCGCACCGACGCCGGGCGCCGCCACGCAGCGCGCAGCGACGTCGCCGACGGGCCCGGCCGGAGGAGGATCATGACCGCACGTGTCCGGGGGATCCTCGCGGTCCTCAGCCTGCTGCCCGTGGCCGGGGCGGCGACCGCCGTCGCCCTCGTCCCCGCCCCCGGCGCCACCATCGCCGAGCGCGGCACCGCCGAGGCGACCCCCGTGGCATCCGGCGTGATCTGCCCCGGGCCGCTCACGATCCCCGAGGAGCTCCTGGAGACCGGGGGCGACAGCGCCCTCGCCCTCGTCCCGCCCAACCCGGCCGTCTCCCTGCGATCGGTCGCGCTCCAGGGCGACTCCGCGCTCCTGTTCGGGCGCACCGCCGCCAGCTCGACGGCGATCGCCGCCGACGGGACCCCCATCGTCCCGACCATCTCCGCGACCGACCCCGACGGCACGGCGCTCGGCGCCGAGCCGGCCACGGGCACGCTCGGGGACGCGGTGCTCACCGCCGACGGCACCCGTGCGGCCGCCTCCGTGACCGTCGAGGGCGCGGAGGTCGTCGCCGACACGGTGCAGTCCTCCACCACGGCCCAGGGCGACTACCGCTCGCTCACCCTCGCGCGCTGCACGACCCCTGCGGTCTCGGCGACGTTCCTCGGGGCGAGCACGACCACCGGCGCGAGCTCGGCGCTCGTCCTGACCAACCCCGGCACCCGACCGGCGACCGCGAGCATCCGGGCGTGGGGTGCCGACGGCCCCGTCGACCTCGCCGGCGGCAGCCGGGTGGTCGTGCCCCCGGGGACCACGCAGACCGTCCTGCTGGAGTCCCTCGTCCCGGGGGAGTCCGAGCTCGGAGTGCAGGTCGACTCGACCGGGGCGCCGCTGGCCATGCACCTGCAGACCACGGCGCGCGAGGGCCTGACCCCCCAGGGCGCGGAGATCCTGACCCCCCAGCCCACGGCCGCGACCGACCCGGTCCTGCCGGGCGTACGGGTCGCCGCCGGCCGGGACGCCGTCGCGCTCCTGCTGAACCCCGGATCCCGCGACGCCGTCGCGGACCTCGCCGTGGAGGGCGCGGCCGGTCCGATCGCCGTCGCGGCGCAGACCGGTGTCGAGATCCCCGCCGGGACGCTGGTGGCGGTGCCCCTGACCGGAACCACGCCCGGCGACGTCACCCTGCGGGTCTCCGCGGACACCGAGCTGATCACCGCCGTGCGCTCCTCGGTCGCGGGACAGGACCTCCCCGGGGACACCGTGGGCGCCCCCGTGGACACGGCGATCGCCGTGCCGGCGGCGCCCCTGACCGACGGCTCGCTGCTGGCCCTGCCCGGGGAGGGCCCCACGGGCGCCCTCGCGCTGACCGCCGACAGCGACACGGGGGTCACCGTGATCCCCGTGGGCGCGGACGGCTCGGCGGGCACCCCGGTGCGGATCGAGCTGACGGCGGACCGGACCGCCACGGTGGACTCGAGCGGGCTCACGGCGGCCTCCGGCCGTCCGGCGGCGCTGACCATCGTCCCCGACGATCCGGGCGTCGTGCGCGGCGCCTGGATCCAGCAGCCCGCCGATGCCGACGGCAGCGGCCCGCTCCTCGCGACCCTCCCGGTGCCGGGATCCGGCGACGACGGCTCGGCGCTGAGCGTCCGCGCCGGCTGATCGCGCTGGAGCTCAGGCGCCCCAGGCGCCGGGGTCCACGTCCTCGGGGTCCATCGACAGCATCGCCCCCACCTGCTCGGCCAGCACCTGGCGCACCAGCAGCTCGAGCTCCTCCTCCCCGCCGCAGCGGGTCACCAGCGGTCGGCGGTACAGCACGATCCGCGGCGGGTGGTCCCGGTCCGGGGCGATGTACCGGCCCAGCGGCACGGCCTGGGTCTCCCACGGGGCGGGGTCCGTCGGCGGGACCTCCTCGACCAGCAGCACCACGTGCTCGAGCCGGCGTCCGAAACGCGCCAGGAGGGGCTCGGCGGCGTCCATCACGGCGTCGTCGAAGGTCTCGCGCCGCGTGCGGTGCCCCGGGACGTGCGGGGGCAGGACCATCCCGCGGAAGCCGCGTCCGTGTCGGTCCCTGCGCCGGGTCGCACCCGCGGGTCCTCCGGGTCGCCCGGTGCCGCGCACCGCGCCGCCGCGCCCTGTCCGGTCTCGTGCCATGCCTCCGACTGTACCCACCGCGAGGCGGCTAGACTCGCCCCCGTGCCTGCTCGCGAATGCTCCCGGACGGCGTGCTCGGAACCTGCCGTCAGCACGCTCACCTACGTCTATGCGGACTCCACGGCCGTGCTGGGTCCCCTCGCGCGCTCGAGCGAGCCGCACACCTACGACCTGTGCGCCGAGCACTCGGCGGGCCTGACGGTGCCGCGCGGCTGGACGGCGATCCGCATCCCCGGCGCCTCCCAGGAGGTCGACGACCTCGTGGCCCTCGCGGCGGCCCTGTCCACCCGGCCCGAGGACCCGCGTCGCGGCGATGCGGGCGACCGCCGCGGCTCGGCGGCGCGCTCCGAGCAGCGCCCCGCGTCCCACCGGGCCCCGGAGCCGGGCACCCGGGACGGCGCCCGCCACCTCCACGTGATCCGGGGCGGACATGAGTGAGGCCCGCACCGCGGGGCCCGTGACCGATCTCGGAGGCCTCGTCAAGGCGTACGACGTCCGGGGTGTCGCCGACGTCGACCTCACCGAGGACGTCGCCCGGGCTCTCGGAGCGGCCTTCGCCGATCACGTCGACGCCGGACGGATCGTCGTCGCCCACGACATGCGCGTCTCCTCCCCGCGGCTGTCCGCGGCCTTCGCCGAGGGCGCCGTGCAGCGCGGGGGACCCGTCGAGTTCGCAGGTCTCAGCTCGACCGACCAGCTCTACTGCGCGTCCGGGCTGCTCGACGCCGCCGGCGCCATGTTCACCGCCTCCCACAACCCGGCCCCGGACAACGGGATCAAGCTGTGCCTGTCCGGCGCGCGCCCCATCAGCCGCGACACGGGTCTGACGAGCATCCGCACACGCGCGGAGGCCTACCTGCGGGCGGGCACCATCGCCCGCAGGCCCGGGGGATCCCGCACCGATGTCGACACCCTGCCCGGATACGTCGAGACCGTGCTGCGCCTGGCGCCGGTGCCGGACCGTCGCCCCCTGCGCGTCGTGGTCGACGCCGCCGACGCGATGGCGAGCCTCACGGTCCCCGCCGTCGCGGAGCACCTGCCCTCGATCACCGTCGTCCCGGTGCACTTCGGCCTGGACGGCACCTTCCCCCACCACGAGGCCAATCCGCTGGACCCCAAGAACCTCCGCGACCTCCAGGACGCGGTGCGCGCCGAGGGCGCGGACCTGGGGCTGGCCTTCGACGGCGACGCCGACCGCTGCGTGGTGGTCGACGAGCAGGGACGCATCGTGCCGCCCTCGGCGGTCACCGCGCTCATCGCGACCCGCGAGATCGCCCGGGCGCGCGCCGCGGGCGAGGAGACGCCGGTCGTCATCGCGAACCTCGTCTCCTCCCGGCACGTCCAGGAGGCGATCGAGGCGGCCGGGGGTCGCCGGGTGCGCTCGCGCGTGGGCCACTCGCTCATCAAGGCCCTCATGGCCCAGGACGATGCGGTCTTCGGCGGAGAGCACTCCGCGCACTACTACTTCCGGGACTTCTTCTCCGCCGATTCGGGGATGCTCGCGGCCCTGCACGTGCTCGCCGCGCTCGCCGAGACCGACGGCACGCTGTCCGCGCTCGTCGCCGAGCACGATCCGTACGCCGCCAGCGGCGAGCTGAACCGGACCGTCGCCGACGCCGCCGCCGCGACGGCCGCCGTGCGCGCGCACCTGGACACCCTGGACGGGGTCGTCACCGACGACCTCGACGGCCTGACGGCCGTGCACTGGGACGAGGAGGCGCCGGCCGGGGACCGCTGGTGGCTGTCCCTGCGCTCCTCGAACACCGAGCCGCTCCTGCGGCTGAACGTCGAGGCCGCCGAGGAGGGGACCATGCACGCGATCCGGGACCGGGTGCTCGCCCTCGTCGGCGGCAGCGGATCGACGCCGGCCGAGCAGACGCCCGCCGGCCCGGCCGCACGTGCGGGGACCCCGACGGACTCGGACGTGGTCACCGTCGCGAGCGGGGCGGACGTGCCCGGCTGGGTGCGTGCCGCGCTGCGCTGCCCCGTCTGCCGGCACGAGCTCCGCGACGCCGAGGCAGCGCTGCGGTGCACGGGCTGCGATCGGCTGTACCCCGTCGAGAACGGGATCCCCGTGCTGATCGCCGAGCGCGCCCTCGAGGGCTGACGGGGTCAGTCCGCGTCCCTCAGGACGTGAAGGGGAGGACCCGCACCTGCGCGGTGAGCTGCTCCTCGCGCCGCAGGCCCGCCCGCAGGCGCTCCTCGTCGCGACGGGACCGCTCGGCGAGCACCGCCCGCAGGAACAGCTCGGGATCCGTGCCCGGCGGCGGGGGCGGCGCGACCCCGGGGACGATCCGCTGGACCAGGTCCAGGGCCAGCTCACGGCGCGAGGTCGGGTGCAGGGACGCCGCGCGGGGCAGGAAGCGCCGCACGTCGCGCAGGACGATGGGGTCCAGGCCGCTGACATCGGCGGCCCCGGACCAGTCGGCGAGCTCGGCGGGCGCCACGGCCCGCAGCGGGGCCCGCGTGCGCATCCGCTCCTGCACCACGAAGGTCCCGGCCAGGAGGTCGCCGAGGCGCCGCGAGCGGTGGTCCACGAGCGAGGACACGAGGGCGATCCCGCCGCTGGTGCCCCAGATCTCGAACATCGCCATCACGGCCCGCAGCACGCTCTGGCGCACGTGCACGGGACCGCCGTCGTCCCGGACCACGCGGGTGCCGGTCACGAGGCGCCCGAGCGAGCGCCCGCCCAGCAGCAGCTCGCTGAGCACCGGGTAGAGCACGAAGGCCGAGACGGAGGCCAGCAGGACGATCGCCGCGACGAACCCGTCGTCGATGCGGAGTCCCCGAGCGGCCCAGGCGGCCCCCACCAGCAGGCCCGTGAGCAGCCCGAGCTGCACCAGGCCGTCGATCACGAAGCTGAGGATCCGCGTCGCGAACGAGGCGGGTCGCAGATCCAGGACGACGGCCTCCCCGGTCACGAGCGCATCGCGGGCACGGCGCTCGGCGGCGGTGGGTTCTGCGGTCATCACCGGGTCAGTCTCGCAGGATCCGGGATGTGCGCACAGCTCCATGCGTCGCGGGAACGTCGCCGCAGCGGTCGACTTTCGTCGGGGGAGCGCGGCGTCGCGCGCCCCTAGGCTGGCGCGGTGGACATCGACGCCTTCATCGCCGTGCACGCGGACAGCTGGGACCGCCTCGAACAGCTCGTGCGGATCCGTCGGCCCGACGCCGACGAGATCGACGAGCTCATCGCGCTGTACCAGCGGACGGCCACGCATCTGTCGATCGTCCGCTCGACCTCCCCGGATCCCGCGCTCACGGCCCGGCTCTCGATGATCCTGGCGCGCGCCCGTGCCCGGATCATCGGCACCCGCAGCACCACCTGGACGCGGCTGCGCACGGTGGTGCTCGACGAGTTCCCCGCCGCGGTGTGGTCGGCCCGGCAGGGGATCCTCGTCGCGGCGGGGATCCTCGTGGTCTCGGCACTCGTCGTCGCGATCCCGCTCGTCCTCGACGACGGCCTGCGCGCCGCCGTCATCCCCGAGTCCGCCCAGCGGCAGCTGGCCTCCGGCGAGTTCACGGAGTACTACTCCCAGGGGCAGGCCACCGGGTTCGCCGCCAACGTGTGGACCAACAACGCCTGGATCGCGGTGCAGGCCGTCGTGCTCGGCGTGACGGGCTTCTGGCCGGCCTGGATGCTCGTCATGAACGGCGCGAACCTCGGCGCGGTCGGGGCGGTCATGGTCTCCCAGGGGCATGCGGAGACCCTCGCGGTGTACCTGCTGCCGCACGGGCTGCTCGAGCTCACCTGCATCGTCGTGGGGGCGGGTGCGGGCCTGCGGCTGTTCTGGTCCTGGGTGCGCCCGGGACCGCTGCCCCGGCTCTGGGCGCTGACCCGCAGTGCGCGGGCGCTGGTGACCGTCGCGCTCGGACTCGTGCCGATCCTCCTGCTCAGCGGCGTGCTCGAGGCCTTCGTGACGCCGTCGGGGCTCCCGGCCGGGGTGCGGATCGCGATCGGCGCGCTCGTGTGGGCGGTGCTCGTGGCGGTCGTGCTCGTGCGCGGGCGCCGAGCCGTCCGCCGCGGGATCAGCGGCGACCTCTCCGAGGAGATCGTGGGCGACAGCGTCGCGGTCGCCGCGTGAGGGCGGCGTCCCCGCGCTGGACGCCCCCGGGTCCGCTCCTGAGGATCCCTTCCCCCATGGGGGATCAGAGCTGGCCGGACGCCTTGAGGGCCAGGTACCGGTCGGCGAGGGAGCGCGGCAGCAGCTCCGGCTCGTCGTCGACCACGTGCACGCCCGTGCGCGACAGGGCCGCGGCCACCTGATCGCGCTCGGCGCGAGTCTGCTCGGCGGCCGCGGCACGGTACACGGAGCGGGCGTCCCCGCGCCCGCGTGCGAGCTCGCCGAGGGCCGGATCGGCCACCGAGGCGACGACGACGAGGTGCTCGCCGGCCAGGCGTGCCGCGACGGGCAGCAGGCCCAGCTGCACCGCGGCGGGCTCGACGGGCGTCAGCAGCACCACGAGGCCGCCCCGGCGCGAGCGCTCGCGGATCCGGGCGGCGGCCAGCTCCCAGTCGGTCTCCACGAGCGCGGGATGGACGGGGGCGGTCGCCGTGACCACGTCGTGCAGCACGGTGCGGGCGCTCGACCCGGTCACCGAGACGTGGGGGATCCGGTCGATGCACAGCAGGTCGACGCGGTCCCCGGCCTCGGCCGCGAGCGCCGTCAGCAGCAGCGCGGCGTCGAAGGCGGCGTCCAGCCGCGGCGCGTCCCCGACCCGGGCCGCGGCGGTGCGCGAGGTGTCCACGACGATCAGCACGTGGCGGTCGCGCTCGGGACGCCAGGTGCGCACGACCACGCTGCGACGTCGTGCGGTGGCCCGCCAGTCGATGGAGCGCACGTCGTCGCCGTCCACGAAGTCGCGCAGGGCGTCGAACTCGGTGCCCTGTCCGCGCTGGTGCACGGCGGCGAGTCCCTCGATCTCCCGCAGCCGGCGCACCCGGGAGGGCAGATGGCGTCGTGAGCCGAAGGCGTGCAGGGCCACGAGGCCGCCCGGCACCTGCCGCGTCGCCACCCGCTCGGCGATGCCGAGCGGGCCCCGGCTGGCGAGGACGACGGCCCGGGAGGCGTGCTCCCCGCGCCGGGTGGGGGTGAAGGTCTGGCTGAACGCGCGGCGCTCGCCGGGCCCGATCACCAGGCGGGCGCGCTGGTCGTCCCCGAGACCCGCGGTGGGGTCCCAGGCGTCCCGCACCCGGAGGACGGCCCGCCGGCGGCCGGGGTTGGTGACCAGGATCCGTCCGCTCGCGGAGGTGCCCAGACGGACCTGACCGGGGGCCTCGCGGCGCACGGTCAGGCGGGTCGGCGGCGCTGCCGCGAGCGCTTCGCCGATCACGAGCAGCACGAGCACCGCGGCGGTGGCCAGGACGGTCGTGCCCGAGGGCCACAGCACGATCGGCAGGAGCCCGACGAGGGCGAGCACCGCGGCGCGGGGGGTGGGACGCCAGCGCATCGTGGACCTCAGCGCGGGACGGGCACGGAGGCCAGCGTCGCGGCCAGCACCGACTCGACCTGGCTGCCCTCGAGATCGGCCTCGGTGGTCAGGCGCACGCGGTGGGCCAGGGTCGCCGGGGCCATCGTCTTGACGTCGTCGGGCGTCACGAAGTCCCGGCCCGCGAGGTAGGCCCAGGCCCGTGCCGTCCGCAGCAGGGCGATCGCCCCGCGGGGGGACACCCCGAGCTGCAGGCTCGGCGAGCGCCGGGTCGCCCGCGCGACATCGACGATGTACTGGAGGACGGGGTCCTCGGCGCGCACAGCCGCGACCTCCCCCTGGGCCACCCGCAGCGCGGCGGGATCGGCGACCGCCCGCAGGCCCGCGGCCGCGAGGTCGGTGGTGTCGAAGCCCCCGGCGTGACGGCGCAGCACGTCGATCTCGGTGGACCGCTCGGGCAGCGGCATGACGGCCTTGAGCAGGAAGCGGTCCAGCTGCGCCTCGGGCAGGGCGTAGGTGCCGTCGAACTCGATCGGGTTCTGGGTGGCGACGACGAGGAACGGGTCCGGCAGGGCGCGGGCGCGCCCGTCGACGGTCACCTGGCGCTCCTCCATCGCCTCCAGCAGCGCGGACTGCGTCTTGGGTGGGGTGCGGTTGATCTCGTCGGCCAGCAGCAGGTTGGTGAACACGGGGCCCTCGCGGAAGACGAGGTCGCTGCTGCGGGCGTCGTAGATGAGGGAGCCGGTGACGTCGCCCGGCATCATGTCGGGGGTGAACTGGACGCGGCGCATCTGCACGTCCAGCGAGGCGGCCAGCGCCCGCACCAGCAGAGTCTTGGCGACGCCGGGGACGCCCTCGAGCAGCACGTGGCCGCGGCACAGCAGCGCCACCACGAGACTCGTGACGGCTGCGTCCTGGCCGTCGACGGCCTTGTGGATCTCCGTGCCGAGGGCGACGAGGCGGTCCCGGGCGGTCTCCGGGGTCGGCGCATCGGCCGGCGGGGGCACGGACCGGGAGGGGTCGGGGGCGGCGTGGGTCATCGGTCGATCTCCTTCTCGAGGGCGTCGAGGTCGTGGGCGAGGCGCACGAGGTCCTCGTCGGTGGGGACGGGGATGGGACCCAGCAGCGCGTGGAGCTGCTCGGCGGTCCGGTCGGTGTGCGGTCCGAGCGCCGCCAGGAGGGCGGCGAGCGGCTCCTGGCGGCGCACGCCCAGCTTCTCGGCCAGGCGCATCGCGGCGGCCGAGCGCAGAGCACGTGCCGCGCGGTCCCGGGCTCCGGACCGTTCGAGCAGGTGGGCCCGCCCGACGACGAGCTCCTGGGCGCGGACCGTCACCGGCAGCGGCTCCACCACGACCGGCCCGAGGCGCCGGCTCACGGCGAGCAGCCAGACCAGCAGGCAGACCAGGAGCCAGGCCACGGTCGGCAGGAGCCACGCCGGCAGCATCGCGAGGGGGCCCGCCGAGCGCGGCGCCATGGGATCCGTGGCCGAGGGCAGGTACCAGGTCAGCCCCGCGGAGCCGCCCAGCGCGTTCAGCGCGACGGCGCTGTTGTCGGCCCGGGAGACGTGGCCATTGGTGAGGTAGGCCGCCGACCCGAGCACCGTCACGCGGTCGGTGCGGACGATGCTCGCGCCGCCCGCGTCCGCGAAGCAGCTGCGGGCGTCCTCGGGCCCCTGGTACAGGATGCTCGGGGCCGTGGTGGTCGTGCCGCCGGCGGCACGGTCCTCGCCGAGGGTGATCGGACCGGCGTCGACGGTCCGTGCGCGGAAGGAGGCGTCGCCGCAGCGGGGATCGGCCGCCAAGGTGCCTGCGCCCTCGGCCACGGTGCCGCTGGGACGCACGCCCGGGGCGAGCACGGACAGGGAGCCGAAGTCCGGCGCGAGCAGCACGAGGTGCCCGGTGCCGTCGTCCAGGGCGTCCGAGAGGGCCTCGAGCTGCGGGCGGGACAGGCCCGAGGGGTCGGTCACCAGCACGGTCCGTCCCGCGCGCAGCGCGTCCGCGGCGTCCGCGGTGCGCCGTGCCTCGCGGACGTCCGCACCGTCCTCGCGCAGGACGGCGGCCACGGCGGCCGAGCCGTCCGGCCGGGGGGAGGACGGCTCGTAGGGGGCATCGCGGAAGGAGCCGCGCGCGATCGCGGCGGCCACGGCGGCCAGCACCGCGAGGATCACGACCGCCGCGATGATGCGTCGGGTGCGGCGGTCCAGGTCCGTGCGCGGGGAGGTCGGGGTGCGTGGCGGCGCGGTGCCGCCCGCGAGCTCCGGGGGCACCAGCTCCGGGGAGACCGTGATGGCGGCGGTGTGGGTGGCCGGGCTGCTCGGGGGCGTCAGCGGGGTCGTCATCGGGCGGCCTCCGCGTCCTCGGGGGTCCGCCCGTGCTGGGGGGTGCTCTGGGCCAGGAACTCGGCCAGGAGCACCGCGGCCTCGGCCTGGCGCTGGGTGACGGGTCGCCGGGAGTACGCCGCGGTGTCGAAGGCGTCGGCCGTGCGCAGCAGGCGTCCGCGCAGATCCGGAAAGGGCTCGGCGGCCCCGAGGGCGGCCTCGTGGGCCGTCATCCCGGCGGTGAGGTCCAGCAGGGTGCGGTCGTGCAGGTCGCGCACGAGCGAGCGCACGGCGAGCACGACGGCGTCGTCCTGACGGCCGGACTCCAGGGCGCGGCGCGCACGCACCCGCAGCTCGTCGGCGCTCAGCTGGGGGTCGGCGTCCAGGCGTGCGTCCCCGGCGTACGGGGTGCTGCGGCGCAGGCGCCCCGTGCGCCGCAGCACGAGCACCGCGATGGCCAGCACCAGCAGGACGACGACGACCGCGACCGTCGTCCCGATCACCGGGTCGCCGGAGGCGCCGTCGACGAGGTGGCCCAGCCAGTCCTGGAGGGTCCCCAGGAGCCATTGAACGAAGCTGCCCTCGCGGCGGTACTTCCCCTTGGCGAGCTCCTCGAGGATGCGACGGCGCGCCTCGTCCGGGTCCATCGCTCACATGCTCCCGTGCGCGGTCGCCGCGGCGCGGTGCTCGCGGGCGGCGCGGTCCAGCTCGATGTCCCAGGCCTCGTGGCGCATGCGCTCGTCGGCGTAGAGGGTGGTGACGCCGGCCGCGCTGAACGGCTGGATCAGCACGGTCGCGAGGTAGCCCGCGATCATCGAGCTGATGAGCAGGATCGCCATCGCGAGCGTGAGCTGGGTGAAGTTCGAGGTGACGAGCACGGCGAAGTACGCGACCATCCCGACGGTCGAGAGGGTCCCGGAGACCACTTGGGCGACGCCGCCCGCGATGAGCCCCAGCAGCAGCCAGATCCCCAGCACGCGCCAGACGCGACGTCCCCGCGTCAGGGCGAGCGAGCGTCCGATCGCGCGCAGCGGGCCGAGGTCCTCGACGGCCAGCGCCGGGGTCGTCAGCGCCGCCCGGGCCCGGACGTAGAGCAGGAGGAGGAGCGCGGCGAGCGCCCCGAGCACGATCGGGACGATGGTCCACCAGTGCGCCTCCTGGACCAGCAGCACCGGCAGCAGGCCGAGGCCCACGAGGATCAGCGCCGCGATCCCGGACACGAGGGAGACGACGATCTCGGCGACCACGGCGCGCAGGCCGCGACGGACCATGATCCGCCAGACCGCGCCGTCGGACACGCGCGCCCCGGTGGCCTCGCCGATCGAGATCACCGCGAGGGCGGTGACGACCAGCTGGGTCGCCACGAGGGTGATGGACGCGCTCGCGAACGAGGTCAGGAACGTCATCAGGATCTCGCCGTCGCCGAGCCCGGCCGAGCTCGAGACGGCCGTGGGGTCGTCGATCATGGTCTGCATCGAGCTCAGCGTGGGCATCAGGGCCGCCCCCGCCAGGACCGTGCTCAGCAGGTAGGCGATGCCGAAGACGATCGCCGAGATCGCGAGCACGGTGCGGGTCCGCAGCCGGTAGATGCGGGTCGCGGCACCGAGGATCTCCCCGACGCCGAGCGGGCGCAGGGGGAACAGGGGGGTGCGCTCGACGAGCTCGCGCCGCAGGGCCGCCCGCTGACCCTGGTCGTGCGCGTCGAGGCCCGCGTCGGCGGGGGCCGACGGTCCCTGGGGGCCGGACGGCTGCGTGCCGCCGGTCGATCCCGGTGCGATCCATCCCTGGCTCATCGCGTGTCCCTCCTCGGCGCGTGCACGGCGGCGCGTGTCCCGGGAGGATCCGGGTGCGCCTCGACGCCTGCCACCGTACGGTCCGCGGACCCTCGCGGTGACCCGACCAAGGTCGATGATGCAGGTCCGACCCGCGCCGATGGCACACTAGGGCCATGACGACTCCAGGACGGATCCTCGTGGTCGACGACGACATCGCGATCGCGGAGATGATCGGGATCGTGCTGCGCGGGCAGGGCTTCGAGGTCGTGACGGCACCGGACGGCGCCTCCGCGCTCGACGCCTTCGACCGGATGCGCCCGGACGTGGTGCTGCTGGACCTCATGCTCCCCGGCATGGACGGCATCGAGGTGTGCCGCGAGCTGCGCCGGCGCTCCGGCGTGCCGATCATCATGCTCACCGCGCGCACCGACACCGCCGACGTGGTCGAGGGGCTCGAGGCGGGCGCCGACGACTACCTCACCAAACCCTTCGAGCCCGACGAGCTGGTGGCCCGGATCAAGGCCCGCGTGCGCCGCAGCGAGGCCCCGAGCACCGAGCAGCTGAAGATCGCCGACCTCGACATCGACGTCGAGGGCCACGAGGTGCGGCGCGGCGTCGACATCATCCCGCTGACGCCGCTCGAGTTCGACCTGCTCGTCCAGCTGGCACGCAAGCCCTGGCAGGTGTTCACCCGCGAGGTGCTGCTGCGCGAGGTGTGGGGATACCGCCACAGCGCGGACACCCGGCTCGTCAACGTCCACGTCCAGCGCCTGCGGTCCAAGATCGAGAGCGACGTCGATCACCCGCGGATCGTCGTGACGGTGCGCGGGGTGGGCTACCGCGCCGGAACGGACGCGTGAGCGAGACCCCCCGCGACCCCTGGGCCGAGGGCTCTGGCCACGCCCCGCCCTTCGCCGTCCCGCGGCACCTGGATCCCCGGACGTGGTCGCTGACACTGCGCGTCGTCAGCGTCACCGTCCTGCTGTCGCTGCTGGCGATCCTCGCGGTCGGCAGCTACCTCTCGACCGTGATCGCCGACGGGCTCTTCGAGCAGCGCCGCGAACGGGTCCTCGACGAGGCGATGTCCACGCGGACCGACCTCGTGGGCACCCTGCAGGGGCTCAGCGGCGCCACCGCCACCCAGCAGCAGGACGAGGCCACGCGCTTCGTGCAGTCGGTGCGGGCCTCGGGCGGCGCCGTGGATCGCCGCGAGGCGGCACTCGTGCCCGTCGGCGCCATCGGGGGCGTCGCGGTGATCAGCAGCGACCGCTCCCTGACGCCGATGATCGACCAGTCCTTCGCGGACGCCGTGCGGGAGGCCCCGGACTCCCTGACCTGGCGCAGCGTCCCCATCGAGCAGGGCGACGGCACGAGCGTGCCGGGTCTCCTGGTGGGGACCCGCGTCGCCGTCGCCGGCGCCGGCGGCTACGACCTCTACATCCTGTACTCCCTCCAGCAGGAGCAGCAGACCCTCACCTTCGTCCAGCGGGTCCTGGGCGGCGGGGGCCTGGTGCTGCTGGCGCTCGTGGTGGGCATCGCGATCGTCATCGCCCGGATGGTCACCTCCCCGCTGCGGAGCGCCGCCCACGCCGCGGAGCGGATCGCGGCGGGTGATCCCGGGGTGCGGATCGCCGTGACCGGCGCCGACGAGCTGGCGCGGGTGGGGGAGTCCTTCAACGACATGGCCGACAACCTCGAGCAGAAGGTCGCCGACCTCACCGAGCTCTCGCGCGTCCAGCAGCGGTTCGTGGCCGACGTCTCGCACGAGCTGCGGACCCCGCTGACGACGATCCGGATGGCCGCCGCAGTGCTCGACGGCGCCCGGCGCGGGTTCCCGCCAGAGATCGACCGGACCGTGCAGCTGCTGTCCTCGGAGGTCACCCGGTTCGAGGCGCTGCTGACGGACCTGCTGGAGATCTCCCGATTCGACGCCGGGGCCGCGGAGCTCGAGGCGCAGCGGCACGACATGGGCGAGCTCGTGCGCCATGCCGTCGACGCCCTCGCGGTGCTCGCCGCGGACCGCGGCTGCGATGTGCGGGTCCACGTGCGCCCGGGGAACCTCGCGGCCGTCGTCGATCCGCGTCGGATCGATCGGATCCTGCGCAACCTGCTGTCCAACGCCCTCGAGCACGGAGCGCACCATCCCGTGCGGGTGGACGTCGCCGGCGACGAGACGGCCGTCGCGGTCACCGTCCAGGACTTCGGCCGGGGCATGACGCCCGAGGCCGCCGCCCACGTCTTCGACCGCTTCTGGCGGGCCGACCCCTCGCGTGCCCGGACCATCGGCGGCACCGGCCTGGGGCTGTCGATCTCCGTCGAGGACGCCCACCTGCACGGCGGCTGGCTCCAGGCCTGGGGGCAGGCCGGGCAGGGCGCCGTGTTCCGCCTGACCCTCCCGCGCCGCGCCGGGGGATCCCTGGCGGCCTCGCCCCTGCGCCTGCACCGCGCCTTCGATGCCGTGGCGCTGTCCTTCCCGACCGGTGCCATCGAGCTCAGCACCCGCACCGGCGAGCTGGACCTGCGTGGCACCCCGGGCCTGTCCACCGCACGCCCGGCCGACCTGCCGACGCTGTCCGCCGGCGGCTCGGCACCGACCCCCCTGGAGGAGGACGAGGACGATGACCAGCACCGGCCCTGAGCGCCGCCCCGGTCGCCGCGCCGTCCTGCACGCGGGCGCCGCCGGGACCCTCCTGCTCGCCGCCTCGGCGTGCGCCCGCATCCCGGACCGTTCCGGCATCACGTCGACGCCCGTCGACGGCGCCGCCGATCCCGGGTCGCCCTACGTCCAGCCCCGGCCCCCCGCCGACGGCGCGAGCCCGGCGGACATCGTCACGGGCTTCGTCCAGGCCGGCGTCGGTGGCGACGGGGACTACGAGGTGGCACGTCAGTACCTCACCGAGGACGCACGGGCCGCCTGGGACCCCTCCGCCTCGGTGACCGTGTACTCCGGGGACCGCGAGTTCAGCACCACGGCCGAGGGCGACAGCGTGCGACTGGCGCTGCAGGCCGTCGCGCAGGTCGATCACGCGGGGATCCGCACCGCCCTGTCGAGCCCGGCGGCGCGCGAGGTCGACGTGCTGGTCGAGAAGGTCGACGGACAGTGGCGGATCTCCCGGCCCCCGGCCGGGATCTTCCTGTCCGAGGCGGCCTTCGAGATCCTCTTCGCCCCGGGGCGCCTGTACTTCCTCGACCAGGGCCAGCAGCTCCTGGTGCCGGACCTGCGCTGGGTCACCACCCAGGACTCCGGGACCGCGCTGCTGCGGCTGCTCGCCGCCGGCCCCGCGCCGTTCCTCATCGGCGCCGTCGAGTCCGCCGTGACGAAGGACTCCGGGCTCGGGGACACCGAGATCGCCTCGGGGGCCGGCGGCGCCGCCCGGGTCCAGCTGCCCGCCGGGATCGCGGAGCTGCCCGCCTCCCGCCGCGCCCTCGTCGTCTCCCAGGTCCTGACGACCCTGCAGTCCCTGCCCTTCGTCGGCGACGTCCGGATGATCACGGGCGACCTGACGCTCACCAGCAACGACGCCTCGTCCGCGCGGCGCGACCTCCCGGGGCGCCGCTGGTGCGCCGCGGGCCCGCTCGGCATCGTCCGGGTGCCGGACGCCGGGAGCCGGACCACCCAGCTGGTCCCGGAGCTCTCCGGCCAGCTGGTCTCGGACCCGACGATCGCGCGCACGGCCCCCTTCGCGACGGCGCGCCGCCCCGACGCGAGCGCGATCCTCATCGCCTCGACCGACGGCTCCGTGCCGCTGCGGGAGATCCCGGGCAGCGGCCTGCTCCCGCCCCGGGTCGACGACGCCGGCTGGGTGTGGACCGCCGAGCAGGACGACGAGGGCGCGGTGCTGCTGCTGGCGATCGCCGGCGTCCAGGGGGACCGCAGGCTCCCCGTGCCGTGGCTCGCCGGGAGGACCCTGCGATGGATCGACCTGGCCCCGGACAGGACCCGGCTGCTGATCGTCTCGGCGTCCGGGGACACCGCGCGGCTGGACCTGTGCGCGACGGTCCGCGATGACCGGGGCATGCCGACCGGGCTCACCGAGCCCGTGCAGATCCCGCTGCCGCTGGTCGACGTCGTCCAGGCCACCTGGTACGACGAGATGGCCGCGATCGTGCTGGGCTCCGACGCGCAGGGGGCGCCGGCGGGCGTGGTGGTCGATGCCGCGACCGGCACGGAGCGTCTTCCGGCGCCTCCGGCCGGGACCCTCCGCCTCGCGGGCACCAAGGAGTCGGGCACCGTGTGCGCCTCCTCGGCGGACTCGGCCCTGCTGCGCAGCGACGGCTCCCAGTGGCGGCCGATGGAGGCCGCCGGGCGGGACCCGAGCTTCTACTGAGCGCCTCCTGATCTCCTGGGTGGGCCGCTCACGGGCCTCGCGTCGGCCGCTCGTGAAGCTCTCGTCCCCTCCCCACGAGGGTGCGATCCACAGCGGGCGCCGGGTGCTCCCGGCGGGGCGTCGGGTCGGCTGGGATGGATGCATGTCCTTCACACATGCTGGTCCCCGCGGGCGGGCGGCCGCCCTGCTGGACGGCCTCGTGGACGCGGCCGTGCAGGCAGGATCCCTGGTCGTGCCCCGCCAGTGCCCGTGCGGAGGCCCCGGAGCGGTCCCGTGCGAGGACTGCGCCCGCCTGCTCGAGAACCCTCCCGTGCGCGTGGATGCCGCCTGTCCCTCGCTCGAGCTCGTCGTCGACGCGGATGCCCGCACCGGCCGCCTGAGCACGGCGTCGCGTCTGCCGGTGCTCGCCCTGGGGCGCCACCTCGGGCCGCTGCGCGCCCTCGTCCTGGCCTACAAGGACGGCGGCGAGCTCTCGCTCGCGACCCCGTTCGCCGAGGCGATGCGCCCGGGACTGGAGCACCTGGACCTGACGCGGGAGCCCGCGCTGGTGCCCGTGCCCTCGACCCTCGCGCATCGGGTGCGCCGCGGCGAGGACCACACACGCCTGCTCGCCCGCCGGATCGCGCGGGGCACCGGCCTGGACGTCCATCCGGGACTGGGGCTGCGCGGACCGGGTCAGGCGGGCCGCGACCGTCGTGCCCGGCGGGCTCGTGCCGCCCCGTCCCGGATCCGGGTCCCGCGGCCCCGGGACCTGCCGCGCACGGCGATCCTCGTCGACGACGTCGCGACCACCGGAGCCACCCTCCGCGCCGTCGCCGACGCCCTCGACGCCAGCGGCTGCGAGACCGTGGGAGCCCTGGTCATCGCTGCCGCACGGCTCCCGGACGGACGGAACGGGACACCTCGGCCCATTCCCCGGGATCTGTGAGACCCACGCCACAGGACATGGCAGACTGGCCCGACCCCGGGGCCCTCACGAGGTCCGGACCCGCATGCGGAAGGAGGCCCGTCTCGACAGTGCCGCCGAGCGGCCGGGCGGATCCGCGGCCGCGTCCCACACCCCTGGAGGAATCGCCATGGAGATCAATGTCGTCGGACGCCGCATGGACGTCCCCGACCGCTTCCGTCGTCACCTGACCGAGAAGCTCGACAAGGTCACCCAGCTCGCACCCGCCGCACTGCGCGTGGACGTCGAGATCTCGCACGAGAACAATCCCCGCCAGAGCGAGCAGTGCGACCGCGTGGAGCTCACCGTCCACGACAGCGGCGCCGTCATCCGCTCCGAGGCCCGGGCCGACGACCTCTACGCGGCGCTGGACGTCGCCTACGGTCGGCTCCTCGAGCGGCTCCGCCGGGCGCGCGACCGCCGCAAGGGGCAGCGCCGGGGCCGCGAGCGCGCCTACGGCTCGGCCGCGAGCGTGCGCACGATGACCCCGGCCCAGGGGATCGAGGTCGCGCCCATCGGCGAGGCCGCCCCGGACGCCGCCGCGGCACCCCCGGAGCCCGAGAGCGCACCCGACTCCGGTGAGGACATCGCCTCCCAGGGCGAGAGCCCCGTGGTCATCCGCGCCAAGCGTCACTCCGCCGCGCCCATGTCGATCGATGACGCGCTCTACCGCATGGAGCTCGTCGGCCATGACTTCTTCCTGTTCGTCGACGCCGACTCCGGCAACCCCAAGGTCGTCTACCGCCGCAAGGGCTGGGACTACGGCGTGATCGAGCTGGACACCGCGGGGGCCCGCGAGGGCTGAGCCGACGGGCCGGTCGCTCGCGCGGGACGCCCCACGGCATCCACGGCGGGCGGACCGGCAGGAACCCGGCGGGCAGGACGAGGCGATCGTCCTGCCCGCCGGTTACCGTTGCTCCGGGTGGCCGCACCGCCCTCCGAGCACCCCCGAGCACAGGAGCGCGCACCGCCGTGGACATCGACGCATGACCGCCGACCGCCTCACCTGGGCCCAGGCCCGGCGGATCGCCCTGCGCAGCCAGGGGATCGGCGCCCGCCGCGCGGGCACGGCCCTGTCTGGTCGCGCCAGCCGCGAGGCCCTGCGGCGCACGGTGGCCCGCACCCACCTCCTCCAGATCGACTCGGTCTCCGTGTTCGCGCGCGCCCATCACCTGCCGGTCTTCACGCGGTCCGGTCCCTGGGATCCGGGCGTCCTCGCGCGGGCCTCGGCTCCCGGGCCCGCGCGCCTGCTCACGGAGTCCTTCGCCCACGAGGCCACCCTCGTGGAGCCCGAGGTCCACGAGCTCCTGCGGTTCCGCCGGGCCCGCGTGGCCCGGGCCGACTGGGGCGCCGTGCGGCGAGCCGCCGTCGCGGACCCCGCCCTCCTGCGCACCGTCGAGGAGCTCGTCGCGCGGGAGGGCCCTCTCACGGCACCGGCGATCTCGCGGCGGCTCGGGGACTCCCGGCGCCCCGAGACCGGCTGGGGATGGCGGCGCACCGACACCCAGTGGGTCGTCGAGTACCTCTTCCGCAGCGGCCGCCTGGACGGCGTGGGACGCACCGCGCAGTTCGAACGGCTCTACGGGCCGCTCGATGCGGCGCACGCCCCGGGCGCGGTGGGAAAGGACGACGGCGAGGAGCGGCGCGCCCTGCTCGAGCTGACCCGGCTCGCGAGCACCGCGCTGGGCATCGCCACCCCCGCGAGCATCGCGGACTACTTCCGGCTGCCGCGCGGCGACGTCGCCCCGGCGATCGACGCCCTGCAGGCCGCCGGCGAGCTGCGCCCGGTGACGGTCGCCCGCCCCGACGGCGACGTGCCGATGCTCCTGCGCGAGGACGCCCCGGCGCCCACGCCCCTGCGTGGCGGTGCCCTCATGAGCCCCTTCGATCCCGTGGCCTTCCATCGGCCGCGCCTGGAGTCGCTCTTCGACGTCGTCTACCGGATCGGCATCTACACCCCGCGCGAGAAGCGCACCCACGGCTACTACGCGCTGCCGTTCCTGCTCGGGGACCGCTTCGAGGCCCGCGTGGACCTCCGCGCCGACCGCGCCCGCGGCGTCCTGGAGGTGTGCGAGGTGCACGGCGAGCCGCTGCCCGCCCTCTCGCGCACGGTGCGGCGCCCGCCGTCCGAGGCGGTCGCGGCCGAGCTCGCCGCGGAGCTCGAGCGGGCCGCGCGCTGGCAGGGGCTCGACGCCGTCGAGGTCCTGGACCGCGGGGATCTCGCCGTCCCGCTCGCACGTGCCGTCCGGGACCTGGCAGGCGGCGCGCCGCCGGTCGCATGACGCGACGGTCGTCACGCCGTCCCCGTCCACGCCCGGGCGCACCGTAAGATGTGGTCGGCCCATCCACGACCAGCCGGACGTCCGCGTCCGGCCCGACGATCCGGCGACGGTCACCCCGTCCCGGAAGGGGAGCACGAGTGGCAAACCTCTTCGACACCATCCTGCGCGCCGGCGAAGGACGCGAGCTCCGACGGCTCGAGTCGTTCGCCAAGCGCGTCGGCGACAGCGAGGACGCCTTCACGGAGCTGTCCGACGAGGAGCTGCGCGAGGAGACCGACCGCTTCAAGGAGCGGCTCGAGGACGGCGAGACCCTCGACGACATCGCGGTCGAGGCCTTCGCCGCGGTCCGCGAGGCCGCCAGCCGCACCCTGGGCCAGCGCCCCTACGACGTCCAGGTGATGGGCGGCTACGCGCTGCACCGCGGGAAGATCGCCGAGATGCGCACCGGCGAGGGCAAGACCCTCGTGGCCACGCTCCCGGCCTATCTCAATGCGCTCGCCGGCAAGGGCGTCCACATCGTCACCGTCAACGACTACCTCGCCACCTACCAGAGCGACATCATGGGCCGCGTCTTCCGCGCCCTGGGGCTCACGACCGGCGTCATCACCAGCGGCCTGACCCCGCCGGAGCGCCGCGAGCAGTACGCCGCCGACATCACCTACGGCACGAACAACGAGTTCGGCTTCGACTACCTGCGTGACAACATGGCGCTCACCTCTGACGACCGCGTCCAGCGCGGCCACTTCTTCGCGATCGTCGACGAGGTGGACTCGATCCTCATCGACGAGGCCCGGACGCCGCTGATCATCTCCGGACCCGCCTCGGGCGACGCCAACAAGTGGTACGCGGAGTTCGCCAAGGTGGTCAAGCTCCTGCGGCGCGACCGCGACTACGAGGTCGACGAGAAGAAGCGCACCGTGGGCGTGCTCGAGTCCGGGATCGACAAGGTCGAGGACCACCTGGGCATCGACAACCTCTACGAGTCCCTGAACACCCCCCTCATCGGCTTCCTCAACAACGCCATCAAGGCCAAGGAGCTGTTCAAGCGGGACAAGGACTACGTCGTCCTCAACGGCGAGGTCATGATCGTCGACGAGCACACCGGCCGCATCCTCGGCGGGCGCCGCTACAACGAGGGCATGCATCAGGCGATCGAGGCCAAGGAGGGCGTCGCGATCAAGGCCGAGAACCAGACGCTGGCCACGATCACCCTGCAGAACTACTTCAAGCTCTACGACAAGCTCGCGGGCATGACCGGTACGGCCGACACCGAGGCCGCCGAGTTCATGAACACCTACAAGCTGGGCGTCGTCCCGATCCCCACCAACAAGGAGATGGTCCGCAAGGACCGTGTCGACAAGGTCTTCCGCACCGAGAAGGCGAAGTTCGAGGCCGTCGTCGAGGACATCGTGACGCGCCACGACCGCGGCCAGCCGGTGCTCGTGGGCACCACCAGCGTCGAGAAGTCCGAGTACCTCTCGACCCTGCTGTCCAAGCGCGGCGTGCCCCACGAGGTCCTCAACGCCAAGAACCACGCCCGAGAGGCCGGGATCATCGCGATGGCCGGCGCCAAGGGCGCCGTCACGGTCGCCACGAACATGGCCGGTCGCGGCACCGACATCATGCTCGGGGGCAACGTCGAGTTCATGGCCCACGCCGATCTCGCCGAGCGCGGCCTGGACGCCGAGACCGACCCCGAGGGCTACGAGAAGGCCTGGGACGAGGCGCTCGAGAAGGCCGAGGAGGCCGTCGGCACCCAGCACGACGAGGTCGTCGACCGCGGCGGCCTGTACGTCCTGGGCACCGAGCGCCACGAGTCGCGGCGCATCGACAACCAGCTGCGCGGCCGTTCGGGACGCCAGGGAGACCCGGGGGAGTCCCGCTTCTACCTGTCCCTACAGGACGACCTGATGCGCCTGTTCAACTCCGGGGCGGCCGAGACCCTCCTGGCGCGCGGCGGCGTGGACGAGTCGATCCCGCTGACCGGGCGCATGGTCTCCGGCGCGATCCAGCGCGCGCAGACCTCGATCGAGTCCCGCAACTTCGAGATCCGCAAGAACGTCCTGAAGTACGACGACGTGCTCACCAAGCAGCGCCGCACCATCTACACCGAGCGCAACACCATCCTGGACGGCGAGGACCTCGAGCCCCACGTCGAGCGCTTCCTGGACGACGTGATCGGCGGGTCCGTCGATGCCGCCACCGCCCGCACCAACCCCGAGGACGTCGAGCTCGAGGAGCTGTGGGGCAAGCTGCGCGCCGTCTACCCGATCTCGATCACGCCCGAGGAGCTCGTCGAGGAGGTCGACGGCAAGGAGAACCTCGAGGCCGATCGCCTGCGCACCGAGATCCTCGACGACGCCCACCTGGCGTACGAGAAGCGCGAGGAGGAGCTCGGCGAGGGCGCCATGCGCCAGCTCGAGCGCAGGGTCCTGCTCAACGTCATCGATCGCCGCTGGCGCGAGCACCTCTACGAGATGGATTACCTCAAGGAGGGCATCGGGCTGCGCGCCATGGCCCAGCGCGATCCGCTCGTGGAGTACGAGCGCGAGGGCCACTTGATGTTCGACGAGATGATCGGCGGCATCAAGGAGGACGCGGTCGGCTACCTCTACAACCTCGAGGTGCAGGTCTCCCAGCCGACCTCCGTCGTGCCCAGCGCCGTCAGCGACCTCGTCAAGGGGGTCGCCGCCGCCGGCGCCGCCGGAGTGTCGACCGCGCCCGCCCGGACGCCGGACGACGACTCCTCGGCCGAGGCCGATCAGGACGACGAGCACGGCGACGAGACCTCGGACGATGCCGCCGACTCCCCGAGGACGTCCATCTCCGCCGCCGAGGAGGCGGCCGTGATCACCGCCCGCGGACTCGGCGACGAGGTGCGTGCACGGGATCTCCAGTACTCCGGCTCCTCGGTCCAGGAGCGTCCGGCGGCCTCGAGGGCCGAGCGTCGCCGACGTGAACGCGCGGATCGCCGCAACAAGCGGGGCTGACGCCCGCGATCGGCCGGTCGCGCGATCCAGGTGATCGTCCGCGTCGGCCGGTCGCGCGACTCGGTGGTCATGCCCGTCGGCCGATCGTCCTGTCCTGGCGGTCCTGGCGGTCCTGGCTGTCCTGGGAGGTCCGACGGTTCCGCCGGTCAGCCGATCTCGAGGACGGTGACGCGCCACCCGCGGTGGCGCAGCTCCCAGCGCATCGCGACGAAGCGGGCACGACCGCCCTCGTGGAGCACGGCGCTGGCCTCCACCGCCGTGTCACTGACGACACAGGTGCGCACAGCGCGCAGCACCACCCGGCTGGGCAGCCTGTCCGCCGCACCGGGGCCCGCGGTGCCGTGCAGCCGGCGGGTCAGGGCCGCACGCCGTTCGAGCATCGCGGCGATCTCGGGCGTCACCATCCGGGAGAGCGTCGCGACCGGGCGCACCCCGCGGATGATCTCGACCGCGAACCGGGCGACGGTCTCGACCAGGCGGGCGGCGGTCGTCGGGTCCCCGAGGGCGAGCTGCGGGCCCGGTGTCGGCGTGGGGGCCGCGGCGGGGCGCTGGTCGGTGGCGGTCATGACGGCTCCTGGGTGTGATCGGTGGGATGCGGGGAGGTCGACGGGCCGGCGGCCGTGGTGAGGGATTCGGGCACGATCAGCCTCTGACCGGTCTCGATGTGGTCCGGGTCGGCACCGATCGTGTCGCGGTTCGCGGCATACAGCTCGGGCCAGGCGCGGGCGATCGCGGCGTCGTCGGCCGTCGGGCCCAGCTGCTCCTGGGTGATCCGCCAGAGGCTGTCGCCCCGCTCGACCACGACGTGCCGCTCAGCGGGCGGCACGGGCGCCGGTGCAGAGGTGGCCGCAGGTCCGGCGGGCGCCGGTGATGCGGCCTCGGGTGCGGGAGACCCGGCGTCCTCGGGGGCGGTGGCGGGAGCGGAAGGCTGTTCGCCCCACCCCAGCGGCGGCGGTGTGCTGTCGGGCGATGGGGAGCCCGAAGGGTCGGGATCCTCGACAGGGGCCGATGCGGCAGGGGCTCCCGAGGGGTCGGTACCGGACGCGGGATCGGCGCCGGGCGAAGGATCCGCGTCCGCGGTGGGGTCCGGGGTCGCGGGGTCCGTCTCGCCCTCGGAGGGGAGCGTCATCGGAGCCGGGCCGTCGCGGCGGCCGTCGGCGGTCGAGGACCCGGGACCCTCGTCGGAGGACCCGGAGGACCCGGAGGACCCGGAGGACCCGGACGACCCGGTGGGCGGGGTGGGCTCGGATACGTCGGTGGTCGCGCACGTGTCCGCCGTGGTCGGGGACGTGCCCGGCCGCGGCGCCGACGCGGCGGCGTACGTGCTCTCCGCCGGGCTCCCGGTTCGGACCGATGTCGCGCACGTGTCCTCGAACGCGTCCTGGGCCTGGGCCGGGCCGAGCGCGAGGCCGGACATCGCCGCCGCGAGAACCGTGGTGGCGGCCACGCGACGCGCCAGCCCCGGCGCCAGGACCCGGAGCGCCGCGTGCAGGAAGCGCCCGGACGTCCCGGCCGCGCCGACGGTGCCCGTGAGCAGGAGGACGGCCGACGCGAGCAGCCAGGTGAGCGCGAGGTAGCCGCACAGCACCGCGCCGACGCCGGCCACGAGCACGGCGATCGTCTGCAGCAGGGCGTCCTCCCCGGCCAGCCCCGGCAGGGCGGTCGCGAGGTCATCGGCCAAGGACCAGAGCACGAGAGCGGCCGCGGCGCCTCCGGTTGAGAGCATCGCGTAGCCGAGACCCGTCCGGCGTGCGCCCGTGCTCGCGGTCCCGGACTCCGAGGTCCCCGCGGGTGCGGTCCCGGCGTCCGGGGCCGCCGCGGCTGCGGTCCCGGTCGGCGCCTCGCGTGCCTCCAGTGCACCGGGCACCGTGCGCCCGGTGGTCGCCTGCAGCTGTTCCACGGCCTGTCCTCCTCCGCTCGGTGATCCGTCCCACCCCGCGTCCGACGCCGATGATGACGTTTGATGCAGTTTGGTGCGATTGGGTGTGATGTGAACCGTAGGGGCTTCGGTGGCCGCGCGCAAGAGGTCGCGTGATTACAGTGAGCGCATGTCCCTGGAGCGGATGTTCGAGGATCTCGAGGGGCGGCTGGCCCACCTCGAGGCACAGCAGATGCGCGCGACCGCCGAGGATCTGGCGCGCGGGGAGCGCGCCCAGGTCCCGCTCGTGGACCGGCTGCGCGGGGCGATGGGCGCCCGGCTCGTCGTGCACGGAGAGCCCGGTGTCGTGGTCGACGGCAGGCTCGCGGACGTCGGCGACGGCTGGATCGGCCTCGTCGAGAACGCGACGGCCGCGCGGAACCTCGTGCCCCTGGGCGCCATCACCCACATCGAGGGTCTCGCGGCCCGCGTGCGTCCCGAGGACCCCGCGCCCCTCGGGCGCCAGAACCTGCGTCAGGTGCTGCGGGACATCTCGCGTGACCGCTCGGTCGTCCGGGTCGCGACCCGCGCGGCGGTGATCACCGGGCGCATCGCCGGGGTGGGTGGCGATGCCATCGATCTCAGCCGGAGCCCGACGGGGGAGCGCGGCGCGACGGGCCGATCGGCCGCGATCGCGGACGTCACCGTGCCTCTGGGGGCGATCCTGCTGGTCACCGTGTCGGTCTGATCGCGCCGACGGGACCGCTGCGCGGAACGAGGGGGGTCAGTGCCCCGCGGCGGGAGTGCGGGACCGGTCCTCGTCCCGGCTGCGCTCCTCGACGAGCTCGCGCTCCGTCGCGTCGTACTGACGCTGGATGTAAGCCTCGAGCTCGGTGATCTCGACCCGCCATTGGCCGCGTCCGCCCACCTTGATCGCCCGCAGCTCACCGGAGCGCACCAGCGCATAGGCCTGGGAGGCGGAGATCGTCAGCATCTCGGCCACGACGGACAGCGGGACGAAGCGGGCGGGCATCCGGACTCCTCTGCTAGCACTCGTGCGAGCACTCGACGGTGCGATGACACATTCTCGCACCGGGAGGGCCCCGGCACGGCCGTGTCGAGGCCGCTGTGGACGACTCCTGTCGCGGTTGTGCACACGGGCCGTCCGGGCTATCGCTTTTGTCCGCCCCGGTGCCCTAGGGTGCAGGCCTGGACGTCGGCGCACGAGGTCGCCGGCGGCGGGACGGAGGCATCGTGACCGGAGCTGCGGGCGCCCTGAGGCTGCGCCGACCCCGCTGGCGGGATCCCAGGCTGATCATCGGCGTCGTGCTCGTGCTCGTGAGCGTCCTCGCGGGGATGCTGGTGATCTCGCGGCTCGCGGCCACCACCACGGTGCTCGTGGCACGCGAGGACATCGTGATCGGGGACGTCCTGGGCGCGGAGGCCTTCACGACCGCCGAGCTGCGCCTCGGGGAGCAGACCTCGCACTACGCACGATCGCTCGAGGAGATCCCCACGGGCGCGGTCGCCACGCAGACGGTGCGCGCGGGCGAGCTGCTGCCGGTGGCCGCGATCGGTCAGGGCGAGGGGGTGCAGCTGCGTCCTGTCGTCGTGGACGTCGACGGCGCGGTCGCGGGCTCCCTCGGCCCGGGGACCCGGGTCGAGCTGTGGAGCACCCCGGACGCCCCAGGCACCGCCGAGCGGGCCGTCGCGACCCGGATCATCGAATCCGGGGTCGTGCGCACCGTCGACGAGGGCAGCTCGCTGGGGATGCGGTCGATGACCGTCGAGGTGCTGGTGCCCGTGGAGCAGGTGCCGCTGGTCCTGGAGGCCCTCGCGGCTGGGGACCGGGTCGACGTCATCGCGATCCCCGGGGCACGGGGCGGGACCCCGTGATCGACGTCGTGCTGTGCGCCTCGGGCAGCGACGAGGTGCGGATCGTCCACGGCGTCGCCCGCGACCATGCGGGGGAGCTGCGGGTGGTACGCCGCTGTGCCGACCTCGCCGAGACCCTGGCGGTCGTCAGCGCCGGCGTGGGGGACGTCGTCCTCATCGACCTCGAGGTCCGCGGCATGGACCGCGAGGCCCTCAGCGACATGCTCCGGACGGCGGGCGCCGTCGTGGGGCTCGTGCACCGCGCCGAGGGCGTCCCGACCTCGACCACGCTCGGCCTGCGGCACGTCGTGGACGCCACCGCGCCGGTCGCCGAGGTCGCCGCCGTCCTGCAGTCCGCAGCATCCCCTGATGCCCGGGCCATCGAGGACTGGGTGCAGACGCGACCCGATCCCCATGCTCCGCGGGGGCGGCTGCTCGCCGTCTGGGGTGCCGCCGGCGCTCCGGGCCGGTCGACCCTCGCGGCGAACATCGCCCACGAGGCCGCCCTGGCGGGGGTCGACACGATCCTCGTGGACGCCGACACGTACGGTCCGGCGCTGGCCCAGATCCTCGGCGTGGTCGACGACGCCCCGGGACTCGTCGCGGCGTGCCGCGCCAGCGCGCGCGACACCCTCGATGTCGGCACCGTCGCCTCGATCGTCCCCGTCCTGCACCCGGGCCTGCGCTTCCTGAGCGGGATCGGGGTCCCGGCCCGATGGCCGGAGGTGCGCCCGAGCTCGCTCGACGGGGTCTGGGAGGTGCTGCGGCGCTCCGCGGCCCTGGTGGTGGTGGACGCCGGCTCATGCCTCGAGGAGGACGAGGAGCTCAGCTACGACACGATGGCCCCGCGGCGCAACGCCGCCAGCACCTCCGCGGTCGCCGCGGCGGACACCGTCCTCGCCGTGACCACCGCGGATCCGGTCGCGATCACCCGACTGCTCCGGGAGGACGAACGGCTGCGGGAGCTGGAGGTCACCGACCTGCGGGTCGTCGTCAACCGTGTCGCGCCGCCCACCCCCGCCGACCGGATCCGCTCCCTGGTCCTCGAGCGCATGGACGTCCGGGCGATCTCGACCGTCCCCGATGACCCCGCGACCCTGCGCCGCGCCTGCTGGGACGGGACGCTGCTGTCCGAGGCAGGACCCCGGACGCCCGTGCGCCGGGCCGTCCGGGACCTCGCCCTGTCGTTGCTGCCGGAGCCCGTCGCCGTGGCCGGAGCACCCGCCGGCTGATCCGCCGCGACGACGGACTGCGCCCCTGACGTGCCAGGATGGCGGCATGAGGATCTATCTGCCCCTGAGCGCCGAGCTGCGCGCGAGCCTGGAGACCGCCGCCGGGACCGCCACGCCGAGGATCCCGCTCGACGCGGGGACCCGTGGCTGGGCGGTCTCCGGGTGGGCGCAGGCCGGTCGTCCGGACGAGGACGCCGAGGACCTCGAGTACGACGCCCTGCAGGACGCGGTGTACGTCGCCCTGGGCGAGCCCGATGCCCAGGACCCCGCGACGGCGACCGCCGATCCCCGGGGCGCGCGGGTCGCGGTCCTCGCGGGGGACGTGCCCGATGCCGTCGTCATCGACGCCTCGCAGGACGGCGGCGCCTTCGGGGTGGCGATCCAGGGATCCGCGACCATCGAGGTCGCGAGCGTGCACGTCACCGAGCTGGGCGCTCGCGCCGTCCGCGAGAGCGACACGGACCCGGCCCTGCTGTGGTTCGACCGGTCGGAGGTCGCGGCGGCCCTGGACTACTCCGACGCGCGGTCCGCGTAGGCGGCGGCGCTGGCCTGCTCCTTGGCGAGGACCTTCGTGACGTAGGGCACCGCCGCCTGCTCGATCTTCTTGCCCAGCAGCGGCACCTTGGCGGTCAGCTCGCCGTCGATCGTGACGGTCGTGGCGTTCTTCCCGTCGGCGGCCAGGCGGAGGTCCCCGGTCATCGACGCCGGCGTGCCGTCGACGTCCAGGCGGATGGTTCCCGTGCGCGAGCCGTCGGCCGCGGGCGCCGACCAGTCCTGAACCTCGCGCACGGTCACCGTCTCGCCGACGACCTTGCGGACCAGGTCGGGGATTCCGGTCGTGGGCAGGCGCAGGGTCGAGCTGACCGAGAACGCGTCATCGGCAGAACCCGTGACGGAGGCCGAGACGTCGTGCGCACGCAGCGCCGAGGCACGCAGCGGCGGGTACTGGGGATCGACGTACATCCGCGCCACGGCGTCGGGCGACAGGGGCAGATGGAGGGTCTCGTTCACGCGCACAGGGGTCTCCTCGTCAGACGATGATCGGTGGATGGGGAATCGCTCGGAAACGGACATTCGTCCGCGTCGCGGGCCCCCGAGCGAGCACCCTATCCTGGTCGTATGCCGAGCCTCGCCAAGTTCCTCTCCGATGCACCCGGGCACGACGAACGGGCCTCCGAATGGCTGCAGCAGCTCGTGGGGGACTGGAACGTCATCTCCGATCTCATGCGGTCCGACCTGGTCCTGTGGATCGGTCGCGAGGGTCGCGCGGCGGCGGTCGCCCACTGCCGGCCCTCGACGGGTCCCACCGTCTACTACGAGGACCCGGTGGGCACCTCGGCCGGTCCCGAGGAGCAGCCGGACCTCCTCGCGCTGCTCGACGTGAAGGGCGAGGCGGCGCGTCCGCCCACCCGTCCCGAGGGCACCGGCATGCCCCTGCTGCGGGTGCCGATCCGCACGGGCGGACGCACCGTCGGGGTCATCGACGTCGAGATGGGGGACCGCGAGCCCGCCACGGAGAGCGAGCGACGGATGCAGTCCCTCGGCGAGCGGATGCTCGCGATGGTCGCGACCGGGGCCTTCCCGATCGCCGGCGCTCCGATCCCGCCCCGCCGCGGCGCCCCGCGGGTGGTCGACGGGATCGTCGAGCTCGACGCGGGCGGCGTCGTCCAGTGGGCGTCCCCCAACGCCCTGTCCGCCTTCCACCGCTTCGGCGTCTCCGGAGGCATGACAGGGGACACCCTCGCCGAGCTCAGCACCGAGGTGCTGCAGTCCCGCGCCCCCGTCGACGAGTCGCTGCCCCTCGTGCTCATGGGCCGTGCCGCGTGGCGCTCGGACATGCAGGCCCGCGGGGGGACGCTCTCGCTGCGGGCCCTGCCGCTGACGGAGAAGGGCGAGCGCACCGGGGCGATCGTTCTGGTGCGGGACGTCACCGAGCTGCGACGCCGCGAGCGGGAGCTCATGACGAAGGACGCGACGATCCGGGAGGTCCACCATCGGGTCAAGAACAACCTGCAGACGGTGGCGGCCCTGCTGCGCCTGCAGTCACGCCGCATGACGTCCGAGGAGGCGCGCAGCGCACTGACCGAGGCGATGCGACGGGTCTCCACGATCGCGCTCGTGCACGAGTCGCTGCTCCAGGGCAGCGAGGAGGCGGTGTACTTCGACGAGGTCATCGACCGGTGCCTGCGCCTGGCGGTGGACGCCGCGAGCGCCTCGGTGCGCCGGGCGGACTCCGAGCCCGTCGCGGGCGCCGGGCAGGTCGAGGTGCACACGACGAAGGTGGGCCGCGCCGGCTCCGTGCGTGCCGAGGAGGCGACCCCGCTCGCGCTGGTGGTGACCGAGCTGGTCACCAACGCCGTCGAGCACGGGCTGTCCGAGACCGGCGGTCACCTGGTCGTGCGCAGCGAGCGGACGGGATCTCATCTCGTCATCCGCATCGAGGACGACGGCAAGGGCATGGGGACGACGACGCCGACGGGCCTGGGCACCTCGATCGCCGAGACCCTCGTGCAGGGGGAGCTCGGCGGGACGCTCACCTGGGAGGGGCGCCCCGAGGGCGGGACGATCGCGACGGTGGACGTGTACCTGGATCCGGTCGGGATCTGAGGTGCTCGGTGCGCGCCGGTCACGTCGCTCGGGCACCCGGACAGCGCGAGGGCCGGCCCCCAGGGTGGGAGCCGGCCCTCGACAGGGTGCTGAGTGCTCAGCCGGCGCGGCGGGCGCGGGCGTTGCGGCGCTTGAGCGAGCGGCGCTCGTCCTCGGACAGGCCCCCCCAGACGCCCGAGTCCTGACCGGTCTCGAGGGCGAACTTGAGGCATGTGTTCATGACGTCGCAGCGCTGGCAGACGGCCTTGGCCTCCTGGATCTGCGTGATCGCCGGTCCGGTGTTCCCGATCGGGAAGAACAGCTCAGGGTCCTGCGTGAGGCACTCTGCGCGGTGGCGCCAGTCCATCGTCACTCTCTCTTTCCTGGGCGTCCTGCGACACCTCGCGGTGCGGCGGGACGTGGTTCACCCCGTGGGGCGCGTGGGTTCGTCCGGGCCCGGTCTGCGTCGGGAGGGGCGCTCCCGGCGCGATCGCGGGAGGCGTCTCGGACCTCGCCGCATCGGGCTGGAATCCATTCTCGCGAGGGTGCTGCGGACCGACAAGGGATAGCGCCGGGCAGTTCGGTGGCACTTCCCACACCGCGGCGTCCTTGCGTCCGGAGGCGGGCGCCCGCGGCCCCGAGGTCGGATGGCACTCGATACAGTGCGGGCATGGCGAGCCAGCGGAGCATCCGATGACCCCGACCCCTGAGCGGATCCGCGCGTCGGACCCCGCCCCGCGCCGGCGCCGGGTCGCCGCGGTGCTCATGGCCCTTGAGGGCCTGGTGCTGCTGGGCGCCGCGTCAATCGCGGTGCTCGATGCCGGTCAGCCCGGCGTTCCCCGCGGCTTCGCCCTGGGGCTGGCCCTCTTCCTGGGGATCTTCGCCGTCGCGATCCTCCTGGCCGCCGTGTCGCTGATCCGCCGGCGACGGTTCGGGGTGGGCTACGGGATCACCTGGCAGCTGTTCCAGGCGCTCGTCGCGGCCTCGCTGCTGAGCTCCGGGTTCCTGCTGATCGGCGTAACGTTCCTCGCCGTGGCGATCGCCGCGTTCCTCCTGCTGCTGGGCATCGCCCGGACGACGGCGATGCCGCTGCGGGAGGACTGACCACCCGGGCGGCATCGCCGTCGATCGCCGGGACGAGCTGTCCGGCGGACCCGCCTACTCCGCAGAGGCGAGCGCCTGGGCGGGGGAGGTGCGGGCGGCAGCACGGCCCGGCAGCACCGAGGCACCCCATCCCGCCGCGATCGCGAGCACGAGGACCGCGGCGATCTCGACCCAGGGGATCGTCACCGTGACCGGGAAGTTCCCGCCCAGGATGCTCATGACGCCCAGCACCCCGTAGACGACGCCCAGGACGATGCCGAGGACGGCGCCGATCACGGCGAGCAGGACGCCCTCCCAGCCGAGCATCGCCCGCATCTGGCCGCGGGTGGTGCCCAGTGCCCTCAGCAGCGCGTTCTCGCCGGTGCGCTCGACGACCCCGAGGCTCAGGGTGTTGGCGACCCCGACCAGCGCGACGACGACCGCGACCCCGAGCAGCGCCAGGGTGATGCCCAGCAGGACGTCGAGCACCTGGCCGAAGGCCTCCTTCTCCACGACCCCGTAGGAGGCCTCGCTCTCCTGCAGACCCTGGGCGGTGAGCTGGGTGCGGATCCCGTCGACGACGGTCATCGCGTCCTGGTCCCCGCGATCGCCCGTGCCGCGCGGCTCGAGCTTGGCGAGCACGGCCGTGCCGGACCCCGTCTCCGCGCCGCCTGCCGGGGCGATCCGCGCGAGGGTCCCGGGCGTCGTGATCGACATGTTGAGATCGCCGTTGACGACGACGGTGAGCTCGACCGTCCCGCCGTCGGTCCCGGGCACGCTCAGGTGCTGGCCGTCGGTGAGTCCGAAGTCCTTGGCCCGCTGCTCGCCGGTGACGAGGGTGCCGTCGCGGATGACGGGTGCCAGGTCCGTGCGGTTGACCACGTCGGCCAGGTGGGCGGGATCGATCCCGTAGACCGTCATCGGCTGGGAGGCGTGGACGTCGACATCGGTGGTCGGGACCGCCTGGGCGGCACCGACCCCGCGCACCGCGGCGATGTCCGTCGCGACGGCATCGGTGAGCCCCGCGCCCGTCACGACCACGTCGATCGGTCGGCGGGAGTCGAGCTGCTCGGTGAGGGTGGATTCCGCGGTCCGCGCACCCACCGCCATCATGGTCATCAGCGTGGTGCCGATGAGCAGGGCGCCGATCGTCGCGGCGCTGCGGCCCGGGTGCCGGGTGGTGTTGGAGGCCGCGATGCGTGCGGGGAGCCCGCCCAGGCGGGACACGAGGGCTCCGACGCCGCGGGCCAGCGGGCGGGTCACCGAGACGAGCCCGACCAGGATGCCCAGGAAGCTCACGGTCCCGCCGCCCAGGGCCAGCAGGATCCCGACGGCGGGCTGCCCTGCCTGCGAGGCCACGACGCCGCCGGCCAGCGCCGCGGCGCCCACCAGCACGGCGATCAGGCACAGCATGCCGCGCACGCCGAAGCGCGCCTGCTGGGTCGGCACCGCCGGGCGCAGGGCCTCCAGCGGGGCGACCGCGGTGGCACGACGGACGGGCAGGATGCCGGCCGCGAGGGTCACCAGCAGCCCCACCACGACGGGCACGAGGATCGAGAGGATCGAGACGGGCACGGGGACGAAGCCGCCGATCCAGCCGGCCCCCTGGGCCACCAGCAGGGCGGCCTGGATGATCACGTGGCCGGCGAGCGCGCCGATCAGGGCACCGATCAGCCCCACCCCGAGGGATTCGCGCAGCACCACCGCGGCGACCTGACGGCGGGTCGCGCCGAGGGTCCGCAGGAGCGCGAGGGAGCGGGTGCGCTGAGCCAGGGTGACGGTGAAGGTGTTGGAGATGACGACGGCGGTGGTCAGCAGCGCGATCGCCACGAACACCAGCAGCACCAGGCCCAGCACCGCGAAGCCGCCGAGGCTCTGTCGGGTCGCGGCGTCGGCCGCCTCTTGGCCGGTGACCACCGGGACGGCGTCCGTCGAGGCGGCGCGCGCGACCTCGGCGGGATCCGTCCCCTCCGGGACGGTGCCGAACCACTCGGAGGCGTACGCGCCGGGGTCGTCCCCGAAGAAGACGGCGGCATCGGCCGGGTTCACGTGCACCTGGTCGAAGCCGAAGCTCAGCGCGTCATCGGTCGAGACCTGTGCGATCCCGCTGACCTTCAGCGAGACCGGTCCGCTGCTGCCCTCGGGCGTGTCGATGTCCGGGACGGTCACGGAGTCACCCACCTTCACGTCCAGAGCCTCGGCCGTGGAGCCGCCCAGCACGACCTCGTCGGGGCCGCTCGCGGCTCTCCCCGCGGACAGCGCGACCGCTCGGTGCGGCGGATCCTGGGTGATCTCGGCGAAGGTGCGGGTGCCCGCGGCGTTCTCGAAGTAGGCGTAGGTGGTGGCGGCGGGCCACACGTCCTCGGCGCCCTCGATGGTCACAGGCGTCCCCGACGTGGGGTCCAGGGGCGTGGCCACGAGGTCGACGCCGCGGTAGGTGCTCTGGCTGCCGGCCCCGATGACCTGCGTGATGAGGTTGCCCGCCAGGACCATGACGGTCACGAAGGCGGTCGAGACGGCGATCGTGATGATGGCGGCGAGGTGGCGGCGGCGCGGGGTCAGGCGCACCATCCGGGTGCGGGCGCGGGTGCTCATCGGCCGTCCGTCCCGTGCTCGGTCGCCGTGGTGGCAGCGGGCGTCGTGCCGGTGGAGGACGTCGAGGTGCGCGCGGGCGCCGTCGGGGCGGCGGGGCGCCGGGTGAGACGCTCGTCGGCCGCGATCCGGCCGTCGGACAGGGTGATGATGCGGTCGGCGCGCTCGGCGGCCTCGCGCTCATGGGTGACCATGACGACGCTCTGGCCGAAGGTCTCCACGCTCATGCGGAGGAAGTCGAGCACCTCGTCGGTGGTCGCGGAGTCGAGGTTTCCGGTGGGTTCGTCGGCGAAGACGACCGCGGGCGAGGTGACGAGGGCGCGCGCGATCGCGACCCGCTGGATCTGGCCGCCGGAGAGCTGGGAGGGCAGGTGGTCCAGCCGGTCGCGGAGCCCGAGGGCTTCGACGATCGTGTCGAACCAGGCGGTGTCGGGGCGCGTGCCGGACAGGTCCAGCGGCAGCAGGATGTTCTGCTGGGCGGTGAGCATCGGCAGCAGGTTGAAGCTCTGGAAGACGAAGCCGATCCGCTCGCGCCGCAGCAGCGTCAGCGCGGTGTCCGAGAGCTGCGTGAGGTCGGTGCCGTCGAGGAGGATCGAGCCGGCGTCCACGGCGTCCAGGCCGGCGATGGTGTGCAGCAGGGTCGACTTCCCGGAGCCGGACGGGCCCATGATCGCGGTGAACTCGCCGCGGCCGATCTCGAGGTCCACGCCGTCGAGGGCCCGGACCTGGGATTCGCCGCTGCCGTAGGTGCGGCGCAGGCCGCGGGCCCGCAGGACGGGACCCTCCGGGGTGGGCGCCGCGGCGGGGACGGTGGCGCTGTGCGTGGCTGAGGGGGACATGTCGCTCCTGGGGTTCGGGGCACCGGTGGCGGTGAGGATGCCTCCACGATCCGTCCTCGCGCGGTGCGGGCGCATCGGACGGTGGTCGGGTGCTTCCCCGGAGAGTGCGTCGTCGGTCGGAGGCCGGATCCTCCTGCGGGGGGACGCGGGAGCCGATGCCGCCGCTGCGTTCGCGGCGCAGGGTCGCGACCTCGGAGGGTCACTCCCCGGGGGTCACCAGGCCCGTCTCGAAGGCGATGATGACTGCCTGGACGCGGTCGCGGGCGTGCAGCTTGGCCAGCACCCGGCCGACATGGGTCTTGACGGTGGCCTCGGCGACGAACAGCTCGGTGCCGATCTCGGTGTTGGACAGGCCCCGGGCCATGAGCGTGAGGACCTCGCGCTCGCGGTCGGTGAGGGTCTCGAGCGCCGTCGTGTCCGGCTCGGCGGCAGGGGCCGCCGAGACCATCTGGGACAGCAGGCGCCGGGTCGCCGACGGGGCGATCACGGCGTCCCCGCGGTGCACGGTGCGGATCGCCGCGAGGAGCTCCTCGGGCTGCGCGTCCTTGAGGAGGAAGCCGCTGGCACCGGCGCGGATGGCGGCCACGACGTAGTCGTCGAGGTCGAAGGTCGTCAGCACGATGATCCGGGGGGCGCGGTCGGCGGGGGTGTTCTCGAGGATCCGGCGGGTCGCCTCGATGCCGTCCAGGCGGGGCATGCGCACGTCCATGAGCACGACGTCGACCGTGCGGCTGCGCAGCTTCTCGACGGCATCGGCGCCGTCGGCGGACTCGAGCACCACCTGCAGGTCGCTCTGGGAGTTGATGACCATCGCGAAGCCCGCGCGGACCAGCGGCTGGTCGTCGACGAGGGCGATCCGCAGCGGGGCGTCGGCGGGGCGGGCGAGGGGATCGGTCATGGGGTGGTCCTCCGGGACGGCTGGGGCGCGAGGGTGCGCGGGGTGGCGGGGTCGATGACGGGTGGGCGGGAGGGGGTGCCCGCGAGCGGGATCCGGGCGCTGACCCGGAAGCCGCCGCCGGGCAGGGGGCCCGCGGCCAGGGTCCCGCCGTGCAGCGCGACGCGCTCGCGCATGCCGGTCAGCCCCTGGCCCTGGCCGTCCGAGGCGGGGTCGTGGCCGCGGCCGTCGTCGAGCACGTCGATCGCGAGCTCGGTGGGGGAGCGGCGCACGCGCACCGAGGCGGACGCCCCGGGGCCCGCGTGCTTGAGCACGTTGGTCAGGGCCTCCTGGACCAGGCGGAACATCGACAGGCCGAGCGAGGGCGGGAGGTCGCCGAGCGGGCCGGTGATCTCGTCGTGGACGCCGAGTCCGGTCGCGCGCACCCGGTCCAGAAGGTCCGGCAGCGCGCCGAGATCGGGCTGGGGGCCGAAGCTCGACTCCTCGTCGTGGCGCAGCACGCCCAGCAGGGACCGCATGTCCGCGAGGGCCGCGCGCCCGGTGGTGCCGATGGTCTCGAGCACCCGCACGGCCTGGGCCGGATCCTGGGTCGCGACGAAGCGCCCGCCGTCGGCCTGGGCGATGATCACCGACAGCGAGTGGGCGACGACGTCGTGCATCTCGCGGGCGATCCGGGCGCGCTCGTCGGCGACGGCGAGGGCGGCGCGCTGCTCGCGGTCGCGCTCGGCCTGGACGGCTCGTTCGCGGGCCAGTCGGAGCTGGTCGACCCGGGCATGCTGGTACCGCCCCATGGCCCAGACGCCCAGGACCAGGATGCAGCCGCCGAAGGACAGGACGCCGAAGAGCAGCAGCCAGGCGTCGAATCCTCGGGAGACGTCGGTGAGCCCGGTGGCGGCGGCCTGCAGGAAGGCGCCGAGGATCGCGGCGGACAGGGCGAGGCGGCCGGTCCGCACCGTGCCGTGGGCGGTCGCGCAGAACAGCGCGTAGAAGATCATGATGTCGCCGAAGACCCAGGTGGTCTCGAAACCGATCCCGAGCACCCCGAGGATCAGGTGCAGCACGGCGAGGGAGCCGATGATCAGCGCGGAGATCCCCGGTCGCACGCGTCCGATCGCACCGGCGGCGAGCATGAGGGCGCTGATCAGCCAGCTGCCGGTCCAGGTGCCGCTCGCGAGCCCGATGAGGACCGTGAGGACGGCCGCCCCGGAGAAGATGACGGAGTCCACGGTCGCGGGGTGCTCGACGATCCAGCGGAACGGGTCGAAGCGCACCCGGGCAGGGGGGGTCGGAGCGCCGGTCGTCATCCGTCGAGCGTACGTCGGGCGGGGTGGGGCGGGCATCCGACCCCGGTCGGAGGGGCGGTCATCCCGGGGGGGGGCGACGCCCCGGACGGTCGGAGGTCGTCGCGGGGCGGAGTGAGGGCGAGGGCGGAGTCGCGGGTCAGTCCAGGTGCACGTCGGGGCCGGTGGCCTCGAGCAGCTCCGGGCCGTCGTGGTGCACGGAGCCGACGGCGGCGTCGACGGGGCGCAGGGTGAGCTCGGTGTCGGGCAGCAGGTGCTCGTCGTCGCGGATCCAGGCGGCCGCAGCGGCCCCGTCGTCCAGCTGGGGGTCCAGCCAGGCGTCCACCTGCTCGCGGGACAGCATGCACGGGGTGCGGTCGTGGAGGTCGGCGAGGACCTCGTGGGTGGATGCACGGGTGAGGATCGTGGCCGTCAGCAGCCAGCGACCGTCCTCGCTCGCGGCGGGACCCTCGTGCCCGCCCGGCCCCTTCCACCAGGAGACGAGGGCCGCCATGTACAGCGGCGAGCCGTCCGATCGCGCGACGAAGTAGGGCTGCTTGGGTCCCTTTCCCATCGCGGGCTTCTTCCACTCGTAGTAGCCGTCCATCGGGACGATCGCTCGGTGGCGGGCCAGCGCACCCCGGAAGGACGGCTTCTCCTCGACGGTCTCGCGGCGCGCGTTGAAGGTCCGCGCGGAGAAGGCGAGATCCTGGGCGAACGGGGGCAGGATGCCCCAGCGGGCGATCCGCAGGGCACGCAGCACCTCCCCGGAGTCCTTGTCGACCGATTCCGTGACGACGTGGATCGGAGCCGTGGGCGGCACGTTCCAGCGCGCGCGCAGGTGCGGATCGGCGAGATCGACGGCCGAGAGATCGTCCAGCAGAGGATCGATCTCCTGGTAGAAGGCGAAGCGTCCGCACATGGTGATCAGTCCTTCGTGTCGGCGTCCGTCGTGGCTCTGTCCGTCTCTGCCGCGCGTGACCGGGCGTTGGGACCGGTATACGTGTCGGCGTCGCGGTGGAGGTTCATCAGGCGGATGTCGCGGCCCTCGTCGACGACCTTCTCGTACTTCTCGTCCTTCTTCTCGGCGCCCTTGGCGGCACGCAGCGGGAGGTCCAGGGAGTCCTCGGCGGGCTTGCCGGCCTCGAGCTCCTTGGCCCGCTCGAACTCGGCGTCGACCTCGGCTCCGAGGATCACGACGATGTTCATGATCCACAGGGCGAACAGGATCGCCATGATCGCGCCGATGGCGCCGTAGCTCGAGTACCCGGCGAGCGTGGACATGTAGATCGACACGGCGACGGCGGCGACCCCGATCCCGAGCACGGCCACGACGCCGCCGGGGGAGATCAGGCGGAACGGCTTCTTGATGTTGGGGGCGGCCCAGTACAGCAGCGAGACCACCACGAACAGCAGGAACACCACCACGGGCCACTTCACCCAGGCCCAGACGGGCAGGAAGGTGTCGGTGAGGAAGTCCAGCACCCCGGTCGCGCCGATGCCCGAGGCGAGCGGGCCGAGCAGGGCGTCGACGATCCCCTGGGACAGCAGCAGGGAGATCATGATGACGAGCAGGCTCACGACGATCCCGGCGGTCACGGCGAGCATCGTGCCGTTGAGCCGGATCGCGTTGCGCCCCTCGGGCACGTCGTAGATGCCGTTGGAGACACGGGAGAAGGCCTTGACGTACGCCGAGGCGGACCAGAGCGCCGTGCCGATGCCGATGATCAGGGCGATGGTGCCCCCGGTCGCCGAGCCCAGGAGCTTCTCGACGGTGCTGCTGACGGCCGTCTCGACGCCCTCGCCCTGACTCGCGATCCCCGAGCTCGCGATCGCCTGGGTCAGCAGCTGGGCGATCTGGTCCTTGATGCCGGCCAGCACCAGGGTCGCCAGGGAGAACAGGGCCAGCAGGGTCGGGGCGATCGACAGCACCAGGAAGTAGGTGAGCTTCGCCGCCTGGTCGGTGCCGCCGTCGCGGGTGAACTCCGTCAGGACGCGCTTGGCGAGGTACTTCCAGGTGGTCCCGGTCAGACGCGGTGCCTTGTCGGGGGCGTCGGTCGCGGTGTCGGCCATGGGATCTCCTGGGGAGCGGAAAGATGGGGAGGGTCGAGGTGATCCTCCCACGGAACGTGCGGTCACAGGCCTGGTGCGCCCGGTGGCCGACCTCGTGGTGACCTCGGTCGAGGGCGCGACGTGTCATCCGATGGGTGCAGGCGCCGTCATGCCGCGGACGGACGACGCGTCGACCTGGCGTGCATACCGTGGATCCGACGGCTCGGAGCACGGGCAGCGCACATCTCGAAGGAGCACACGACATGACCCTCTCCGCACGGACGACGACCACAGGCACGGGAAAGGGGACCGCGAGCCTCATCCTGGGAGTCTGCTCCCTCCTCGCCGGGTGGATCGCCGTCGCACCCCTGGTGGGGCTGGTGCTGGGCATCATGTCGCGTCGATCCGAGCCGATGGCCCGGGGACGCGCGGGCTGGGGGATCGCGCTGAACCTCGTGGCGCTGCTGGGATGGATCGTGTTCCTGATCGTGGTCTTCGGCGGAGTCTTCGGGGCATCGCTGCTCGAGACCTCGGGGGTGGCGACGCTGCGCTGATAGGTGGGTGCGAGGGGGACGGCGTACGACCGCCCGTCGTTCCCGACGCCCTCAGGCAGCAGGCGTGGCGACGACCTCGCCGGCCTTGATGACGGCACGCAGGCGCGACGTCGGATCCGTCAGGACGGAGATGTCCGTCAGGGGGTTCCCGTCCACGAGCAGGAGGTCAGCCCAGGCCCCCGTGCGGAGCGTCCCGGCGCGGCCCTCCCAGCCCAGCAGCCGTGCCGCCTCGCTGGTGGCCTCGCGCAGCACCTGAGCGGCCGGTGCGACCTGGGCGCGGAGCGTGAACTCCTGCAGCTGGGCCACCTCCATCTCCGCGAGCAGGTCCGTGCCGAAGGCCATCGGGATGCCCGCGCGCGCGGCGAGCGCGTAGGCGCGCAGACCGCTGTCGCGGACGTCGGACACCTTGGCGATCGACTCCGCACCGAGGCCCGCCTCCGCCCCGCGCGTCGCGAGCAGCTCGTAGGTGATGAGCGTCGGAACCAGCCAGGTGCCGCGATCGGCCATGAGCGCGGCCGTCTCCTCGTCCAGGAGATTGCCGTGCTCGACGCAGCGCACTCCCGCCTCGACGGCCTGGCGGATGGCTCGCGGGTGGTAGGCATGGACGGTGACGTAGGAGTTGGCGTTGTCCGCCTCGACCACGGCGGCGCGGATCTCCTCGGGCGTGTACTGGACCGCCGAGACGTCGTCGTGCGGGGAGGCGACGCCCCCGGAGGCGGCGAGCTTGACGAGCGAGGCCCCCTGGCGCAGGTGCTCGCGGGCCGCCGCACGCACCTGGTCGGCGCCGTCGGCGATCACGGCGATCCCCGTCTCCTCGCAGCGGCACGACAGGGAGGACTCCTCGAGGGAGCGCATGTCGCCGTGCCCGCCGGTCTGGGAGATCATGCGGCCCGCGAACTGGATCCGGGGACCGGCGACGAGACCTTCCTCGACGGCGCGCGCGAGGCCGCGGTCGGCCCCGCCCACGTCGCGCACGGAGGTGAAGCCGCGATGCAGCATCCGCTCGGCGGCCCTCAGCGCCCGGATGGTCGTGTAGCCGGGCGTCCACTGGGCGATCTCGTCCATCCGCAGCGACGTCACCATCAGGTGCACGTGGGCGTCGATGAGGCCCGGCAGGGCGGTCGCTCCACCGCCCGGGAGGCGGGTGGCCTCCTCGGCGCCGAGGTCCGGTGGTGCGCCGCGGCCGCGATCGGCGATCACCCCGTCGCGCAGCAGGAGCCAGCCCGGCACCTCCTCGCGGTGGCCGTCCTCGGGATCGAGCAGATGGACATCGGTGATGAGCAGCGTGGTCATGGTGTCCATGGTGCCTTCTCGAGCATGCGCGGGTCATGGGTGCGTCCCCGCTCCGCCCCGCCCTGCACTGCATCGTCGGATCGGTACGCTCTGCACCGCACCGTCGACGGCCTCGAACGCCCTGGATGACGCCGCGCGACGCTCGATGTTGATCGCCTTCTATCCTGACACACGTCAGAAGTATTGTCCTCTTCGCCGGGTATGTGGTCATATGGTGCGAGGGAAACGGGGTGGGCGATGGCATCGGTGCGATCGGACGGGGGCGCGCGCCCCGGGGGCACCGCAGGCCTCGGCGTCGGACTGCTCGTGGCCGTGCTGTCGCTGCAGTTCGTCCAGGGGGTCCTCGGGGCGTTCCACACCCCGCTGCTCGCGCCCATGGCCCGCACGGTGGGCATGCGCGATGCGGACTGGAACCTCTTCGACTCCGGGACCGCCGCCGTCTCGGCCCTGGCCCTGCCGGTGCTGACGTGGCTCGGGGATCGCTGGGGGCATCGTCGCCTCGTCGTGGTCACGGTCGTGCTGGTGGCCGCGGCGGCGTGGCTCTCGGTCGCGGCGACCAGCGTGTGGACGCTGTTCCTGGCCTTCGCGGTCCTGGGGGTGGCGACCGTGTGGGTGCCGTTCGCCCTGGCGATCGCCCGGGGCCGGCTGTCCGGGGACGTCGGGGCGGGCCTGGCACGGCTGTCCTCGGCCATGGTCACCGTCTTCATGGTGGGCTCGGTGCTCGCGACCGCGGCGGGCGGGCAGCTGCTGACCCGCTCGGGAGCCTGGTCCGCACTGCAGGAGGGACTCGCGGCGGGGAACCCGCCGTCGCAGATCCCCGTGTTCCGGGAAGGTCTCGTCCTCGTCCTCGCGATCCCCGCGGCCCTGACGACGCTCGCGATCCCGTGTGCGCTGCTCCTGCCCCGGCCGACGCCTCAACCGTCGAGGGCCCCGGGCGCCCTCCGTCCGCGCTCGGGCCAGTTCCTGGGGACCTTCACGCTGGGCCTGATCGTGCTCGGCATCGTCGGCGGATTCGCGCTGCTCAAGCTGGAGGGCTCCGCCGCCGCGATCGGATGGATCCTCATCGTGGTCGGCGGCTGCGCCGCGATCCTGCACGCCCGCTGGCAGACCCGCACGACCTCCCCCGCGATCGACGTCGCGGCCCTGCGCGATCTGCGCTGCGGGCCGTACGTCCTGGCCCTCGGGCTCTTCGCCATCTGCCACACCGCGGCGAGCGTCCCCCTCGTCACCTTCGTGGCCACCGACCGCGAGCGCACCGGGTACGGGCTGTCGGCCACGCCCGCCGACGTCAGCCTCATCATGCTCACGATGATCCTCGTGATCATCGGCGTGGCCGCGATCCTCGCGCGGGTCCGGACGGCGCGCACGCGCCTGCTGCTCATCCGTCAGGCGCCCGTGCTGATCGCCGCGGAGTACACCTGGTTCCTCCTGCATCACGACGTCCTGTGGCATGCCCTCGTCGCGGCGGTCCTCGGCGGCCTCGGCGCCGGTGTGCTCTCCGTGGGGCTGACCGCGATGATCGCCGCGGGAGCACCCCCGGGTCGCACCGCCCAGCAGGTGGGACTGGCGGGCGTCGTGTCGATCACCGGGGGCACGATCGGCTCGGCCGTGTTCGCCATCGTCCTGCACGACGGAGCCGGCGGGGACGCGACCGCGGCGCCGTACGCCGGGTACGTGATCGTGTGGATCCTCGCCCTCGTCTGCGCCCTGGCCACCGCCGTCGTGCTGTGGTTCGCCCGGGATCCCACCCGGGACCCGTCGCTGGGGCACCTGACCTCGACCTCGTCGGCCCCCGCGCCCCTCACCCCGGAGGAACGTCCCTCATGAGCAGGCCCACCACGCAGCACCGCATCCTCGTGATCGGCGGCGGGATCGCCGGGGCCTCGTCCGCGCGGAGGCTCCGCGAGCACTTCGGGGACGCGGCGGAGATCCTGGTCCTCGACGCCGCGGGACGCCTGGGGGGACGACTCCGTCGCGTCCCGTTCGCCGGGACGTCGATCGAGGTCGGCGGGACCCTCGTGCACTCCGGGAACCGGCTCGTCGTGGACGCCGCGCGGGACCTCGGGGTCGAGCTCGTCGACACCCGGGTCGACCACGTCGAGGGGGTCGTGGGCGGCGTCTCGATCTGGACGGGGGAGCGCTTCGTGCTCCGTGCCATGGGCGAGGGCGGACCGGTCTGGACCGCCATGGCCTATCAGTACGGCCGGGAGGGGCTCGCCGCCCTCCACGGGCTGGCGCGGACGGCGCTGGACGGCTTCACCGCGCTCTACGACCGGATCGAGGCCCGCGAGCACTTCGCCGATCCCGCGGCGCTGATCGCCGCCGCAGGCCTCGGCGGGCTCACGACCGCGACGTTCGGCGAGGTCGCGCTGCAGGCCGGCGCGTCGCCGGTGATCGTGGACGAGCTGTGCGCGGGCGTCGTCCGCAGCCTGTACAACCAGGAGCCGGACCTGCTGGCCCTTCCCGGGTGCGTGGCCCTGGTCGGCGTCGGCCTCGCGGGCGGGCGGGCGCAGCGGGTGCGGGAGGGCAACGCGACGCTCGTGCGGGCCATGCTGGCCAGCGCCCGCGCGGAGGGCCGCACCGGGTCGAGGGTGATCGGCGTCGATGCCGACCGCTCGGTGCGCCTGGAGGACGGGCGGGTGCTCCCCGCCGACGCCGTGGTGATCGCGGCCCCCCTGGCCACCAGCGGCATCGAGCTGGAGGAGGGGGTCGCGCCCTCGCCGGTCCCGTATCGCCGGGTGCACGTGACCCTCGTCGAGGGGATCCCTTCGCCCCAGCACTTCGGGCCGGAACCCGCGACCGCGACGATCCTCTCGACCGGCACCTGCGCCGAGTTCTCCTCGGTGGGCCTGGTCGGGTGCTCCCCGGGGACGGGTCTGCCGATCCTCAAGATCTTCAGCACCACACGGGTCCCGGATGCGACGGTGCGCCGCATGGTCGCCGATCCCGTCGCCGTGCGTCGTCTGGTGTGGGAGGCCTATCCCGTCGCGAGACCCGACCCGGAGTCCGTCCCGTTCGAGCTCGCCGACGGGATCTTCCACCCCACCGTTCTCGAGCCCTTCGTCTCGACCATCGAGACCGAGGCGATCGCCGGTCAGGTGGTCGCGGATCTCGTGGCCGCCCGGGCGGGGGTCTGAGGTGCGGATCCTGCTGCCGGGCCTGGCGCTCGCCCCCGATGACTACGCCGCCCTGGTCCGCCTGCTCCCCGGTCCCACGCGGGTCCTGGACACCCTCGCGGTGCCCGTGACGTCCGCGATCGAGCGCATCCGGCCGGCCCTCGGCGCCCAACGGGGCCACCACGAGCTGATCGGGCACTCCATCGGTGCGCTCACCGCGCTGCGCTGGGCGTTCGCGCACCCCGGCCAGGTGTCGCGGGTGATCCTCCTGGATCCCACGGATCCCCGCTCCGACCCGGTGCCGACGTTGCTGGGGGGCATCGGCGGGACCGCCCTGCAGGGGCTGGTCGGCACCCTCGGTGCGCTGCCGGCCCCGGCGCGCACGGCGGGACGGCGGGGACGACGGGCGCTGCTGGGCATGTCCGGCGTCACCGATGACCACCTGTCGCCCGCGCGCATCGACGAGCTGTACGGGACCCGGGCCGCGCTCTCGGCGATCGCCCGGCAGATCACCGACGTCCCGGCGCGGGTGCGGGAGACCCGGGCGCTCCTGGATTGCTCCCCCGGGTGGCCGGGTCCGCCGATCCACGTCGTCGCCGCGACCGGGGACGCGGGATCGGCCGATCCCGCGATCGTCCGGCTCGCCGCCACCCTGGGGGCGGACCTGCGGACCATCGACGCCGGGCACCTGTTCCCGCTGACCGATCCCTCGACCGCGGCGGCGCTCATCGTTCAGGCGGAGAACGGGGGCTTGGGCCACCACCAGGGCATCTGATCGCGGATGCCGCGTGCCCAGACGTCGGCCTGGTCCGCCCCGTGCTCGGACATCGCCCACGCCTCGATCGCCCGGACGATCCCTCCGGTGGCGAAGGGCACGGCGATCTCGAGGTCCACCTCGCCGGTGCGGCCGTAGTGCTGCCAGAGGTCGATGATGTTGACGACCCGCACGCCGATCGCCTTGCCGAGGGTCTGGCGCAGGACCCCGGAGGCCCGGGAGCTCAGCACCGAGCGGTAGAGCGCGCGCTCGCGGGCCACGAGTTTCAGGGCGTCGGCGAGGTTGTCCACGACCATCGCTTCCGCGGTCTCGAAGGGGAAGCGGATGACGTCCGCGACCGGCAGCAGCTCGTCGAAGTCCGCGGTGAGGAGCTCTGCCGCGAGCACCGGCACCGACTCGAAGTGCGTGTAGAAGCTCTGGCGCTTGATGCCCGCCCGGTCGCACAGGGCCGTCACGCTGATCGCGTCGAGGGAGGTCTCCGAGAGCAGGGCGCGCAGGGCGTCCTCGATCGCGGCGACGGTGCGCACCGTGCGACGGTCCGCGGCGCGCGGGAATGCTGGGGCCATGCGGGCGGGCGCCATGGGTCCATGGTCGCCGATCGCGGCGTCGGGTGCGAGTCGATCGCGGGTGTTGCGGGACGGCGGTCCGTCCTCGGGGGGCCGGGCGAGCGGCTCGCGATCCTGCGGCGTTGTCCACAGGGTCGATGGGGATCTCGCGGTGATGTGGGTGGTATGTCTATTGTGTGCCTCAGCTGGAGACGTGGGTCACACGGGCCGTTCTCCTCGGGCAGGGGGTGGCGGGCGTGGATGCACAGGGCATAGTCGAGGCGGAGTCGCGCGAGCTGATCCGCCGCCGCGGCCTGGACACCAGGGTCGATCAGCTCGAGCCGCTGATCCGCGAGGTCATCGCGGACTACGAGCACCGGGCCGCCTCGGGGACGGTGCCGCCCCTGCACGACGAGGACGCGACGGTCGCGGTCGTCGGGGCCCGGATCGGCGGGTTCGGGCCGTTGCAGGAGTACCTGGATGATCCGGGGGTCGAGGAGGTGTGGATCAACGGCCCCAGCGAGGTTTTCGTGGCGCGCCTGGGTCGCAGCGAGCTGACGCCGCTGGTCCTGGACGACGAGCAGGTGGCCGGGATCGTCGAGCGGATGCTCGTGAGCTCGGGCCGGCGCCTGGACATGTCCAGTCCCTTCGTCGACGCCCTGCTGCCCGACGGCAGCCGCCTGCACGTCGTGATCCCCTCGGTCACCCGACGCCACTGGGCGGTCAACATCCGCAAGTTCGTGGCCCGCGCGCACTCGCTGCGCGACCTGGTGGCGCTCGGCTCGCTCACGGGGCCGGCCGCCGCATTCCTGGACGCCGCCGTGCTCTCCGGGCTCAACGTGATAGTCAGCGGCGCCACCGGAGCCGGCAAGACGACTTTCCTGAACTGCCTCGCCAGCTCGATCGGGACCCGGGAACGCGTGGTGACCATCGAGGAGGTGTTCGAGCTGGACCTGCGGGCCCGCGACGTCGTGGGCATGCAGACCCGCCAGGCCAACCTCGAGGGCACCGGCGAGATCACGATGCGGCGCCTGGTGCGGGAGTCCCTGCGCATGCGTCCCAGCCGAATCATCGTCGGCGAGGTCCGGGAGGCCGAGAGCCTGGACATGCTGATCTCGCTCAACAGCGGTCTCCCCGGCATGGCATCCATCCATGCGAACTCGGCGCGGGACGCGGTGACCAAGCTGTGCACCCTGCCTCTGCTGGCCGGGGAGAACGTGTCCAGCCGCTTCGTGGTCCCGACCGTCGCCTCCTGCATCGACCTCGTGGTCCACCTCGACATCCTGCCCAGCGGCGCCCGGCGCGTGCGGGAGATCGTCGCGCTGCCCGGACGCGTCGAGGAGGGCATCGTCGAGGTCGCGGACCTGTTCCACCTGCGGGGCGAACGCCTGGTCCGTGGGGACGGCTTCCCCCCGCACCCCGAGCGGTTCGAACGGGCCGGCCAAGATCTCGCGGAGCTGCTCTCGCGCGGTGCGGCATGAGGGCCGGGGCGGCGATCGGCCTGGTCCTGGGCCTGGGACTCCTCGCGATCTGGGTCAGCGCCTGGGAGGGGCCGGACCCCGCCGTGCGCCGCCGGCGGTCCGCGGCACCCCTCGAACGGATCCGTGACGACCTCGTCCGGGTGGGCCTGCCCACCGTGTCCCCGATCGCCGTGCCCCTGGTCAGCGCGGGCCTGGGCCTGGTGGCGGCGGCCGTGGTCCTCTCGATCTCCCAGGCGCTCGTCCCGGCGGTCGCCCTCGGTCTGATCGGCGCGATGCTCCCGGTGATGCTCCTGCGCTCGGTGGCCCTGCGACGGCGCACCCAGTTGCGCGAGGTCTGGCCCGAGGCCGTGGACCACATCAACTCGGCCGTCCGGGCCGGTCTATCGCTGCCCGAGGCGCTCGTCCAGCTCGGCACCACGGGACCCGAGGCGCTCCGGGAGCCGTTCGTGGAATTCGCTCGCGACTACCGCGCCAGCGGGGACTTCGCCGCGAGTCTGACCAGGGTCAAGGCACGTCTCGCCGACCCCGTGGGGGACCGCATCGTCGAGGCGCTCCGGATCACGCGGGAGGTCGGCGGCACGGACCTCGGGGTGCTGCTGCGGACCCTGTCCTCGTTCCTCCGCGAAGACATGCGCACCCGGGCCGAGCTCGAGGCACGGCAGTCCTGGACCGTCAACGCCTCACGCCTCGCGCTCGCCGCCCCATGGATCGTCCTGGCGCTGATGATCACCAGGCCCCAGGCGGCGCATGCCTACGACTCCGCGGCGGGGCTGCTGGTGATCCTCGTCGGCGCGGGGGTGTCCGTCGTCGCCTACCGGGTGATGCTGGTCGTGGCGCGCCTTCCCCAGGACGAGCGGGTGCTGCGATGACGACCGATGCACCACTTTTGACGGGCGCGCTGCTGGGCCTCTGCCTCGGACTGGGCCTGGCGCTGGTGATCCTGCAGAACCCGTGGACCCGGCCCCGCGACCTCGGTGCGCGCGTGGACCCGTACCTCCGCCGCGGTCGCGGCAGCGACCTGCTCGCGGGAAGCCTGCCGCCCGGACGCGTCCAGGCGGTGCTGCGGGCGCTGGTCGGCCCGGTCCTGGCCCGCGTGATCGGCCTGCTCGAGCGGCTCACCGGGAACGCGACGCAGCTGAGGCGGCGCCTGCGGCTGGCCGGGCGACGCACCGGAGTCGAGGCCTTCCGGGTCGAGCAGGTCGTGTGGGGGGCAGGCGGCGCGGCGCTCGGCGTGGCCGTGGCGATCGCGGCGGTGACGATGCGCGGGGCCTCCCCGGTGCTCGGCGTCGTGCTCGTCGTGATCGGACTGGTCTGCGGGGTCATCGCGCGGGACTGGCTGCTGACCCGTGCCGTGCGGAACCGTGCCGCGCGCATGGCCCGCGAGTTCCCGACCGTCGCGGACCTGCTGGCACTCGCGGTCGCCGCCGGAGAGGGACCCGTCGCCGCCATGGAGCGCGTGGCACGCACCAGCCAGGGAGCCCTGCCCGAGGAGTTCGCCGCCACCGTCGCCGAGATCCGGGCCGGATCGACCGTGACCCAGGCGCTCCTGAGCCTGGGCGAACGCACCCCTCTGGAGTCGCTCGGGCGCTTCGGGGAGGGGATCGCGATCGCGATCGAGCGGGGCACCCCCTTGGCCGATGTGCTGCGCGCCCAGGCCCAGGACGCCCGGGAGGCCGCCCAGCGCGAGCTCATGGAGATCGCCGGCCGTCGGGAGATCGCGATGCTCGTCCCCGTCGTGTTCTTCATCCTGCCGCTGGTCATCGTGTTCGCCGTCTTCCCCGGCCTCTCCGTCCTGGACATCTCCCTCTGAGCATGTCCCTCCGACCACGTCCCTCCGCTCACGCCGCCTCGACACCATCCCGCCATTCCCTCGAAGGAGCATCCGATGTCCGTCCACCGCCACACCTTCACCTCCACCCGACGACGTCCCGCCGCCGGCCCCCGGCATCTGCGCGCCGCGCCTCTCCTGCGAGCACGGCTCGCCGAGGAGCGGGGGGACGTCCCCGGATGGGTGCTGATCACGCTCATGACCGCCGGGATCGTCGTGGCGCTGTGGGCGGTCGCCTCCGACCAGATCGTCGCGATCTTCCAGAACGCGATGGCGCCGTTCCTCGACGGATCGATGGGATGAGCGGGTCGCGGCGAGGGCCGCGAGCACCTCGCCTCCAGGACGACCGCGGATCTGCCGTCGTCGAATTCCCGCTGGTCGCTGTGCTCCTGGTCGCGATCGCCGTGACGATCATCCAGGCCGCCGTGATCGTCCACACCCGCAACACCCTCACGGATGCTGCCGTGCAGGGGGCGCACGAGGCCGCCGTGCTCGACCACGACCCCGAGGACGGGGCGCGCCGCGCCGAGGAGCTCGTGGCCCAGCGATTGGGCAGCGGTTACGACGTCACCGCCGAGGCATCGGAGGACACCTCTGGACGGATCGTCGTGCGGATCTCGGCGACCCTGCCGCTGGTGGGACTGCTCGGTCCCTCCGGGACGCTCGTCGTGGACGGGCACGCGATCGCCGAGGAGTCCCTGTGACCGGAGGACGTGACGACTCGGCCGGCCCTGTTCGCCGGCCGCAGGGGATCGCCGCACGCCTCCGGAGGCGCCTGCGCTCCGAGCGAGGGAACACCGTCGTCGAGTTCGTCGTGCTGTCGGTCGTGCTGCTCATCCCGTGCCTCTACCTCGTGCTGACGCTGGGGCGGGTCCAGGCCGCGGTCTTCGCGGCCGACGTCATCGCGCGCGACGTCGCGCGGATCCATGCCACGGAACCGGACGCGGCCCGCGCCGATGCCCGCAGCGAGGCCCTCGTCGCCCTGGTCCTCGCCGACCATGGGCTCCAGGCGGACCCGGCCGAGGTGGCGACCCTGAGCTGCACCGCGACGCCGTGCGCGAGCCCGGGCGGCGACGTCCGTGCCCAGGTGCGGATCCCCGTGGGCATCCCCGGCCTCGGTCCGCTCTGGGGCGAGCAGGGGCCGATCCGGGTGGGTGCCGAGCACCTCGCCCACGCCGACGAGTACCGCGACGTGCGTCTGACGGGGGACGAGGATCCGGAGCGATGACGACAAGGGAGGGTACGGCGCGGGTGCAGAGCCATGCCGCGACCGCGTCGGAGGAGTCGGCGCAGATGGAGGACGCGCGGCCGTGCGACGTGCTCGATGCCCGGGTCGGCGAGGTGAGCGGACCCGGGGCGGACGCGGCCCCGGTGTCCGCCCGTCTCCGCCGCGACCACGGCACCATGACCATCCTCACCACGGGTGTGCTGGTGGTGATCCTCATGGTGATCGCCCTGGGCGTCGCGATCACCGGGGTCCAGCTCGAGCGCAACGAGCTGCAGTCCGCGGCCGACGGCGCCGCGCTCGCCGCCTCGCAGGGGTTCGGCCAGGCGCAGGTCTACGCCCCGGGCGCGGGTCCCGGGAGCGCACCGGTGCCCACCTCGGACGAGGCCGAACGGGCGGCGGTGGCGTACCTCCGGGACTACCCGCTGGACTCGCAGCGGACCTCGGACCTGCAGATCGTCTCCGTGGACGTGCGGCAGGACGGTGCGGTGCGAGTCGTGCTGTCCGCTCGGACGGATCCGCCGCTGGTCGGCTGGTTCACGCGGGGGAGAGGCACCTCGGTGACGCTGCAGGCCGCAGGGGAGGCGCGGGCCCGGTGACGGGCCGCGAGCAGCGGGGTCGTCCTCCGCGCTGCGCCGTCGGGATCGTCCCGCGCCGTGCCGCCACGTCCCTCCCGTAGAATCACCCCTCGTGGCTGCCATCGACTTCGCTGAAGAGATCTCTCACCTCCGGACGACCCTGACGTCGATCGAGAAGGTGACGGACCTTGACTCCCTGCGCACCAAGATCGCCGACCTCGAGAAGCAGGCGAGCGACCCCAACCTCTGGGACGACGTCGACAACGCCCAGAAGGTCTCCTCGGCACTGTCCCACGCCCAGGCGGATCTCCGCCGCGTCTCGGACCTGGGGCGCCGCATCGACGACCTCGAGATCCTGCTCGAGCTCGCCGCCGAGGAGGACGACGCGGACACCCAGCACGAGGCCGAGAAGGAGTTCCGCGCGATCCGCAAGGCCCTCGACGAGCTCGAGGTGCGCACCCTGCTGGCCGGCGAGTACGACCAGCGCAGCGCGGTGGTCACGATCCGCGCCGGGGCCGGCGGCGTGGACGCCGCCGACTTCGCCGAGATGCTGCTGCGCATGTACCTGCGCTGGGCCGAGCGCCACGACTACCCGACCAAGATCATGGACACCTCCTACGCCGAGGAGGCGGGGCTGAAGTCGGTCACCTTCGAGGTCGACATCCCCTACGCCTACGGCACCCTCTCGGTCGAGGGCGGCACGCACCGCCTGGTGCGGATCAGCCCCTTCGACAACCAGGGGCGCCGTCAGACGTCGTTCGCCGCGGTCGAGGTGATCCCTCTCATCGAGTCCACCGACTCCGTCGAGATCCCCGAGAACGAGCTCAAGATCGACGTGTTCCGCTCCTCGGGCCCCGGCGGGCAGAGCGTCAACACCACCGACTCCGCGGTGCGCATGACCCACATCCCCACCGGGATCGTCGTGTCGATGCAGGACGAGAAGTCCCAGATCCAGAACCGTGCCGCCGCTCTGCGCGTCATGCAGTCCCGCCTGCTGCTCGTCAAGAAGCAGGAGGAGGACGCCAAGCGCAAGGAGCTCGCCGGCGACGTCAAGGCGTCCTGGGGCGACCAGATGCGCTCCTACGTGCTCAACCCGTACCAGATGGTCAAGGACCTCCGCACGGAGCACCAGGAGGGCAACACCCAGGCGGTGTTCGACGGGGAGATCGACGAGCTCATCGAGGCCGGGATCCGGTGGCGCGTGGGCCAGCAGCGTGAGGACGCCGACGCCTGAGCCGGCGCTCCGCACCGGCGTGGGGCACGACGCGCTCGCGGCCACCGCGGCCACCGCGGCGCGAGGAGGCAGAGCGGGCCCCGCATTTCGGACATCGTCCGCGTCCGCGAGCGGCTTGACCAAGGTTTGACCGGACGCGCCGCGACGGGTCCCGCCGCGCGCCGGGCGCGGGTGCCACGCTGATGCGGACACTTCCCGCTCACCTGGCAGGACCCCCGTGATCCGTTTCGACGACGTCTCCAAGACGTACCTCCGAGGCACCCACCCCGCGCTGAAGAATCTCGACATCGAGTTCGCCCGTGGGGAGTTCGTGTTCCTCGTGGGCGCCTCCGGCAGCGGCAAGTCCACCCTGATGCGTCTCGTGCTCAAGGAGACGTCACCCACCACCGGCACCGTGTACGTCGCGGGCAAGGACCTCTCGCGGATTCCCGCCTGGAAGGTCCCGGCCCTGCGCCGCGAGATCGGCATGGTGTTCCAGGACTTCCGCCTGCTCCCCACCAAGACCGCCGCCCAGAACATCGAGTTCGCGTTGCAGGTCATCGGCACCCCGCGCAAGCAGGTGCGCCGCCTCGTCCCCGAGATGCTCGAGCTGGTGGGCCTCGAGGACAAGGGCCGTCGCCTGCCCCATGAGCTCTCCGGCGGCGAGCAGCAGCGTGTCGCGATCGCCCGCGCCTACGTCAACCGCCCCACGATCCTGCTGGCCGACGAGCCCACGGGCAACCTCGACCCCGCCACCGGCGAGGGGATCCTCGAGCTCCTCTCGGAGATCAACGAGCGCGGCACCACCGTGGTCATGGCCACGCACGATCAGAACGCCGTGGACCGCATGCGCCGTCGCGTCGTCGAGCTGGCCGGCGGCGTCGTGATCCGCGACGACGAGAACGGCACCTACGAGTCGGACGATCCGGCGAGCACGATCACGGTGCATGACCAGCGCGAGGACAACGAGCGCGCGACCCCGACCGGTGCGAGGGACACGGGAGCGACCGCGGCCGCCGTTGCCGCGAAGTCTGCGGACGCTGCGACGTCCGAGGACGCCGCGGAGGATGCAGACGCGACGAGGTCTGCGGACCACCCGACGGATGCCGCTGCCGCGGAGGAAGCGGACGCGACGACGTCTGCGGATCACGTGAACGATGCAGCTGCCACGAAGGCTGGGGACGCCTCGGAGGATGCGGTTGCCGCGACCTCGGCGGCCGATCCTGACGGTGTGAGCGGCGCGGCGGCCCGTGCCGAGGACCCGACGCGCAGGCTCTCTCGGCGCCGTCCCCGGAGGACCTCGCGCAGGCCCGCGAAGGCCGCACCCCGGGGTCACGACGACGTCGTCACCCCCTCGGAGGACCGTCGGGACGACGATCCGGCGCGCTCGCCCCGGGACCCCGCGGACCTCGATCCGGACGCGCATGCCGTCGACGCAGGTGCATCGGAGCTCGCGCCGCACGATGCGGGCGACGTCGACGACGTGCCCGCGCGCGACGATCGCGGCACCGACGCGCCCGACGGCGTCGGTCGCGCCTCCGACATCCCGGCCGCCGACATCCCCGCCACCGACGTCCTGGACGAGGAGCTCGTGGACGACTCCGACAGCGCCCCCGATCTCGTCGAGGAGGCCTTCGAGGAGGACCCCGTCGAGGAGGCGCGCACGGACCGCGACGTCGCCGACTCTCTGCTGGCCCGCAAGGAGGACCGATGAGACTGCGCTACCTGCTGAGCGAGATCTTCCGGGGTCTCGGCCGCAACATCACGATGGTCATCTCGGTGGTCATCGTCACCGCCGTGTCGCTGACCTTCGTCGGCGCCGGCGCCGTGATGCAGAAGGAGATCAACGACCTCAAGCAGACCCTCGTCGAGGAGTCGCAGGTGTCGATCTTCCTGTGCTCCCCGCACGCGACGGCGGCGTCATGCGCGGGGGGAGCAGCCACCGAGGCGCAGATCGAGGAGGTCCGGGAGGCGCTGGAGGGTCCTGACCTCGAGCCCTATGTCGCGTCTGTCCACGAGCGCGACCAGGCCGAGGCGCTGAGGATCTACCAGCAGCAGTTCGCCGGGGAGAGCTTCGTCGCCGACCTCACCGCGGAGGACATGCCGGTCTCCTTCCACGTGACGCTCAAGGACGCCGACCGCTCGGCGGCGGTCGTCCAGTTCTTCCAGGGACGCGACGGCGTCGACGAGGTCACGGACCTGCTCTCGGTCTATGCCCCGGTCATCCAGGCCCTCAACCAGTCCACGGCCCTCGCGGTGGGCCTGGCGGTGCTCATGCTGGTCGCCGCCGTGCTGCTCGTCTCGACGACGATCCGCATGTCCGTCTCCAACCGGCGCCGGGAGATCGCGATCATGCGGCTCGTGGGCGCCTCCAACGTCTTCATCCGCCTGCCGTTCCTGCTCGAGGGAGCCGTCGCCGCCGTGATCGGTGCCCTCGTCGCCTCCGGGCTGCTGTGGGTCGCCATGAAGTACCTCGTCGAGGGGTGGATGCTCCCCCTCTTCGGGCCCGAGGTCGTCCAGGTCTCCACCGCCGACGTCCTGTGGGTGGGGCCGGTGCTCGTCGTCCTCGGGGCCGTGCTCGCGATCGTCGCGAGCATCGTCTCCCTCAACCGCTACCTGAAGGTCTGAGACATGATCGCGCGCACCGTCCACGCCGCCGCATCCTCGTCCGTCGCCGCCTCGACCCGGACCGCGGGGCAGAGCTGGCGCCGTCGGGCCGTCCTGCTCGTGGCCACCGCCCTGCTGCTCGGGCAGGGTCTGGTCGCGATCGCTCCCGCCCCGGCGCACGCGGACGACAAGGACGACAAGGTGCGCCGCAAGCAGATCGTCGACCAGAAGATCGAGGACCTGCGCATCCAGCTCGACGACGTCGACGGCGAGCTCTCGGACACGTATCTCGCGCTGGCCCGCACCGAGCTGGAGATCCCCGACGCGCAGAAGGCACTCGACGACGCGCGCACCGAGCTCAAGAACGCCCAGGACGAGGACGCGGCGACCGGAAAGCGCCTCGAGGACGCCCAGACCGAGGAGCAGCAGCTCACCGGGAAGGCCGATGAGGGGCAGGCCGAGGTCGACCGCTCCGACGAGGAGATCACGCGTCTGTCGCTGGACGCCTACAAGGGCGGCGGCATCCCCAACCCCGCGAGCGTGTACCTCGGCGGTGCGGACCCCCAGCAGGCCGTGGACCGGTCGATGAACTACCGCCTGACCCTGGAGACCCAGGGGACCCGGCTCGACGAGCTGCGGACGAACCAGTCCGTCACCGCCAACGCCGGGGACCGCCTGGTCGCCGTGCGCCAGGAGATCACCACCTTGAAGGACCGGGCCGAGCAGACCCTGGCCCGCACCCAGAAGGCCGAGAAGGACGCGAACGACGCCAAGGTCGCCCTGGACACGCTGTATTCCCAGCAGGTCCAGCAGAAGGCGGACCTCGAGGCGAAGAAGACCCAGTTCTCCGATCAGCAGGGCGACCTGCAGGACGAGTCCAACACCCTGGACACCGAGATCGACGCCCTGACCAAGAAGGAGCAGGAGGCCGCCAAGAAGGGCGCCCCCATCTCGACCGTCCCCGCGAACGCGAACACGGGCGGCTCCTCGAACCCGAGCGGCTTCATCAAGCCGGTCAACGCGTCCATGAACTCCAACTTCGGCTGGCGGGTCCACCCGATCTTCCACACCCGCAAGCTCCACGCCGGCGTCGACTTCCCGGTCGCCTGCGGCACGCCCGTCAAGGCCGCGCAGGACGGGACGGTCCTGGCGACCGAGTACAAGTCGCTGGCCGGCAACAAGCTCACGATCAGCCACGGCGCGCGGGGGACGACGATCATCTCGACCACCTACCACCACCTCCAGGGCTTCGCGGTCTCGACCGGGCAGAAGGTCTCCCGCGGCCAGGTGATCGGGTTCGTGGGCACCACCGGCAGCTCGACGGGCTGCCACCTCCACTTCGAGGTGCACGAGAACGGCACGCCCGTCGACCCCGCCGGCTACCTCTGAGCGCACGGCGGGGCACCCGCGTCCGCTCCGGGGATAATCGCTGGTCCGGGGATGCGAACGCCGCGTAGGATGGGCGATCGCTCGCCGAGGGACGTCTCCGGTCGTCCCGATCAGCAGGCGCACACGTCACGCCGAGCACTGCCCCGAGGAGGGAGACCGCGATGTCCGCAGCGAACAAGGGCGCCAAGAAGGCCAAGCCCTCCGAGGACGGCCCGAAGCGGACGCTCATCGCGTCCAACAAGAAGGCCCGGCACGACTACCACATCGACGACACCTACGAGGCGGGCATCGTCCTGACCGGCACCGAGGTCAAGTCCCTCCGGGACCGCGGCGCGTCCCTCGTGGACGGCTACTGCTACATCGAGGGCGGGCAGATGTGGATGGATGCCGTGCACATCGCCCCGTACGTCCAGGGCACCTGGACCAACCACGCCGCACGTCGCAAGCGCAAGCTGCTCCTGCACCGCGCCGAGATCGACAAGCTCGCCGGGAAGACTCGCGAGAAGGGGTACACGCTGGTCCCGCTGGAGATGTACTTCCTGGGCTCGCACGCCAAGGTCGTCGTGGCCCTGGCCCGCGGCAAGAAGGAATGGGACAAGCGCCAGAACCTGCGGGAGAAGCAGGATCTGCGCGAGGCCCAGCGGGCCATGCGTCGTCGCGAGCTCGTCTGAGGCCGTCCCCCCGAGGAGCCGGGCGGCTCAGCCGCGCGGTGCGTCCGAGGCGGCGCTGATGCGTGCCAGGGTCTGCCGCGTCGAGGCGAGCTCGGTGGGTCCCGCGCCCAGGCGCTCCCGCATCGACAGGGCCAGCCGGGCATCCCCGAGAGCGGCGGCCAGGAGCTCTGCCGAGCGCACCGGGGAGGTCTCCCGGACCGCGAGGGCGTGCGCGAACCGGGCCTTCGCCCGATGCTGGAACACCGCCGCGAGGACCAGCAGGCCCGACCTGCTCGTGGGGTCCCCGAGCCCGGTCTCCTCCGCGGCGAGGTCGAACTGCTCCTCCGCCTCCTCGTAGCGCTCCTGGAACTGGAGCACGTGGGCGTATCGCGCCCGACGCACGGCCCGGGTCAGCGGGTCCACCGACGTATCCGAGAGGAAGCGCAGACCCGCCGTCTCGGCCTCGTCGAGCCGACCCAGGGTCCGCAGGTGCGAGACGACGTGCGGATCCTCCGGGTGCGCATCGCACCAGTGCGCCACGGCCTCGGGATCCAGCGGCACGTCCCGCAGCGAGTCGGGATCCAGGAGGATCCGCTGGCCGTCGACCTCGAGCACGATCGGCACGCTCGGGTCCACGGACGCTCGAGCAGGACCAGGGGAGGAGTCGGAGGTGGAGCCGCCGCACGGCTGCCGGTGATCGGGTCGCATCGTGGAATCGTCCCGCTCCCGGCGCGAGGCCGACAAGAGATCGGGCGTCCGCTGTGGGCTGATCGATAACCCCTTGGGCGCACCCGGTCGGTCGCGGTAGGCTGGTCGTCACGTGGACGGGCTCCGGCCCGGATTGACAATCGAACATCGAGTGCGCGGTGCACACCGCAGGTCCCTCGGGGCCTGGTGCGCCGCTCGTGCTTCTGTTTTTCCACCCTCGGGGACGATCGGTTTCGACGGTAGTTGTCCAGGGAGGGGAAGCGGGCCGAGAATCCCAGGTCATCTCGTAACCGTTCCTGGGAACCCTATAAGTGCCGAATCCAAGCGCACTGACTTCGCTCTCGCTGCCTGATCAGCGTTAGCAGTCTGGAACCCCGGGCTTGCTCCTGACCCGGATCGTTCCATCATCCAAGGAGCCACTGCTGCTGTTCCTCGTCATCGGGAGCAGATGAACACCTCAGAGTGACTGAGTCCGTCGACGACGCGTCCGTGTGAACGTCGGGACTGAGAACACGCCTTTCGCGGACTGCGCCCGGAGAAGCCCTCGCTCAGCACTATCGGACGCGGGTTCGATTCCCGCCGTCTCCACTCGATGTGTACCACCACAAGGCCCCCTCACCTGCGCTGATGCGCGGGGGAGGGGGCCTTCGTCATCCCTGTCGCGACCTCGGCCGCCTCGATCACGGGTCGGCGCCGGAGGTCCTCGAGGCGCGAGTGCGGATCCCGCGCGCGGATCACGGAGCCGAGGAGCGCGAGCACGGAACCGACCACGAGGTCGACGAGCGACGGGGCGCGCCCGGGCGCTTCCGTCACCGCACCACCGAGCTCAGCAGCAGACTGGTCTCGCTGCCCACGACCCCCGGCGTCCCGCGCAGGCGCCGCAGCAGCGCGTCGAAGGAGACGAGGTCCGAGCAGGACACCTCGGCGATGAGATCCCAGCGTCCGTTCGTCGCGTGCAACGACTGGATCTCCGGGAAGCCGCGCAGCTCGCGGATCATCTGGTCCGTCGTGCGGCCGGCGACGGCGATGCAGGAGATCGCCCGCACGCGGTCGACCTCCTCGCCGTCGCGCACCCGCACGGTGTAGCCGACGATGACGCCCTGGGCGGCGAGGGACTCCATGCGCCGGGTGACGGTGGCGCGCGAGACCCCCAGCCGCTCCGCGAGGACGCTGACCGGCTCGCGGCCGTCCGCGCGGAGCGCCGAAAGGAGACGTCGGTCGAGATCGGACAGATCAGCCATGCGCGGAACGCTACATGACGTCGCACAAAATGCATCAGAGACGATCAGAACGTGATCATCTCGCGTCTTCCGGGAGCACGATGTCCGGAGTAGCGTTCGCGGCACCATAGGGGCGCCGTCGACCGACCCGCCCCGGGACCACGGTCCCCGACCTCGGGAGATGACGACATGACCCAGTTCCTGGACGTCGCGAGCACCGCGCGCTGGATCCGCCGCGACGGCATCCCGGCGATCCTCGCGCGCATGACCCAGCACCTCGACGCCGACCTGCGCCGGTGGCCGAGCTTCGACCTCGTGCCCCGGATCGCGACCCACTCCGCCGTGGGGGTGATCGAGCTGATGCCCACCTCCGACGGCGAGCAGTACGCGTTCAAGTACGTCAACGGGCACCCTGGCAACCCGGCGCGCGGTCTGCAGACCGTCACCGCCTTCGGCGTGCTCGCCGACGTCGACACCGGCTACCCGGTGCTGCTGGCCGAGATGACCCTGCTGACGGCGCTGCGCACCGCGGCGATGTCGGCCCTCGCCGCCCGCGCCCTCGCGCGGCCCGATGCGCGGGTGATGGCCATGATCGGAGCCGGCTCCCAGTCCGAGTTCCAGGCCCTCGGGTTCCGCGGCGCGCTGGGGATCCGGGAGCTGCGGGTGTTCGACACCGACCCGGGTGCGATCCGCAAGCTGCGGCGCAACCTCGAACCGCTCGACTTCGAGGTCACCGAGTGCGGCTCCGCGTCCGAGGCGGCCCTCGGCGCCGACGTCATCACCACCTGCACCGCCGACAAGGCCAGGAACCACGTCCTGCGGGATGCCGACGTGCGACCCGGCATGCACGTCAACGCCGTCGGCGGCGACTGCCCGGGCAAGACCGAGCTCGACCCGCTGATCCTGGACCGCGCGCGCGTGATCGTCGAGCACCCGCCCCAGACGCGCGTCGAGGGCGAGATCCAGCAGCGTCCTGCCGACTTCGAGATCGAGGAGCTATGGCGGATCGTCGCCGGTCAGGAGCCCGGGCGGCGCGGCGCGGAGGAGATCACCGTGTTCGACTCGGTGGGCTTCGCGATCGCGGACTTCTCGGCCCTGCGCTGTGCCCGGGAGGCGACCGCGGGCACCGACCTCTGCCAGGAGATCGACCTCGTCGCCGAGCCCGAGGATCCGCGCGACCTGTTCTCCCTCGTTGCGAGCCGGCGACCGGTCCCGGCACGATGAGCGACCTGACCCCCGGACGCGTCCTCATGGTGCGCCCGCACGCCTTTGCGCCCAATCCCGTGACGGCGGAGGACAACGCCTTCCAGTCGCGCCCGGCGCTCGGCGCCCGTGAGGTCGCGCGGCGGGCGCGCGACGAGGTGAGCCGTCTGGCCGAGGCTCTCCAGGAGCGGGGGATCGACGTGACGCTGCACGAGGACCACGGGGCGCTGACCCCCGACAGCGTGTTCCCCAACAACTGGCTGTCGATGCACGCCGACGGGACGCTCGTGCTGTACCCGATGTGCGCGGAGAACCGCCGGGCCGAGCGGCGATGCGACATCATCGAGGACCTGCAGACACGGTTCTGGGTGCGCCGCGTGCTCGACCACTCCCTCGAGGAGCGGGACGGGGACTACCTCGAGGGCACCGGGGCGATGGTCCTGGACCACCGGCGCCGGATCGCCTTCGGCTGCCGCTCGCGGCGGCTCTCGGCGCGCGTGCTGGCCGAGGTGTGCGCCGAGATCGGCTACACGCCCACGGTGTTCGACGCCGTCGACGCGACGGGCGTCCCGATCTACCACACGAACGTGCTGATGTCCGTGGGGGCGACCACGGCCCTCGTCGGCAGCCCGATGATCCGCGACGTGCAGGTGCGGGCCCACGTGCTCGATGCGCTGCGCGCTCCCGGACGCACGGTGGTCGAGCTCGACGAGGCCCAGGTGCACGCCTTCGCGGGCAACTGCCTCGAGCTGCACGGCACCGGGGGACCCGTGCTCGCGATGTCGGCGACCGCCCGGGCCGCGCTGCGTCCCGAGCAGGTCCGCGACCTCCAGCGCTCCGTGCACCTGCTGGTGGCCGAGGTGCCCACGATCGAATCGGCCGGGGGCTCCGTCCGGTGCATGCTCGCGGCCAACCCCCTGCCGCCCCGCCGTCCGGCGGAGACCCTCGCGCACCGCATCCGGGTCGGCGACCTCTCGGCCGTCGCGTGACCGGGCGCGGCACCGGCCCGCTCAGGCCTCGATGAGGTCGCGGTAGCCGAGTTCGACGAGGTGTTCCCGGCTGATCGCGAGGGAGTCGTAGATGTCCCGGCCGTAGGTGCGGTCCTGCTCGATGAGCAGGTCCGAGGCGCCGGAGGCGATGCCCTGCTCGATGACCGGCCTCCAGTCGAGGTTGCCCTGGCCGACCTCCGCGAACTGGACGATCGAGCGCTCCCAGAACTCCAGGAGGTCCTCGGTGCCGTCCAGGACCCCGAGCGGCACCGGGGCGATCCGGAAGTCCTTGAGGTGCACGAGGTCCAGGACCCCGTCGAAGGCCTTGAGGGTCCGCTCCGCGTCGTACCCGCCCCGGGTCACCCAGTGGCAGTCGATCTCGAAGCGCAGGTGCGGGGCCTGCTCGCGGATCCGGTCGAGGATCGTGGTGCCGTCGACCTTGGCGAACTCGATGTGGTGATTGTGGTAGCTCAGCGAGATGCCCTGATCGGCCGCGCGCCGCGCGAGGTCGTCGACCTCGCGGGTGAAGGCACGGAAGGACTCCTCGTCGCGCAGGGCCGACAGCGGCATGATCCCGATGCGGATCTTGTCCGTGCCCAGGCGCCGGGCGTGGGCGATGTGCTCGTCGAGGTCCTCGCGCAGCCCGTAGGCGCTCGAGGTGCGGGCGATGCTGCCCGAGATCGCCGCGTACCGGATGCCCAGGTCCTCGCGCGCCCGCTCGAGGCTCACGACGTTGTCCTCGGTCATGGGGATCTGCGAGACCTCCACCGTGTGGAAGCCCAGGTCGCGAACCCGGGTCAGCACTGGCGTCACCCCCTGCTCGGCGACGTGATCCTTGAGCATCATGAGCTGGATGCCGATGCGGGCCATGGGGGTCCTCCAGGAGATGGTCCTCGACGCGCGGACGCGTCCGGGGGAGCCACGCTAGTCGGCCGCCGCCTGCGAGGACGCCGGTTGCCGTGGCTTGCGCCCGCGTGGCAATCCCCGGCAAGGCCGCTCGCGCCGTCCGCAGCTGAGGGGAGCATCGAGGGGTCCCGGTGCCCCGTGGGGGACACCTCCGCGACCCAGGGAGCGATCACGCCGATGTCCACCTCCGAGCGCCCGACCGACACCTCCGCGACACCTGCTCCCGAGGGGGCTCAGGAGGCCGCGACCGGCGACGGCCGCACCGTCGCCCTGGGCATCGTGGGCTTCGGCAACCAGGGCTCCGCGTACGCCCGCATCATCGCCGGCGGCAAGGCCCCCCATCTGCGCATCGGGGCGATCTGCGACACCGATCCCGCCGCGCTCGACCGCGCCCGCGAGGCGTACCCGGGGATCCCGCTGCACGCGGACCTCGACGCGCTCCTGGACTCCGGGGACGCCGACGCCGTGGTCACCTGCGTCCCGCACTACGACCATCCGGCGGTCGCGATCGCCGCGATCGAGCGCGGCGTGCCCACCCTCGTCGAGAAGCCCGCCGCGGTGCACACCGCCCAGGTCGAGCACCTCAACGCGGTCGCGCTGGCCCATCCCGAGGTCCCCTTCGCCATCATGTTCAACCAGCGCAACAACCCCCTGTTCCGCCGCATCCACGAGCTCGTGACCGGTGGGGAGATCGGTGAGGTGCTGCGCTCGACCTGGATCATCACCACCTGGTGGCGCCCCCAGGGCTACTACGACCAGTCCGCCTGGCGGGCCACCTGGGGCGGCGAGGGCGGCGGCGTGCTCGTGAACCAGGCACCCCATCAGCTGGACCTGTGGCAGTGGATCTGCGGCGTGCCGCGGTCCGTGTTCGCCAAGGCTGGCTTCGGATCGCGGCGCGACATCGCGGTCGAGGACGACGTCACCGCACTCGCGGACTACGGCGACGGCCGCACCGGCGTGCTCGTGACCGCCACCCACGACCTCGTGGGCACCGACCGCCTCGAGATCCAGGGGACGCGCGGCAAGATCGTCGTCGAGAAGTCCGCGACGGCCACGCTGCACCGCTACGACGACGACGAGAAGGCGATCAGCGACTCCTACGACGTCGAGGGCGCGCGCCGGCTCATGCAGGGCGAGGCCGGGAGTCTCCAGGATCACGTCACCACCGAACAGGTCGAGGTGGGCCCCGCCCCGGCGTGGGGCGGACAGCACGCCGGCGTGCTCGAGAACTTCGCGCTGAACATCCTCGACGGCACGCCGCTGCTGGCACCGGGCACCGACGGCATCCAGGGCGTGCGTCTGGCCAACGCGATCCACCTCTCCGCGTGGACGGGCCGCGAGGTGCCGCTCGATTTCGACCAGGACGAGTACCTGCGCGAGCTCAACGCCCGCATCGAGGCCGAGGGCGACTACCCCCTGCAGGTCGATCCGCGCGAGCGCTGAGATCGACGGGTCCCGGTGTGGGCCCCGTCTCCCCGCCCCGCGGACCGACCATCCGGACGGATGCGAGATACCTGACACTCAGGCCCCCTGACCTGCGGGATCGTCGTGCCGGACACGGTGTGCCACGGCGAGGTCTCGGCAGGGGCGCAGGGCCCGGTTAGCGTGACGGTGTGACCGCCGAGACCCGCACGACCGTACCCGTGGCGCTCCCCGTGGCCGACCGCGACGTCGACGCCGACGAGGTCGAGCGGCTCCGCATGACGCTCCTGCCCGAGCCGGGCGTGACCCTCGCGCACGTCGCATGGTCCCCCTCCCCGATGCTGATCGGCGAGGGATGGGACAACACCATCTGGGACGTCGGGTCGCTGGCCGACGGCACGGCGCTCGCACTCCGGGTGGCGCGCCGGACGAGCGCGATCGAGCTGCTGGACCGCGAGGTGCACGTCCTCCGCGCGCTCGCGGCCGCCCCGGACGAGCTGCCGATGCGCGTGCCGACGATCCTGGCCTCACGCCGCGCGGCGGTGCTGCAGCCCTGGTTCCCCGGCCGGATGGCCGCGCTCGGCGGCCCCGCAGAGCTTCAGCGGATCGCCCCGTACCTGGCGCGGATGCTCGCCCGCCTGCATCGTCCCGCACCCGAGGGCCTCACCCGCAGCGCGCTGCGCGGCGTGCATCTGGCCCGGATCGATGCCCGTGTCCGGGCGGACGTCGAGCGGATCGAGCTGCCGCGCCGGCTCGAGGAGCGCGTGCTGGCGGTCTGGGACGAGGGCCTCGCGGCGCCGCTCTGGAACGGGCCCGCCGTGCTCCTGCACGGAGATCCGCACCCGGGCAACGTGGTGCTGGCCGACGACCGCGGCCTGCCCGCCCTCATCGACTTCGGCGACACGACCGCGGGGGATCCCGCGGGGGACATCGGCGGCCTGCTGCTGTACCGCGGCGGGGACGAGGTGCTCGAGGAGTACTTCGGACGATGCTGCTGGGACGGCCACGACGACCCGGCCGTCCGCCGTGCGACGGTCGCGCGGGGCCGCGCCTGGTCGGTCCGCTATGCGATCGCGCTGCTGACCGCATACCCCCTCGGATCGCCCTACGGCGACATCGCGGACGCGCACCTGCGCTTCCTCTGAGGGCCCGGCCCTCCACCCGGCTCAGGAGCTCGCGGCCACGCTCTCGCGGGCCGCGACGAAGGCGCCGACCGCCGCCTCGACGTCCTCGGCCGAATGCGCCGCGGAGAGCTGCACCCTGATCCGCGCCCGCCCCTCGGGCACGACCGGGTAGGAGAACGCCGTGACGTATACGCCCTCCTCGAGCATCGCATCGGCCACACGTCCGGCCAGCGCCGCGTCGCCGAACATCACCGGGACGATGGCGTGCTCACCGGGCAGCAGCTCGAAGCTCTCCTCGGTCATGCGGCGACGGAACAGCTCGGCGTTGCGGAACAGCGTCGCGCGCAGCTCGGCGCTGTCGGCGACCAGTCGCAGCGCCGTGAGGGTCGCGGCGACGATCGACGGTGCCAGGGAGTTGGAGAACAGGTAGGGCCGTGCCCGCTGGCGCAGCAGGTCCACGATCTCGCGGCGGCCCGAGACGTAGCCGCCGCTCGCCCCGCCGAGCGCCTTGCCGAAGGTCCCCGTGTAGAGGTCGATGCGGTCCGCGACCCCGAAGTGCTCCGGGGTCCCGGCTCCCGTGGCGCCCATGAACCCGACCGCGTGCGAGTCGTCCACCAGCACCAGGGCACCGTACTCGTCGGCGAGGTCGCAGATGCCCGGCAGCGGCGCCAGGTAGCCGTCCATCGAGAAGACGCCGTCGGTGACGATCACGGTGCGTCGTGCGCCGGAGGCCGCCTCCAGCTGCGTGCGCAGATCCGAGAGGTCGCCATTGGCGTAGCGGTAGCGGGCGGCCTTGCACAGCCGGATCCCGTCGATGAGCGAGGCGTGGTTCAACGCGTCCGAGACGATCGCGTCCTCGCGCCCCAGGAGCGACTCGAACACGCCGCCATTGGCGTCGAAGCACGAGGAGAACAGGATCGTGGCCTCGGTGCCCAGGAAGGAGCTCACCGCGTCCTCGAGGGCCAGGTGCAGATCCTGCGTTCCGCAGATGAACCGGACGCTGGCCATCCCGAAGCCCCGCTCGTCCAGCGCCCGGTGCGCAGCGGCGATGATCTCGGGGTGGTCGGCCAGGCCCAGGTAGTTGTTGGCGCAGAAGTTCAGGACCTCGGTGGGCGCCGCGGAGCCCAGCGCCGCGCGGACGTGCGCGGACTGCGGGGTGGAGATGGTGCGTTCGGCCTTGAAGGTGCCGGCCGCGCGGATCGCGTCGAGCTCGGCCGCCAGCTCCTGGCGGAGGGTCGTGTCCATGGTGATGCTGCTCCTCGGGTGCGGGTGCGGGTGCGGGTGCGGGTGCGGGTGCGGGAACGGAAACCGGATCGGGCTCGGAACGGTGCCGCGCGGTGGGGCGGGTACGACGGATCGGGGCGGACGATGGGCTCCGCGTGCGTCAGACGGTGCTCCAGTCCAGCACGACCTTGCCTCCGCTGCCCGATCGGGCGATCTCGAACCCCTGGGCCCAGGAGGTCGCGGGCAGCACGTCGGTCACCGTCGCCAGCACCGTCTCGCGCAGCTGAGCGCTGGTGGTCATGAGCGCGCTCATGGCGTTCCACGTCTCGTACATCTCGCGTCCGTAGATGCCCTGCAGGGTCAGCATGTGCGTGATGACCGTGGTCCAGTCGATGTCGAAGCGCCGGGAGGGGAGCCCGAGCAGGGCGATCCGACCTCCGTGGTTCATGTTCTCGATCATCTCCTGCAGGGCGCTGGCCTGTCCGGAGATCTCGAGGCCCACGTCGAAGCCCTCGCGCATGCCAAGTTCGGCCTGGGCCGTGCGCAGGTCGGTGCGGGTCACGTCGACGGCCAGGTCCGCGCCGGCCGCCACGGCCATCTGCAGACGATGCGGTGCGATGTCGGTGACGGCGATGAACCGGGCCCCGGCGTGCCGGGCCACGGCCGTGGCCATGAGCCCGATGGGGCCGGCCCCGGTGACCACGACGTCCTCCCCGACGAGCGGGAAGCGCAGCGCCGTGTGGACGGCGTTGCCCAGCGGGTCGAAGACGGCGCCGAGCTCGGGGGAGATCACGTCGGTGCGCCCCTGGCTCTCGTGCACCCAGGCGTTGACGTGGGGGATCACGACGTGCTCCGCGAAGGCGCCGTCGCGCTGCACCCCCACGCTGCGCGAGCGGATGCACATCTGGCGGCGGCCCGCACGGCAGTTGCGACACGTCCCGCACACGACGTGGCCCTCCCCGGAGACCCGGTCGCCGATCCGCACCTCGGGCACGTCCGAGCCCACCGCGTCGACCTCGCCGTAGAACTCGTGGCCCGGGGTGAAGGGCACGGTGTCGCACATGGCCCGCGCCGAGTCATCCCATGTCTGGATGTGCAGGTCGGTGCCGCAGATGCCGGTGCGCAGCACCCGGATGCGGACGTCGAGAGGTCCAGGCTCGGGGACCGGGAGGTGCACGAGCTCCAGTCCGGGCCCCGGGGCCGTCTTGCGCAGTGCGAGCATGCTGCCGGTCATCCGGTCCTCGGTCCCTCGTCGATGAGATGTGGCGGAGTCGATCCTATGTGTCGGAGGTCTCTCCGCGGGGTGCGCGCGGGCGACCCGTGAGGAACGGGGAGCAGAGCGCGGTCACGGCCGGCAGCACGAGGTAGACCATGAGCGGCATCACCAGGACGGTCACGAGCAGCACGCGGGCGATGATCGGCCAGTGGGGCACGAGGTGGGAGACGACGACGTTGCCCAGCAGGCTCATCGGGAAGAAGCCCGTGAAGATGACGATCATCTGCTTCCACCGTGCGGGCGCCGGGTCGTCGGCCGCGGCCTGTTCGAAGGCGGGGGTGTCGAACCAGCCCTCGATCCCCGTGCGTCGCTCGGACCGCACCAGCTGGACGTGGTCGGCGAAGGACTCCAGCCAGGTCCGTCGCGCCTCGGAGGTCTCCCAGCGCTCGAGCTGCTCCGCATCGGCGAAGCGGTACAGCACCAGCCAGAGGGTCGAGGTGGGGTCGTTGCGCACCCAGCCGGACCCGAGGTAGCCGTCGTGCATCGAGGCCAGGCGCTGGCCGTCGGCCACCCAGGCCTCCATCTCGTCGATCGCCTCGGGATCCACGGTGCGGGAGATCTGCACGGTGACGGGCTCGCTCATGGCCCCCAGTATGCGCCGGGGCAGAGCGCGGGAAGAGAGCATTGCGGGCACGGGGCCCGCGGCGGGGCCTCGGCGCGGACCGCGGGCCGGGAATCGGATCGTCGCGACAGGGAAGGACCGCCTAGCATGGTCCGTCATGAGCGAGCGCCCCGAGACCGACCCCGCGCCCTCGACCCCGATCACCTTCCCGGCGGACCTGCCGGTCTCCGCCGCGCGCGAGGAGATCGAGGAGGCGGTCCGCGAGAACCAGGTCGTGATCGTCGCCGGCGAGACCGGCTCGGGCAAGACCACCCAGCTGCCCAAGATGCTGCTGGAGCTGGGGTACGGCGGACCTGGCCACCTGATCGGCCACACCCAGCCGAGACGGATCGCAGCGAGGTCGGTGGCTCAGCGGATCGCGAGCGAGCTGGGGGAGCGGCTCGGCGAGGGCCGGGTGGGCTACCAGGTGCGGTTCACCAAGGAGACCTCCCGCGGCACCCGGCTCAAGCTCATGACCGACGGCATCCTGCTGGCGGAGATCGGGCACGACCGCCTGCTGCGGCGCTACGACGCGATCATCATCGACGAGGCCCACGAGCGCTCGTTGAACATCGACGTGATCCTCGGGTACCTCAAGGAGATCCTTCCGCAGCGCCCCGACCTCAAGGTCGTCATCACCTCGGCGACCATCGACCCCGAGCGCTTCGCCGAGCACTTCGCGACCCGCCTCCCTGACGGCACCGAGCGTCCCGCCCCGATCATCGAGGTCTCCGGACGCACGTATCCGGTCGAGATCCGCTATCGACCGCTCGTGCTCGAGCCCGAGGTCGACGAGGACGACGAGCTCGAGGACATCCACTCGGTCGAGCGCGACCTCACCCAGGCCGTCACCGACGCCGTCGACGAGCTCTCCGGGGAGGGCCCCGGGGACATGCTCGTGTTCCTGCCCGGGGAGCGGGAGATCCGCGAGATCGGCGACGCGCTGACCGCGCACCTGCACCGCGGCGGCCGCGCGGCGCGCGACACCGAGGTGCTGCCGCTGTTCGGACGGCTCTCGGCCGCCGACCAGCAGCGGATCTTCTCCCCGCCGCCCCAGGGCTCCGCCCGCCGGATCATCCTGTCCACGAACGTCGCCGAGACCTCGCTGACCGTCCCCGGCATCACCTACGTCATCGACGCGGGACTCGCGCGGATCTCCCGGTACTCCCAGCGCACCCGCGTCCAGCGCCTGCCCATCGAAGCGATCTCGCGGGCCAGCGCGAACCAGCGCTCCGGGCGCTCCGGCCGTACCCACCCCGGCATCGCGGTCCGCCTCTACTCCGAGGAGGACTTCGCGAGTCGCCCCGAGTTCACCGAGCCGGAGATCCTGCGCACCTCCCTGGCCTCCGTCGTCCTGCAGATGACGGCCCTCGGGCTCGGGGACGTCGAGTCCTTCCCCTTCCTCGAGGCCCCGGCCACCCGGGCGATCACCGACGGCGTGCGCCTGCTCGAGGAGCTCGGCGCCATCCGCGCCGAGGCCTCCGCGCCGGGCGGGAGGGTGCTCACCGACATCGGCCGCACCCTGGCCCGCTTCCCGCTGGACCCGCGGATGGCCCGCATGCTCATCGAGGCCGATCGCCTCGGCGCGCTGCGCGAGGTGCTCGTGATCGTCGCCGCCCTGTCGATCCAGGACCCCCGCGAGCGGCCGCTCGGCGCCGAGCAGCAGGCCAAGGAGAAGCACAGGCGCTTCGAGGACGAGACGAGCGACTTCCTCACCCTGTGGAACCTGTGGACCCACCTGAAGGATCGTCGCGACGAGCTCTCCTCCTCGGCGTTCCGGCGGGAGGTGCGCGGGGAGTACCTGCACTACCTGCGGATCCGCGAATGGTGGGACCTGCACGCCCAGCTGCGGGACATGGCCAAGGACGCAGGGCTGCGCGCGAGCCAGAACCCCGCCTCCCCGGCTGCCATCCATCAGGCGCTGCTGGCAGGACTGCTCAGCCATGTGGGGCTGCACGACGACCGCTCCCGCGAGTACGCCGGCGCACGAGGTGCCCGCTTCACGCTGTGGCCCGGTTCGGCGCTGGCCAAGAAGCGGCCCGACTACGTCATGGCCGCCGAGCTCGTGGAGACCTCCCGGCTCTGGGGTCGCACGGCGGCACGCCTGGACCCGGCGTGGATCGAGGAGATCGGCGCGCACGTGCTCAAGCGGAGCTACTCGGCGCCGCACTGGTCCTCCAAGCAGGCCTCCGCGATGGCCCACGAGAAGGTCACGCTGTACGGCGTGCCGATCGTCGCCGACCGCGTCGTGGGCTACGGCCGGATCGATCCCGAGGACTCCCGCGAGATCTTCCTGCAGAAGGCGCTCGTCGAGGGGGACTGGCGCACCCGCCACCACTTCTTCCGCGACAACCGGGCGCTGATCGCCGAGCTCGAGGAGCTCGAGGCCAAGACTCGTCGGCGCGACCTGCTGGTCAGCGATGACGCGCTGTTCGGCTTCTACGACGAGCGGATCCCAACGAGCGTCGTCTCGGGCCGCCACTTCGATACCTGGTGGAAGACCCAGCGCCACGAGACGCCCGATCTCCTCACCCTCACCGAGAAGGACCTCCTGGCAGACCCCGAGGGCGCCGACGAGGAGCAGCTCGCCCGGGAGTTCCCCGACGTGTGGGTCCAGGGGGACCTCGTGCTGCCGCTGACCTATGCCTTCGCGCCCGGCAGCGGCAGTGGCAGCGGCACGGCGCAGCCGTCCGCCGGTGGCGGGGCCGGAGGGGGAGTCGTGTCCGGCCAGGGCCAGGGGCATGGTCGGGGTCCGGGGCAGGGCAGGGCCGCCGGTGCATCACGGGGCCAGGGCTCGGGGAGCCGGGCGCAGGACCCGCGGCCCGCCGACGGCGTGACGGTGACCATCCCGCTCGCGGTCCTGAACCGGGTGAGCCCACGCGGCTTCGACTGGCTCGTGCCGGGCCTGCGCGCCGAGCTCGTGACCGAGCTGATCCGCTCTCTGCCCAAGCCGGTGCGCCGGCACCTCGTCCCGGCGCCCGAGCGCGCCAAGGCCGTCGCCGCGATCCTCCACGACGAGGACACCGACACCGAGGAGGCGTTCGTCGAGGCCGTCGCCGACGAGCTCGTGGGCCTGCCCGACGTCCCCGACGACCTCCCGCTGTACGGCGCCGAGTTCTCACCGGGATCCCTCCCGGCACACCTGCGCATGCACCTGCGGGTGATCGACGGGGACGGCCGCGAGATCGGGCGCGGCGACGACCTCGCGGCGCTCCAGCAGCGCCTGCGCAAACGGGTCGAGACGACCGTCTCCGACCAGGCCGACGACCTCGCGCGACGCGACGTCCGCGCCTTCCCCGCCGAGGGCGTGCCCACTCGCCACGACTCCTCGGCGCACGGGCTCACCGTCACCGGCTACCCGGCGCTCGTGGCGCGACGCGATCCGGCGGGGGTCCTCGAGCGCGTCGACCTGCAGGTGCTCCCGAGCGAGCGCGAGGCCCGCGCCGCGCACGCCGACGGCGTCCTCGCGCTCGCCGACCGCGAGATCGGTGCGCGCCTCGCCGATGTGCTGAACGCCCTGCCGGGACCCACGAAGCTCGCGATCGCCTCCTCGACGTATCCCAGCACCGCGGCGCTGCTGGCCGATGCCTCGCGAGCCGCGACCGCCCACCTGGCCGGCCCCGATCTCGCCTCGGTGCGCACTCCGGAGGCGTACACCGCGGTCCTGGACCGCGTGCGCGCCGGGCATCGGGACGCCGCCGCCGCCGCGGTGCGGGACGCTGCCGCCGCGCTCGCCGTGCGGGCACGGCTCGAACGGTCGCTGTCGCGGGTGTCGTCCCTGTCGATCCTGGATCGTCTGACGGCCATCCGCGATCATGCGGACGCCCTCGTGAGCGCGGGCTTCATCTCCCGCACGGGCGTCGACCACCTCGGGGACCTCGAGCGCTACCTCAAGGCCGACGAGGTGCGCCTGCAGCGGCTCCCCGACGATCCGGCGCGGGACGCCCGCTCGGCCTGGGAGGTCACCGACCTCACCCAGCTGTGGCACCGCACCCGCGACGCCATGCCCGCCTCGCGCCGCACCGAGCCGGCGGTGCGGGAGATCGACTGGATGCTCGAGGAGCTGCGGGTGAGCCTGTTCGCCCAGGGCCTGGGGACGCGGCAGAGCGTCTCTGCGCAGCGGATCCGCAAGGCCATCGCCGCGCTCTGAGCCGGAGGGTCGTCCCGTTTCCTCCGTGTTCCTCCCGGTGCGGACCTAAAGCCTGGGCAAAGGATGCGGGCACAGGTTGAGGCCTGCGCGCACGTCGGTACCGTCGTGGGGGTGCCGAGCGCCGCCGGGCCGCCGCACAGGGACCCTGTGTCGAGCCGGTCCGGGGACTCGGGCCCTGCCTTCAGGACGGGCGGGCCGTACCGACGCCGAGCTCCCGTGGGGAAGCGGACGAGCCCTCGGATGCCCCGTGGGGCAGCAGGTGCGCACGAGACAGAGCGCCGAGCGCCCACGTGCCGCGGCGCCGATCGGAAGGACGCACGATGACCATCGCCCATCCGCACACCGACCGCCCCCGCCTGACCCGGCGCCACCTCCTCGCGGCATCGGCCGTCGGCCTGGTCGGGATCGGGATCGCAGCTCCCGCCTCCGCCGCCGACGACTTCTCACCCGCCTTCCGCACCGCCCGTGAGGATCTCCGGGGATGGGACCCTGCCGCACCGACCGAGACCCAGGTGGCCAACGCCCGTCTGATCATCGCCGTCGGACGCGCGCACCGGATCGCCGATCACGGGATCGTGTCCGCCCTCGCCGCCGCGATCGTGGAGTCCTGGCTCTACAACCGGTACGAGATCACCGACGGCACCTCCGGCGGGCTCTTCCAGCAGCAGACCAGCGTGGGCTGGGGCACCTCCGAGCAGGTCCGGGACAAGCTCCTCGCCGCTCGTGCGTACTACGGCGTGTCCGACCACACCCCGAACCCGGGCCTGCAGGACTACGCCCCCGGGTACCTGGACCTCTCCGTCGGGGATGCCGCCCAGAAGGTCCAGCGCTCGGCCTACCCCGATCGCTACCAGGCGCACGCCGAGGAGGCCACCGCCCTGCTCATGGCGCACGGGGACGTCGCGCCGTTCCACGGCTGAGCCCGCCGCGCTCCGGGGTCGCACGGCGCGCACCGCGACCCCGGAGCGGGCGCGCTCCCGCCCCCCCGGGTCGGATGGCCGGTCGGCGGGTGACGCGCTGGCTACCATGTGAGCCATGACTCCCGCTCCCTCCGTCAGCTACTCCATCACCGTCCGCCTCGAGTTCGCCGCGCACTCGGCCGCGGTCAGCGAGATCACCGGATGCATCGAGGAGCACGGCGGCTCCGTGACCGCCCTCGACGTCTCCGCCTCCGGTCCCCAGCGCATGCGCGCCGATGTCACCGTGATGACCGCGGGCAACGAGCACGCCCGCGAGATCGTCGACGCGCTCAGCGCGCTGCCCGACGTCGAGCTGGGCAAGGTCTCGGACCGCACGTTCCTCGCGCACCTGGGCGGCAAGCTCACCGTCGAGTCCAAGGTGCCGATCCGCCACCGCGACGACCTCTCGATGGTCTACACCCCGGGCGTGGCCCGGGTGGTCAAGGCGATCGCCGAGCACCCCGAGGACGCGCGGCGCCTGACGATCAAGCGCAACACGGTGGCCGTCGTCTCCGACGGCTCGGCCATCCTGGGCCTCGGCGACCTGGGCCCGCTGGCCGCGATGCCGGTCATGGAGGGCAAGGCGGCGCTGTTCAAGCGCTTCGCGAACATCGATGCGTTCCCGATCTGCCTGGACGCCCACTCGGTCGACGACATCGTCTCCCACGTCAAGGCGATCGCCCCCGTCTTCGCGGGCATCAACCTCGAGGACATCTCGGCGCCGCGCTGCTTCGAGATCGAGGACCGCCTCCGCAAGGAGCTGGACATCCCCGTGTTCCACGACGACCAGCACGGCACCGCGATCGTCGTCGTCGCCGCGCTGCGCAACGCCCTGCGGGTCGTGGACAAGAAGATCGGCGAGGTGCGGATCGTGCTGTCGGGGGCGGGCGCCGCGGGCACCGCGATCCTGCGCCTGCTGCGCGCTGCGGGCGCCCGGGACGTCGTGGTCACCGACATCGACGGGATCGTCCACGAGGACCGTCCGGGCCTGACGGGTCGCCTGCCGTGGATCGCCGAGGTCACCAACCCGCGTGGTATCACCGGCACCCTGCGCGACGCGATCCAGGACGCCGACGTGTTCATCGGCGTCTCGGCAGGGAACATCCTGGGGGGCGAGGACGTCGCCACGATGGCCGACCGCTCGGTGGTCTTCGCGATGGCCAACCCCACCCCGGAGATCGACCCCGCCGAGGCCGCGCGCCACGCCGAGGTCGTCGCGACCGGCCGCAGCGACTTCGCCAACCAGATCAACAACGTGCTGGCTTTCCCGGGCGTGTTCCGCGGACTGCTGGACGCCCACGCGACCGACGTCAACGACCGGATGCTGCTGGCCGCCGCGGAGGCGCTGGCGGCCGTGGTCAGCGACGAGGAGCTGAACCCGACCTACATCGTCCCCTCGGTGTTCAACGAGAAGGTCACCAAGGCCGTGGCCGCCGCGGTCGAGCAGCGGGCCCGCGAGGACGCCGGGACGGTCGACGCGATCACCGGCGCGATCCACGCCGTGTACGGGGACGAGATCACCCTCCCGCGGGACTGATCCGCGACCCGATCCGGCCCGGCGTGCGGTGCGCACCGGGCCGGATGGGCGATCCGGAGCTCGTGCGCCGGGAGCGCACCACCCCGCGCCGACCGTCGCTCGGCCTCGTCGCACCGAGGAACAGGCATGGTCACAGCCTCCCCCGGTACATCGGGGAGGAATCGGGCATCGGCTGGTGATCGGCCGGGAGTCCCGATAGTGTCGTTGGATGTCGCCTCCATCACACCATGTGTCGGGACTCGACACGATCCTCGACGGACAGGTCCTCCTCGACGCCCCCCGCCCTCTCCTGCTCACGCACGAGGCCGCCGTGACCGCGGACCTGCGACGGGGGATCGACGCCCTCGTGGAGGCAGGCCACCGGCCGCACGCGCTCCTGGCCCCCGAGCACGGGTACTGGGGCACGGGCCAGGCCGGCGCCGGCGGCACCGAGACCGTCGACCTCGCCACCGGGGTCCCGGTGCGCTCCTCGTACGGGATCAGCGGCACCGACCTCGACCGCCTCATCGCCGGCAGCGGCGCGGGCTCCCTGCTGGTGGACCTCCAGGACATCGGCTGCCGCTTCTACACCTACCTGTGGTCGATGTCCGACGCGATGGCCTCGTGCGCGCGGCTCGGGCTTCCCGTGATCGTGCTCGACCGCCCCGCACCGCTGCCCGCGACCGCCCTGGGGCCGGGAGTCGCCGCCGAGGCCGCGAGCTTCGTCGGACGTCACGACGTGCCGCTGCGGCACGGGGCGCGGCTCGGTGACCTCGCCCGCCATCTCGCCCGACACGACCTGGACGGGGACCTCGACCTGACCGTCGTCCCCGCCCCGATCGCCGACGGCGCGGCGCCCTGGGTCCCCACCTCGCCGAACATGCCCACCCGCTCGACCGTCGCCCTGTACCCGGGCACGGGCCTGGTCGAGGGCACCACCTGGAACGAGGGGAGGGGCACGACGCTGCCCTTCGAGCTGCTGGGCGCCCCCTGGGCGGGGCCGGAGTTCGCCCACCGTCTGCGCGAGCTGTCGCCCGACGGCGTGATCGTCCGCGAGGCGGTCTACGTGCCGACCTCCGGCGACCACGCAGGACAGCGCGTGGTCGGCGCCCAGCTGCACCTCGCCGAGGACCCCGTCCGCCTCGTCGCGGACCCGCAGGCGCGCTTCGACCCCCTGCGCCTCGCCCACGCCGTGCTCTCGGTGATGCGCGACCTCACCCCCACGGGCGCGCTCTGGCGCGCCCCGCATCCCGGCCGTGTGCCGTTCATCGACCTCCTGTGGGGATCCTCCGCCCTCCGCGAGGGCATCGACGATCACGGGTCGCTCGAGGAGATCCTCGCCGCCTCGCCGTCGCCTCCTGCCATCGAGCGCACCGAACCCGCAGACCCCGGCATGCAGAGGAGCGCATCATGACCACCACTCCCGAAGGTCCCGGACCCGCCCTGCGGCCCGGACGCCGCAGCGTGCTGCTCGGGGCGGGCTCGCTCGCCGCCGCGGCGAGCACGCTCACGGCGTGCGGCGCCGAGACCGATCCCGACGCCATCCCGCCCCTGCGGATCCACGCCAACGACGCCACGATCTACCAGCCCAACTTCAACCCCTTCGCGCCCTCGGCGCTGCAGGGCGCGACCGGCCTCATCTTCGAGCCGCTCATGGTCTACACCGCGATGGACCCCGAGAACCCGGTGCCGTGGGTCGCGGAGTCCATCACCTTCGCCGAGGACGGCGCGAGCGCGGACATCCTCGTGCGCGACGGCATCGTCTTCACCGACGACCACCCGCTCACCGCGGCGGACGTCGTGTACTCGCTCCTCATGCTCCGGGACAAGCCCGCCACCAACGGCTCCGCCCTGCCGGTCGCCGATGCCGTCCAGGTCGACGAGCGCACCGTGCGCGTCACCTTCGAGGGCCCCTCGTTCGCCTTCGCCCCGACCCTGGGCAACTCCTACGTCGTGCCCCAGCACATCTTCGAGACCCTCGACGTCGAGAAGGACGTGATCGTCGACCCCGTCGGCTCGGGCCCCTACGCGCTGGGGCGCTTCTCCGACCAGCTCTACACCTTCGTCCGCAACGACAAGCACTGGGCGGTCGAGGAGTTCGAGGTCCCCGAGCTCTACTTCCCCTCGTACTCGACGGCGACGTTCAACACCGCGCTGCAGGCCGGGGAGATCGACTGGTCCGGCGGGTTCGTCGCCAACGTCGACAAGATCTTCGTCCAGCGCGACCCCGAGCATCGCGGGTACTACTACCCGGGCCTCGGGGTCGTGAACCTGACCTTCAACCTCGACAAGCCGTTCTGGCAGGACCTCGAGCTGCGACGGGGCATCAGCCTGGCGATCGACCGCCGCCAGATCGCGGACATCGCGATGCTCGGATACGTGGGGCCCCCGCATCCCACGGGACTCCCGCGCCCCACCTTCGAGCAGTACATCTCGAAGCAGTACCAGGGCCTCGAGTTCGAGCCGGACCCGGACGAGGCCGAACGGGTGCTGGATGCCGCCGGGTACCCGCGCGGAAAGGACGGCGTGCGTGCCGGACCCGACGGCACACGCCTGGAGTTCCCGCTCCAGATCCCCTCGGGCTTCGTCGACTGGGTGAGCGTGACCCAGGTGCTCGACGAGCAGCTCACCCGGATCGGCGTGAGGTTCTCGCCCCAGGGCGTGGCCATGGAGAGCTGGATCGAGAAGCGCAACGGCGGCACCTTCGACGTGACGCTCTCGATCGTCTCGGCCGGCGCGAGCCCCTGGTTCCTGTACCGGTCGATGCTCTCCTCCGAGCACCGCTCCGAGGACGGCACCGTGCTCGCGAACTTCCAGCGCTGGTACGACCCCGAGACGGACGAGCTGCTGGCCGACTTCACGGCCACGGACGACCCGGTCGCCCAGCAGCGGTGCATCGACGGCCTGGAGACCGTCGTCGTCGAGAAGCTGCCGGCCCTGCCGCTGGTGACCGCGCCCAACTGGTTCAACTACAACACCGCGCTGTGGACCGGCTTCCCCGACGACGAGAACCCGTACGCCCTCGGCGCCCCGTACAGCCCCATCGACAGGATCCTCGTGCTGCGCGAGCTGACCCGCACGCAGCCGCCCGGAGGCGCCTCATGAGATACCTCGCCCGCAAGCTCGGCCTGTACGCCTTCATCGCGTGGGCCGCCCTGACCCTGAACTTCCTCATCCCGCGCCTCATGCCCGGGGATCCCGTGAGCCTTCTGCTGGAGAGCTCCCAGGGGGCGATCGACCCCGAGGCCAAGGCCGCGATCGCCGAGGCGTACGGCATCTCCGACGACCCGCTGATCGTCCAGTACGGGCACTACCTCGCCGGGCTGCTGCGTCTGGACCTGGGGCTGTCCATCAGCCAGTACCCCGTCCCGGTCACCGACATCATCGCCCGCGCCCTGCCGTGGACGCTCGGGCTGGTGGGCGTCGCCACGATCGTCAGCTTCCTGCTGGGGACCTTCCTCGGGGTCGTCCTCGCCTGGCGACGCGGGACCTGGTCGGACCACGTGCTGCCGGCGCTCACCTTCCTCAACGCCATCCCGTACTTCTGGATGGCCCTGATCCTCGTGCTCGTGCTGTCGGTGACCCTGGGGATCTTCCCCAACGCGGGCGGCTACGAACGGATCCTCTTCCCGGGCTGGAACCTCGAGTTCGTCGGCTCGGTGATCTACCACGCGCTGCTGCCCGCGATCACGATCGTGCTCGGGTCCTTCGCCGGCTGGGTGCTGTCGATGCGCAACATGACGGTGACCGTGCTCGGCGAGGACTACGTGTCCATGGCCGAGGCCAAGGGCCTCCCGCACCGCCAGGTGCTCTTCGGATACGCGGCCCGCAACGCGATCCTGCCCTCGATCACCGGCTTCGCGCTGTCGCTCGGGGCCGTCGTGGGCGGCTCCATGCTCACCGAGGTCATCTTCAACTACCCGGGGGTGGGCTACACCCTGTTCACGGCGGTCCAGACCCAGGACTTCGCCCTCATGCAGGGCCTGTTCCTCATCATCTCGCTCACCGTGATCGCCGCGAACCTCCTCGCGGACATCGCCTACGTGTTCCTCGATCCGCGCACCAGGCAGGGGGCCTGACCCATGAGCATCCGCAACCTCCTCCCACGCAGCGGCAAGGTCCGTGCGGGCCTCGTCATCGTGGTCCTGTTCGTCCTGATCGCCGTGGTCGGGCCCGTCACCGCACGCTACGCCCCGCAGGCCACCTCCTTCGACCTGCTCCAGGGGCCGTCCGCGAAGCACTGGATGGGCACCACCCAGACCGGTCAGGACGTGTACTCCCAGTTCGTGCACGGCGCGGGCGTCTCGCTCCTGGTGGGCCTCGTCGCGGGTGTCGTCTCCCAGGTGGTCTCCGTGATCGTCGGGCTGATCGGCGGCTACCTGCGGGGAGTGGCCGATGACCTGCTGTACATCCTCACCGCCGTGTTCCTCGTCATCCCCGGCATGCCGCTGCTCATCGTCCTGACCGGGTACCTGCCCAGCCGCGGCCTCCTGGCGATCGCCGTCGTCATCGCGATCACCTCCTGGGCGGGATCGGCCCGCGTGATCCGGGCGCAGACGATGTCCCTGCGCGGGCGCGAGTTCGTCGAGGCGGCCCGTGCGAGCGGGGAGTCCACGACCCGCATCATGTTCGCCGAGATCCTGCCCAACATGCTGCCGCTCGTGGCCTCGGGCTTCCTGTTCTCGGTGATCGGCGGCATCCTCGCCGAGGCGGGGCTGGCCTTCCTGGGTCTCGGATCCCTGACCACGGTCTCGTGGGGATCGATGCTGTACTTCGCCCAGAGCGGTCAGGCGCTGCTGTCGGGGGCGTGGTGGTGGTACGTGCCGCCGGGCCTGGCGATCGCCGTGATCGGTGCGGGCCTGGCCCTCATCAACTTCGGGATCGACGAGTACGCGAACCCGCGTCTGCGCACGGGGTCGGCACGCCGCACCGCCCGACGCGGAGCGCTCGCCGCCGGTGCCGACGCAACCGTCGCCGATGCCGCCGCAGGCGGTGCCGAGATCACCTCCGCGGCGATCACCGCCCCCGGGATCGACACGGCCGCGGAGCCCGCATCCGACACGGCCCTCGACGAGGCGCCCGCGCAGATCCGGGCCGTCGACGTCCCGGGCAGTCCGATCATCGAGGTCGAGGACCTCGGGGTCGACTACCCGACCGAGCACGGCACCGTGCACGCGGTCGACGACGTGACCCTCACGCTGCACCGGGGCGAGATCCTGGGGCTGGCGGGGGAGTCCGGCAGCGGGAAGTCGACCCTGACCAACGCGATCACCCGCCTGCTCCGACCGCCCGCGGTCGTGCCCCGCGGCAGCGTCACCTACCGCGACGCGGACGGGGGCCGCACGGATCTCCTGCACCTGGACGAGCGGGGTCTGCGCGCTGTGCGCTGGACGGAGATCGCCGTGGTCTTCCAGAGCGCGATGAACGCCCTGAACCCGGTCACCACGATCCACGCGCAGTTCGACGACGTGATCCGCGTGCACCGCCCCGACCTCCCGGCCGCGCGGAGGACGGAGCTGGCCCGCGAGCACCTGCGGCGGGTGGGGATCGATCCCGCGCGGATCGGCGCCTATCCCCACGAGCTGTCCGGCGGGATGAAGCAGCGCGTCGCGATCGCGATCGCGCTCGTGCTCGAACCCGACGTCATCTTCATGGACGAGCCGACCACGGCGCTGGACCTGCTGGTCCAACGGGAGGTGCTCGACCAGATCGTGCGCCTGCGCGACGAGTACGGCTTCGCGATCGTCTTCACGACGCACGACCTCGCGCTGCTGCTGGAGATCTCGGACTCGATCGCCGTGATGCGTGGCGGGCGGCTGGTCGAGTACGGCCCCGCCGAGGCCGTGTACCGCGATCCGCACCATCCGTACACCCGGAGTCTGCTGGACTCCCTGGCAGCTCTCGGGAGCCTCTCATGACCGCCACGACCACACCCTCGGACGCCGTCGCGAGCACGGAGGCCGGGCCGTTCGTCCTCGAGGGCCGCCACCTGGTCAAGGAGTTCTCCGCCGGTGCCCGCAGCGGGATCCTGCGGCGCCGTCCCACCCTGCGGGCCGTCGACGACGTCTCGCTGGGTCTGAGGCGCGGGGAGGTGACCGCGCTGGTGGGGCAGAGCGGCTCGGGCAAGTCGACGCTGGGACGGATGCTGGCGCGGCTGATGCCGCTGACCAGCGGGACGATCCTGCTGGGCGGGCAGGAGGTGCCCGCCGCGAGCGGTCGCGGTCTGCGGGAGTACACCGGCGCCGTGCAGCTCACCCTCCAGGACCCGTTCGCCTCGCTGAACCCCCTGCGGCGGGTCGAGTACATCCTGTCCCGGGCGGTCCGGATCCATCAGGGGCCCGCGGACGGTGGTGAGGTGCGTCACCGCTGTGCGGCGCTCCTGGAGCGGGTGGGGCTCACACCGACGGACCGGTACCTCGACCGCTACCCGCACGAGCTCTCCGGGGGCGAGCGCCAACGGGTCTCGTTCGCCCGGGCGCTCGCGGCGTCCCCCGCGGTGCTGCTGGCCGACGAGCCGGTGTCGATGCTCGACGTCACGATCCGCAAGGCGATGCTCGACCTCATCGACGACCTGCGGCGCGAGGAGGACCTCGCGGTCCTCTACATCACCCACGACCTGGGCAGCGCGCGGCGCTACTCGAGCGAGGTCCTCGTCATGCACGAGGGCAGGGTGGTCGAGCGAGGGCCCTCCGAGCAGGTCATCACCGATCCGCAGGACGCGTACACGCGGCGACTGCTCGCGGCGGCACCGGACCCCGAGCGGAAGTCCACCCGCGCGGGGTGACCGCGCACGCGGTGCGGACGGGCGGCACCCCCTGTGTCCTCAGGCGTCGAGGGCGAGCTCGGCGAACCTCTCCCGGATCCCCGCGATCCCGAACACGTCGCGGCGCGGGTGCACGCGGTTGCTCAGGAGCGCCGCGCTCACCCCCGTCCGCGGGTCGGCCCAGATGGCGGTGCCGGTGAAGCCGGGATGGCCGGCGACGTGGGTCAGGACGCGTCTGTCGGGCAGTCGCTGGCCGATCCGCAGGCCGAGGCCCTGGCGCCAGGGCTGCCCGGTCGAGGGGACATCGCCCAGCTGGTCGGTCAGGAGCAGCGCACGGGTGCCCGCGGACAGCGCGGGACCGGGCGCGGTCCCCGCGAGAACGCGGGCGATCGCGAGCGCGTCCCCGATCGAGGCGAAGAGGCCGGCGTTCCCCGCCCCGCCGATGCTCCATGCCGTCTCGTCGTGCACCTCGCCGCGCACGAGGCCGCGCGCGGGATCGGTCATGTGCTCGGTGGCCACCGCGGCGGCCCGCGCGGCGGGATCGGGCCACCACGTCGCGGTGCGTGCTCCGGCCGGCTCGAGGACGCGGGTGCGGGCGAGCTCGGGCAGGGCTGCGCCGCCCATCCGTTCGAGGAGCCTGCCCAGCACGAGGAACCCGAGGCACGAGTACGCGTGGCGAGCACCGGGCTCGGCGTCGAGCGCCGCGCGACCGATCGCATCGAGCCGCGTCTCGCGATCGCCGTCGAGGCGCCACAGGGGCAGGGTCGCCGGCAGCCCCGAGGTGTGCGTGAGCAGGTGGCGCGCGGTGATCCGGGGGTCGGGCACCGCGTCCTCGCCCAGCAGGGCCCGGACGGGCGCGTCGAGGTCGAGCGTCCCGGCGTCCACGAAGGTCGCCGCCACCAGCGTCGTGGTCACCTTGGTCACCGAGGCCAGGTCGAACAGCGAGTCGGCGGTGACGGGCAGGCTCGCGGGGTCCCCCTCGGGCAGGGGAGTCCCGTCGGCGGCGAGGAAGGCGGTACGCCCGCCGATGGCCCGGAGGGTGCCGTGATCCGGGTGCGCGACGGCGACCGCGACGGCACCGGCGCCCTCTGCCCGTCCCTCGGCGGCGCCGAGCAGGACCTCGTCGACGAAGGACTCGAGGTCCTCGGCGGTGATCGCCATCGTGCCTCCTGGGGAGATGTCGTGCGTGGGGTGGTGATCATGGGCGCTGTGCATGCGGCGATGCGGGCGATGGTGCGCGGCTCCCATCTTCCGTCATCGAGCGCCGAGGTGCGCAGGTCGCCGCGACGGGACCGATCCCGTCCGCGCACCGGGGCCGCCGACCCGAGCGCGATCAGCGAGGCGTACTACGCTCGACCCCGACATCCGTGCCGCGAGGAGGACCCATGAGCTCGACGTCCGATCCCGACCGTCTGGATCCCTACCGCGAGGAGCCCGGCGCACAGCCCGGGAGCACCGCCGTGCTGGACCGGGAGACCAAGGAGCGCGAGGAGACCGCCGACCCGGGGGACCACGACCGGTTCGCCCACTACGTCCGGCGCGACAAGATCACGCAGGCCACCCTCGACGGCACGCCCGTGATCGCCCTGTGCGGCAAGGTGTGGGTGCCCGGTCGCGATCCGGGCAAGTACCCGGTCTGCCCCGAGTGCAAGGAGATCTACGAGGGGCTGCGCGAGCCGCAGGACGGCGACGGCGATGGTGGCTCGGGCGGCTCCGGCCGGGGAGGTCGCGGGGGATTCCGCGGGCTGTTCGGCGGCCGTCGCTGAGCCCGGCGATCCCGCCGGGTCCATCGACAGTCCGGGTGGCGACGCGGACCGCGTGTTTCTCACACCGTCCGCCTCGCGCCCGACCCCCGATCGTCGGAGCCCGGCGGTAGCCTGGTCCGCGCTGTGAACGCACCGAATCCTCTCCCCGCCGGCGACCCGCAGCGGCCCTCCCGGGCCGCCGCCCAGTCGCTCCCTCCCGCCTACCCCGAGCGTGCCGCCTGGGGCACCGCCACCAAGCTGCGCGCCTGGCAGTCCGAGGCGCTCCAGCAGTACCGCGAGCGCTCCCCGCGCGACTACCTCGCGGTCGCGACCCCCGGTGCGGGCAAGACGACCTTCGCCCTGCAGGTCGCCGCGGGGCTGCTCGCCGACGGCACCGTCCGTCGGATCACCGTCGTGGCACCCACCGAGCACCTCAAGGCGCAGTGGGCGGACTCCGCCGCCCGGGTCGGGATCGCCCTGGACCCCAACTTCACCAACGCCCAGGGCACCCACGGCGCCCAGTACCAGGGTGTGGCCCTGACCTACGCCCAGGTGGGCGCGAACCCCGGCCTGCACCGCGCACGCACCGAAGCCGCCAGCACCCTCGTGATCCTCGACGAGATCCACCATGCCGGTGACGCGCTGACCTGGGGAGACGGTGTCCGGGAGGCCTTCGACCTCGCGACGCGTCGCCTCGCGCTGACGGGCACGCCGTTCCGCAGCGACTCCTCCCAGATCCCCTTCGTCACCTACGAGGAGGACGGCGAGGGCTTCCTCCGCTCCCGGCCCGACTACTCCTACGGCTACCGCGAGGCGCTGCGCGACCACGTCGTGCGTCCGGTCCTGTTCATGACGTACTCGGGGCGCATGCACTGGCGCACCAAGGCCGGTGACGAGGTCTCGGCCCAGCTCGGCGCGGGGGAGACCAAGGACATCACCCAGCAGGCCTGGCGCACCGCCCTGGCCCCCCGGGGCGAGTGGATCCAGGCGGTCCTCTCGGCCGCCGATCGGCGCCTGTCCGAGGTGCGCCGGAACGTCCCCGACGCGGGCGGGCTGGTCATCGCGACCGACCGCACGACCGCCCGTGCCTACGCCGCGACCCTCGAGCAGATCACGGGGCGAGCCACCACCGTGGTGCTCTCCGACGACGCCGGCTCCGGGCGCCGCATCGAGGCCTTCGCGGCCTCCGACGACCGCTGGATGGTCGCGGTGCGCATGGTCTCCGAGGGCGTGGACGTGCCCCGCCTGGCCGTGGGCGTGTACGCGACCTCGACCGCGACCCCCATGTTCTTCGCGCAGGCCGTCGGGCGGTTCGTCCGCTCGCGCACCCGCGGCGAGACCGCGAGCGTGTTCCTGCCCTCGGTGCCGGTGCTGCTGGCCCACGCGGGAGCGATGGAGGCCGAGCGCGACCACGTGCTGGACCTGCGCCCGGACACCGGCGACGAGCTCACCGGGCTCGACGAGTCCCTCCTCGAGGAGGCCAACCGTTCCGAACGGGCCTCGGAGGACCAGCTCGCGCTGAGCTTCGAGGCGCTGGATTCCGAGGCCTCTTTCGACCGGGTGCTCTTCGACGGCGGCGAGTACGGCGCGGGCGGCACCGTCGGCAGCGAGGACGAGCAGGAGTTCCTCGGGATCCCCGGGCTGCTGGACACCGAGCAGGTCACGACGCTCCTGAAGTCCCACCAGGCCAACCAGCAGGCGCGCCGTGCACGCCACGGCGGGTCGGACGCGGCGGACCGCGAGATCCCCGTCATGGACCACCGGCGCCTGATGGACCTGCGCAAGGAGCTGTCCTCGCTCGTGGGCGCCTGGTCCAGGAAGTCCGGCACACCCCACGGCCAGGTCCACTCGGCGCTGCGCGGACGCTGCGGCGGTCCCGCGGTCCCGCAGGCCAGCGCCGAGCAGATCCAGTCCCGGATCGACACCCTCCGCGGCTGGTTCGTCGGGAGACGGTGACCGCGCCCCCAGCACGCGTCCATAGAATCGTCGGGTTGCGGCCCGCACCACGACCGCACGCACGAGGAGGCCCAGATGACGGAGAACCCCCCGCAGCAGCCGGGTGGCCGTCCCGCGCGCGGCGGCACCGCCACCGACCACGATCCGCGTGAGCAGGTGGCGGTCGAGGGACCGTGGGTCGCGGTGGTCTGGAACGATCCCGTGAACCTCATGAGCTATGTCGTCTACGTGTTCCGTGCGCACTTCGGGTACGCGAGCCCGCGCGCCGAGCAGCTCATGCGCCTGGTCCACGAGCGAGGCCGTGCGGTCGTGGCCCGCGGGACCCGGGAGCAGATGGAGTCCGACGTCCACGCGCTGCACGGCTACGGCCTGCGGGCCACCGTCGAGCCGGTGCCCGAGGCGCCCGAGCAGGAGTCCTGATGGCGTACGAGTTCGTGCGACGGGCCGACGGGCTGGTCATGTGCCGCCTGGACCCGCAGGAGAAGGCGATCATCGCGCAGGTCGCCCAGGAGGTCGGCGACCTCGTGCGCGCCGACCTCGGGCTGTCCTCCGAGCCCGCGGCGGTCCGTGAGGCCGCGGCCTCCGAGGACCCGCTGACCCGGCTCGAGGCCGAGCTCGCGGGCGTGGACCGCGAGCCCTCCGACAGTGCCGTGCAGCGCCTGTTCCCCGCCTCGTCGAGCGACGCGGCGCAGGCTGCGGAGTTCCGCCGGCTGGGCCAGCGGAACCTCGTGGACCACGCCCTGGTGGCGCTGTCCCGGGTCCATCGGGACATCGACGCCGTGGGCCCGGTGCAGGCCGAGATCGTGCTCGACGACGAGGCTGCCGCGGCGTGGCTGACCGCTCTGACGGACATGCGCCTGGTGCTCGCGGACCGGCTCTCGGTCCGCGGGGACGACGACATCGACACCCTGCGCATGCTCCAGCAGATCGAGGTCGACGCGGACCTCCCCGCGGACGGCGGCATGCGCCCCCAGAGCGAGGCCGAGGGGGCCACCGTCGCCGGGCCGGACCTCGTGCTGGCGGTCTACGACCTCCTCACCTGGCTCCAGGACTCCCTGGTCCGGGTGCAGATCGAGGGGCTCGACCACCCCGGATGACCCGGCGAATCGCGCCTGCGGCGCAGATCTCCCACGTGTTGTGATCCCGGTCCCGAACGACGCCGCAAGACCTCTCGACGCCGTGCGGCACGCCTAACCTGGGCCCGATGAACAACGCTCCGATCGGCATCTTCGACTCCGGCATGGGGGGTCTGACGGTGGCGCGCGCCGTCCTGGACCAGCTGCCGAACGAGCGGATCGTCTACATCGGTGACACCGCCCACACGCCCTACGGTCCCCGCCCGCTCGCCGAGGTCAGGGCCCTCGCGCTGGGCATCATGGACACGCTCGTCGAGCGCGGCGTCAAGCTGCTCGTCATCGCCTGCAACACGGCGTCCGCGGCCGTCCTGCGCGACGCCCGGGAACGCTACGACGTGCCCGTGGTCGAGGTCATCCAGCCGGCGGTGCGCCGGGCCGTCGCCGCCACCCGCAACCGGCGGGTCGGCGTGATCGGCACCCAGGCCACCATCTCCTCGCGGGCCTACGAGGACGCCTTCGCGGCCGCCCCGGATCTCGCGCTGACGACCGTGGCCTGCCCGCGCTTCGTCGAGCTCGTCGAGCGCGGCGAGGTCACCGGCGACGAGGTCGTCGCCATCGCCGAGCACGACCTGGAGCCCGTCCGTGCCGCCGGGGTGGACACCCTGGTCCTGGGCTGCACCCACTACCCGATGCTCGCCGGTCCGATCGCGTACGTGATGGGCCCGCAGGTCTCCCTCGTCTCCTCCTCCGAGGAGGCCGCCCTCGACGTCTACCGCCTGCTGCGCGAGGGCGACCTCCAGCGCACGGACCCGACGCCCCCGCAGCACGTGTTCTCCGAGACCGCCGACGTCACCGGGGGCACCTCGACCTTCGCGCGCCTCTCGCGGCGCTTCCTGGGCCCCGAGGTCACCATGACGGCGACCCTCCCGGCCCTGACCCCCCAGATGCTCGCCGACGCCGAGGCGGCCGCGGGCACGATCCCAGAAGATGCCCGATGAGGATCCACGTCATCGGCTGCAACGGCAGCTTCGCCGGCACCGAGTCCGCGGCCTCCTCCTACCTGCTCGAGCACGAGGACGAGGACGGCCGCACCTGGCGGGTCCTGTTCGACCTCGGCAGCGGCGCCTTCGGACCCCTCCAACGGGTCATCGACCCCGCGCAGCTCGACGCCGTGGTCATCTCGCACCTCCATCCGGACCACTACCTCGACATCACCGGCCTCGAGGTCTTCTGGGCCTACAACGAGCGCCGGGACCTGCCGCAGCTGCCCGTGTACGGCCCCGCGGCCCTGGCCCCCCGGATCCGCGCGATCATGGACCGCAGCGACGACGTGCCCGACGGCGTCAGCTGCGTGCCCTTCGACCACCGCGTCATCACCGACGGCACCGTGATCCGGATCGGGCCGCTCGCGATCGCGTCGCGCGCCGTGCGCCATCCCGTCGAGAGCTACGGATTCCGCATCACGTGCGGCGAGGAGGTGCTCGTGTACTCCGGCGACTCCGACGAGTGCGCGGCGCTCGACGAGCTCGCCCGGGGCGCGGACCTGTTCCTGTGCGAGGCCGGGTACATCGAGGGCCGCGACGACCGCTTCACCGGCATCCACCTCACCGGCCGTCGGGCGGGGCAGACGGCCGCGCGGGCGGGCGTGCGCCACCTGGCGCTGACCCACATCCCCTGCTGGACCGACACGGAGATCCCGCTGGCCGAGGCCCGGGCCGTGTGCGACATGCCCGTCCAGGTGGTGCACGCCTTCTACGTCCTGGAGGTCTCGCCCGCCGGCCATGACACCCTGGGACCTGCCGCGGCCACGGCCGGCGCCTGAACGCCCCCGCGTCCGGCGCCCGGTCGCCTGCCGCCCCGTCGCACCCCGGGACCGCGTGTCCCGCCATCCCGCATCCCGTCGAAAGGCACCCATGACCTCGTCGTCCGCAACCTCCGCCCCGGCAACGTCCGCTCCCCGCATCGACGGTCGCACCGTCGACGAGCTGCGCCCGGTGCGCATCACCCGCGGCTGGCTCGACCACGCCGAGGGCAGCGCCCTCATCGAGTTCGGCCGCACCCGCGTGCTGTGCGCCGCCTCGTTCACCCCCGGGGTGCCGCGCTGGAAGAAGGGCTCGGGCAGCGGCTGGGTCACCGCCGAGTACGCGATGCTGCCGCGCGCGACCTCCACCCGCAGCGACCGCGAGAGCGTCAAGGGGAAGATCGGCGGGCGCACCCACGAGATCTCCCGGCTCATCGGCCGCTCCCTGCGGGCCGTGATCGATCTCGATGCGCTGGGGGAGAACACCATCCAGCTGGACTGCGACGTCCTGCAGGCCGACGGCGGCACCCGCACGGCCGCCATCACCGGCGCCTACGTCGCGCTCGCGGACGCGATCTCCTGGGGCAAGCGCCACACCGACCTGCCCGCCGCCCGGGAGGTCCTGACCGACTCCGTGAGCGCCATCAGCGTGGGCGTCGTCGACGGCCGGCCGCTGCTGGACCTCGAGTACCGCGAGGACGTCGCCGCGGGCACCGACATGAACGTCGTCGTCACCGGCTCCGGGAGCTTCGTCGAGGTGCAGGGCACCGCCGAAGGGGCACCGTTCGACCGCGATGAGCTCAATGCCCTGCTGGACCTCGCGCTCGGCGGCTGCCGGGACCTCGCGGAGATCCAGCGCACCACGCTCGAGGCATCCCTGTGAGCGCCGGGCCCGCACCCCGCGTCGTCCTGGCCACCCACAACGCGGGCAAGCTCCGTGAGCTGCGACGGATCCTCGCCGCCCTGATCCCGGGCTTCGACGAGCGCGTCGTCGTCTCCGCCGGAGACCTGGGCCTTCCCGACGTCGTCGAGGACGCCGTCACCTTCGACGGCAACGCCCTGCTCAAGGCCCGCGCCGCCGCCCGCGCCACCGGGCTGGTGGCCGTGGCCGACGACTCCGGTCTCACCGTGGACGTGCTCAACGGCTGCCCGGGCATCTTCTCGGCGCGCTGGTCGGGCCGCCACGGGGACGACGCCGCGAACAACGCCCTGCTGCTCGCGCAGCTCTCGGACATCGCCGAGGAGCATCGCGGGGCCGCATTCGTGTGCGCCGCTGTCATGGTCGACGCCGCGGGCCAGGAGACCGTCAAGCTCGGCCGCATGCCCGGACAGCTGCTGCGGGAGCCCCGCGGCGACGACGGGATCGGCTACGACCCGCTGTTCCTGCCCGAGGGGCAGACCCTCACCTCCGCCGAGCTCTCGCCGGAGGCCAAGGACGCCATCTCCCATCGGGGGATCGCCCTGCGGGCACTCGCGCCGGTGATCGCCGCGGCGCTGGCCTGACGCGGACGCCGCCCCGTCATCGGGGCGGCGTCCCTCGCGATCAGGACGCAGTCGTCGTGGTCAGAGCGCCCCGGCGAAGGAGAGCGCACGGCGCACGATCACGTCGTGGCCGCCCTCCATCTCCTCCAGCACGCTCGACTGCCGCAGCTCGGCGACGTCGTACCAGGTCAGCTCGAGGGCGTCCTCCTGCGGGGCGCACTCCCCGTCGACCGGGACGATGTACGCGAGCGACACGGCGTGCTGGCGGTCGTCGGTGAACAGCGACTGCCCCGGGGTGGGGAAGTACTCGGCGACGGTGAACGGAGCCGGCGACACGGGGATCCGGGGCAGGGCCATCGGCCCGAGGTCCTTCTCGACGTGGCGGGTGATCGCCTCGCGGATCGTCTCGTGGACCAGGATCCGGCCCGAGACGATCGCGCGGACGATCCGTCCCTCGCCGGAGGCGCGCAGCAGCAGGCCGACCTGCTGGATCGTGCCGTCGACGTCGGTGCGCACGGGCACGATGTCGACGTAGGGGATCGGCAGCTTGCGGCGCAGGGCGTCCATCTCGCCCGGCTCGAACCAGGCTCCCTCGGAATCCACGGCGGTGCGGCTCATGCGGTCTCGTCCTCACGGTTCTCGGGGGTCTGGGCGGGGTCGACGGCGGCGCCGGGGCGCAGGTGCGCGTGGTCGACGACGAAGCGGGGGTTGGTGTCGCGCGAGGCCACGCGGACGACGTGCGCCTCGGGGACGCCCGCGATCATGCGGACGCCCCAGGTGTCCCCGTCCAGCGTCAGGATCGACAGCGTCCCGTTGGGGATCGAGTCGAGGGGACGCTCGGCGATCCCGGAGACCAGGAACCGGATGATCGTGCCGTGTGCGACGACCAGCACGTTCTGGCCGGGGTATCGCCGTTCCAGGTCCTCGAGGGCGTCGTAGCCGCGATCGGCGACCGCCTGGTGGTCCTCGCGTCCGGGGAACGCGCGCCCGGGATAGGCGGCCTCCATCTCGGCGACGTCGTGCCCCTCGGCCGCGCCCCAGTCGATCTCGGACAGGCGCGGATCGGTGCCGCCGAGGGGGAGGTGGTGGTCGGTGGCGATGATCTCCGCGGTCTGGCGGGCACGCTCGAGCGGCGAGGAGACGACGACGTCCCACGCGATCTCGGGTGCGTGGTCCAGGGCGTGGTGGGCCTGCTCCCGACCCGTCTCGTTCAGCGGGATGTCCGAGGACCCCTGGAAGAGGTTGCGCAGGTTGTAATCGGTCTGCCCATGGCGGACCAGTCCGAACAGGGTCACGGCTGGGATTCCTCCTCCGGACGCGGGGCCCGTACGGTCGGTGGCTGCGAGTGCGCACCCCTGCCAGGGCACGCCCGACCCGGGGGCCGGCGCCGGGTCAGTCTACGGGGACACCCGGCCGGGCGCGGCGGCTCGACGTCGCAGGAGCACGGCACCGAGCAGCGCGGAGAGGAGGGACCCGAGCAGGATCCCGACCTTCGCATGATCGTCGTGGAGGCTTCCCGGTCCGAAGGCGAGCTCCCCGACGAGCAGGGAGACGGTGAAGCCGATCCCGGCCACGCAGCTCATCCCGAGCACGTCACCCCACCGCAGCGACGGGTCCAGACGGATCCCCGGCAGTCGGGTGAGGAGGAACGTGGCGCCGGTGATCCCGAGCGGCTTGCCGACGACGAGCGCCACGAGGACACCGAGCGCCACCGGATCGGTGAGCGCTGAGGCCAGCCCCGAGAGCCCGCCGAGGTGGACCCCGGCGGAGAAGAACGCGAACACGGGCACCGCGACGGCCGCGGACAGGGGACCCCAGCGGTGGGCCAGGTGCTCGGTCGCCGCCACCGTGCCGGTCGGACCCTGCACGGCCGAGCGTCCCGTCGCGACGGCCGGGACTGCGAGGCCGAGCACCACCCCGGCGATCGTCGCGTGGATCCCGGAGGCGTGCACGAGGGCCCAGGCGAGGACGGCCAGCGGGATCAGCAGCCACCAGGCCCGCACGCCGCGCCGGACCAGCGCGGAGAAGCCCGCGATGGGCAGCACCGCCAGCAGGAGGGGGAGGAATGCGATGCCCGCGGTGTAGAACACGGCGATGATGGTGATCGCCAGCAGGTCGTCCACGACCGCGAGGGTCAGCAGGAACGTGCGCAGCGCCGGGGGCAGTCCGTGGCCGACGACCGCGAGCACCGCGACCGCGAAGGCGATGTCGGTCGCCGCGGGGATCGCCCAGCCGGTCAGGGCGCCACCACCGGTGCGCAGGTTCACGAGGGTGTAGAGGAGCGCAGGCAGTGCGACCCCTCCGGCCGCGGCCACGATCGGCAGCACGGCGGCGCGGGGATCCCGCAGGCGTCCCGTGACGAACTCCTGCTTGAGCTCGAGACCGACGACGAAGAAGAAGATCGCCAGCAGGCCGTCCGCCGCCCAGGTTCCGAGGGTGAGGTCCAGGTGGAGGGCGGCCGGGCCGAACACCGTGTCCCGGACGCCCGCGTAGAGCGGGGATGCGGGGGAATTGGACAGGATCAGCGCGAGAAGGGTCGCTGCCAGGAGCAGGACGCCTGCGGTGGTGTCGCGTCGCAGGAGGGCGGCGACGCGGTTGCGGACGGGGAGAGGTGCGGGCATGACGGAGCCTCGATCGGAGCTGGGCGGCGGGGGAGCGGTGTTGCGCCGCGCGGGCGCGTCACCCCCGCGGAGGCGGGCAGCCGGCGATCTCGCCGTGCGCCGTCGTCCCCCAGCAGCTGAGCCAGCCGTTGGTGCCTCCCGACAGGGTCGTCAGCAGCCGTCGCGTCGGGACGTGCGCGCGCCGGGCCAGGAGGCGGCACGATGCACGATCGCGGGGCGGGGGCAGGGGCACCGGACGAGCGTAACCCGTCGTCGCGTCGAGGTTCCCACCGGGCCGGACGGCATGTGCGGCCCTCGGGACCCGCGACCGACCGTGGTGCGCGAGAAGGGACTCGAACCCTCATGCCCTCGGGCACCGGAACCTAAATCCGGCGCGTCTGCCAGTTCCGCCACTCGCGCGCCGCTCCAGGTTACAGCGATCGCGGGGCCGGACCTGCGGGGCTGTACCATCGCACACGACACCAACGACCATCAGGACGGGAGGGCCCCGTGGCCAAGAAGCATGCGGAGAGTCTCGAGGGCTTGCGCGACGAGGCGGTCCGACGTCAGGACAACCTCGCCTCGGACATCGACGAGCTCGTCGACAGGGTGAACCCCAAGAATGCCGTGACCCGCTGGAAGAACGAGACCGTGCAGGTCGTCCGGAGTTTTTTCGTCGCCGATGACGGCAGCTACGTCGTGCCCCACGTTGCAGCGGTGGCCGGCGGCGTCATCGGCACGGTCGGACTGATCGGTGGCCTCGCGGTCCTGGCCGCGAAGCGCCGCTGAGGGCCCGGCACCAGCGCTCGACACGATCACGCGCGAGATCGCCCGCTCGCGCACAGCAGGCCCCGGCCCGGGATGTCCTGGGCCGGGGCCTGCACGTGTCCGACGGCGGATCGCCGCGGATCGTCCGTCAGGGGGTGACGTCCCCGTCGACGTACGTCCAGGTGCCGTCCTCGCGGTCGAAGCGGCTGGTCTCGTGCAGCCGCAGGGAGGCACCGTCGGCGTCGCGTGCGAGCGCCGTGAACTCGACGATCCCGTGGTCGTCGAACGGGCCGCCCTGCTCCTGGCGGTGCACCACCAGGCGGCGCCAGACCGGGACCTCGTGCCGGGACCGTGCGAGGTCCGCCGCGGACGGGCGGGTCGAGGGATGCCAGGTGCGCAGCACGTGCGCGTCGTTCCCCACGGCATACGCCGTGAATCGCGAGCGCATGAGCTGGACGGCAGTGGGGGCCGGGCGTCCCGCGAGGATCGGACCGCAGCACACCGCGAACCGGTCCCCGGATCCGCAGGGACACGGGGTGTCAGGATCCGGGGAGCGCATCGTCCCAGTATCCCCGGGGAGCGGTCGTCGGCCAGGCATCCCCGGGGCGCGGCCGGACGCGATCTCCCGGGGGCCACGTGGTCCTCGGGTCGCGCGGCGCGGGCGGGGTCCTCTGGCCGAGGGATCGTCTCGCCGTGGCACCATCGAGCCATGTCCCGCGAGCCCGAACCCTCCGTCGAGCCCGGCACCGAGCTCGGCCACGAGGCACCGCGCGTACCCGAGTACGTCCACCTGCGGCGCATCGCGGGCCTGACCCCCATCAGTACGGCACAGGCCGGACCCGCGGTCGTGCACTCCTGGGCGTGGACCACCGTGCGCGACGAGGCGGGGACGCTGATCGCGATGGGACGGGTGATCGGGGACGGCGGCTGGTACTTCCACCTCGCCGACATGGCGACGGACCCGGCACATCAGCGCCGCGGGCTGGGGCGCCGGGTCCTCGAGGACCTGCTCGGCCGGATCCGTGCGGTCGCCCCGGCGGATCCGTACATCACCCTCATGGCAGATCCTCCCGGCCGGCGCCTCTACGAGAGCCTGAGGTTCGTCGACGCGGACCCCTCGCTGGGCATGCGGCTGCCCGCCCGCGGCGCGGAGCGCCCCGGCGCCTGAGCACCGGGCCCTGGCGCGCCCGTACGTCGGGTGCTCGGACGCCCGAGCTCCGCTGCGTCGGGCGCTCGGGCACCCTCGGGGCGCCGTCCCCCGGTACCCTCGATCCGATCCCCCGCGCCGGACGAGACCGGCCCCGAACCTCAGGAGAACCATGAGCGCGATCACGCCCCTCGCAGACCAGCCCCTCGCAGGGAAGACCGCCGTCGTCACCGGCTCCTCCCGCGGCGTCGGTGCCGACACCGCGCTGCTCCTCGCCGCCCAGGGTGCCGACGTCGTCGTCAACTACCGCCAGAAAGCACCCAGGGCGAACAAGGTCGTCACGAAGATCGAGGAGGCGGGCGGGCACGCCGTGGCCGTGGGTGCGGACCTCACAGACCCCGCGGACGTCCGCACGATGATGCGCACAGCCGTCGACACCTTCGGCTCCCTGGACGTGCTGGTGCTCAACGCCTCGGGCGGCATGGAGGCCGACCTCGGCGAGGACTATGCCCTGCGCCTGAACCGTGACGCCCAGCTGGACGCCCTGCGCGCCGGCACCGAGCTCATGACCGAGGGCGGCCGCGTGGTCTTCGTGACCAGCCACCAGGCGCACTTCATCCGCGACGTCGAGACGATGCCCCAGTACGAGCAGGTCGCGCTGTCCAAGCGCGCCGGCGAGGACGCCCTCGTCGCGGAGATCCCCGCGCTCACCGAGCGCGGGATCTCCCTCGTGATCGTCTCGGGCGACATGATCGAGGGCACCGTCACCGCCACGTTGCTCAACCGTGCTCAGCCCGGCGCCCTCGAGGCCCGCCGTGAGGCCGCCGGTCGTCTGTACTCGGTCGCCGAGTTCGCCGCCGAGGTCGCGGCCGCCGCGACGGCGGACGTCCCCACCGGGCACGTCGAGCTCGTGGGCGGCGCGGGCGACTTCCTGGCCGGTCAGCAGAAGAGCTGATCCGCGGCGACGGGCCCGTGCCGCATCAGCGGTCGCGGTCCGTCGCGAGCTGATCGATCCGGGTGTCGAGATGCTCGCGCAGGGACTCGATCGCGGCGGCGAACTCCCCGCGGGAGAGGTTCTGCTCGGACGGCTCGAGGTCCACGAGGACGGAGCCGCCGGGCTCGATGGTCGCCGAGCGCACCTCCGAGACCGCATCGGCCCCCTGGTGGCGCAGGGCCGCACCGAGCTCGCTCTCGGTGATCGACAGGTCACGCAGCGCTGCCCTGTCGGGCACCCCGTGGGTGACCACCGGCGTGGCGCGCCCCGACAGCAGCACGTCGACCGCCGGGAACCGATGCGCGATCACATCGATGAGCCAGTTGGCCACGACCAGCACCACGGCCCCCAGCAGACCGCCGATCAAGGAGTTGTCGGTGCCGATCACGGCGTTCTGCACGACGTTGGACAGCAGCAGCACCACCACGAGGTCCTGGCTGTTCATCTGCGCCATGAGGCGCTTTCCGAACACCCGCAGCAGCACCAGCAGCCCCAGGTAGACGCCGATCGTCCGGGCGACCTTCTCCCAGGCGCTCATGTCGAGCGCGAACAGGTCGGTGAGCATGTGGTCCACGGGGTCTCCTCAGGGACGGGCGGTCGCGGCCCTGGCAGTATCCCGCGCCGGCGGCTCCCGGCGCGGGCGGGCGCGAGCGCTCGGCGACCCCCGGACCCCGCCGGATCTCAGCGGATGCGACCGATGAGCGCCCCCCTGCCGCTCGGCGCCTCCCGCAGCACATCGCGCGCGGCGTCGCGGGCCCCCTCGACGTTCCACAGCAGCACCCCGACGGGGCGCTCGTCCGCATCGAGGTAGTAGACGACCCGGCGGTCCTCGTCCAGCAGGTCCTCGACGGTCTCGAGCGAGGAGTCCAGGGTCCCCACCGCCTCCCACCGCAGTCCGAGGACCTGGGAGTAGAAGAACGGGGTGTGGGTGTACGGCTCGGGGTCACCGGCCATGGAACGGCCTGCCGCCCGGCCCATCTCGCGGGCGTTGTCGACGTGCTCGACGCGGGTGCGGCCCAGGATCGGGTCCGGGTACTCCGCGATGTCGCCGGCCGCCCAGATCGCCGGATCCGAGGTCACGAGGTGCGCGTCGACGACCACGCCGTCGTCCACCGTCAGGCCCGCGGCGCGCGCCAGGTCGACGGCGGGCGTCGCGCCGAGCCCCTCGACCACGACGGCGGCCTCGAGCTCGGTGCCGTCCTCGAGGACCACCGCGAAGGCGTCTCCGGCGGTCGTGATCCTCTCCGCGTGGCGCCCGGCGACGAGGTGCACGCCCGCGTCCTCGAACAGCTTCTGGTACCGCTGGGCGAGGTCGCGGGGGAACTTCGTGCCCAGCAGCACCTCGTCGGGGTGGACCAGGATGGTCGAGGCATCGTTCGTCACGAGCGCCGCCGCGAGCTCGTTGCCGATGTAGCCGCCGCCGATCACCACGAACGGCGCGTCGGGTCCCAACGTGGAGGCGAGATCGCGCAGCCGCCGGTAGTCCTCGAGGGAGCGGAAGACGAGGATCCGGTCGTCCTCGGGGCCGTCGAGCCGTCGGGGAACGGAGCCCGTGGCCAGCAGCAGGTGCCCGTAGCCGAACTCCTCGCCGTCGGACGTGCGGACGGTGCGGGCCGTGCGATCGATGCCGACGACCTCGATGCCCAGGTGCAACGCGGCGCCCGTGTCCTCGGCGGTGCCCAGGGGGACCTGGTCCACCCCGAAGTCCGGATCGGTCCACAGCTTCTTGGACAGCGCGGGGCGGGTGTAGGGCGCATCCTGATCGGCGCTGAGGATCCCGATGCTCGCGGCGTGGTCGAGCTCGCGGATCCCTCGCGAGGCATCGTCGGCGACCTGGCCGCCACCGATGATGAGGTGGTCGTAGGTGGTCATGCAGCAGCCTCCTGGGAGTGTGCGTCGGCTCCGGACGGGACACCGGATGCGGCGTCGGAGGCCGGAGCCCGTGGGGTCCACCGTCCCAGCCAGCAGGCGTGCGGTCGAGCGTCCCGGGCACGGGGCGTCACACGGGACGACGACATCGCAGGTCAGCGTCGCATCGGGCATGGACCGTGCGGTAGGTGGCCCGTCCGCTCACGCCGCAGGGTGCCAGCGTCCGTCGTCGTCGCGGGCGTAGGTGCGTAGGGACCCGGCGCGCTCGACCTGCGGGACGAACCACACGGTGGCATCCGGCGCCCACCCCGCCAGAACGCTCGCGCGCCCGTCGCCGAGGTCGATGGCACGCCCGGCGGTCGTGAGGTACCCGCGGATGCTCACGTGGACGGCGTCGGCGTGCTCGGCGACGTGGGACCAGTCGGGGCGGACCCAGAGCTGCTCGTCCTCGCGTCGACCCAGGCTCCTCTCCTCCGTCCCGGTGCTGCGCTCCCAGTCGTCACCGCTGGTCGCCGTGACGTCGAGCGCCGCGGTGCGGCACAGGGCCGCCCAGTCCTCGGGACCGTCGACGACCAGCACCCGCGCCTCCGCAGGCGTGGTCACCTCCGTGACCTCGGCACTCTGCCAGCCGTGGTCGTCCTCCTGGAGAGAGAGCCCCAGGGGCCAGAGCCCGGGCAGGTGCCGGGAGGTCCACGCGAGGGTGCGCGGCGGGGTGGACCACCAGATGCCGGAGGGGCGCACGAAGGGATGCGCCCGGCGCTGCTCGCGCTGCTCGGCCTCCCAGCGGACCGCGTCGTACCGCCAGGTCGAGAGCTCGGACACGATGCCCTCCCGGTCGAGGTCGAACATCACCGGAACGTCGTCCCAGCGGATCTCGACCTGCGTGCCCGCCTCGCGCGCGCCACCGCTCCACCAGGATGGCACGGAGGACGCGACGTGGTGGGCGAGGCGATCCAGGGCACGGCGCATCGCCGGGTCCGCCGCGAGCGCATCGGTCCCGTCGGGCTCCTGCCACGGCATGGTGGCGTCCGTCGACGTGGACAGCGCCGACAGCAGCCGCGGGAGGGTGATCGCGGGCAGGGGCGAGGCGAGCAGGAGGTCGTTCACATCCCGCAGAGTGGGATCGTGGGACGGTCCCGGATCCTGTGTCGGGCCGTCGATCCGCGTGGACCCCGGCTCGCCGCGGAACCACACCGTCACGCTGTACGGATCACGACGCGAGCTCGCGTCGAACAGGGCGTCGCGGGCCTCCTGGGTCGCGCCGGGCTCGGCGAGCGCCAGGAGCAGGCGCCGCCCGCGAGGCCCCGCCACGAGGTCCTCGGGCGTCATGCAGGCACCGGCGGATCGGAGACGGGACGCCGGGCCACGAGGGCCGTGGCGTCGCGCAGCACGGCGCGCAGGACGACTGCCCCCAGCGTGAGGGCGCCCGTGACGCCCAGGCCGCCGAGCGCCATCGCCACCAGCCCCGGGGCGTCCGACGGCGGCTCGACGACGAGGTACACGTACACGGCCAGCAGGAAGCAGGCCGCGGTGGGGACGGACGCTGCGACGATGATCCGTTCGACCCAGCGGACCGAGGACGCGGAGAACACCGTGCCCGGCCACACCCGTCCCAGCAGCACCCACACGCACACCACCGCGACCACCAGGCTCAGCCAGCACAGGATCCCGAACGCGGGGTAGACGAACCGCGCGGAGAACGCCCCGGACTCCCGGGAGATCTCGAGGCCGAGCACGGGGACGATCGTGACCTGCAGCAGACCGACGACGAGCACGACGGCGACCAGGCAGATCCGCAGGAGGAGGATGCAGACACGGAGCATGGAGGCATCGTCCGTCGCGCGAGCCCGTGCTACAAGCGACATTCGGGGAGGTCCCGTGGAGGACGCGGCGAGGCGTCCGGCGGTGGCAGAGTGGGGGACGCGCCGGCGCTGTGCGACCGGCCCTTCACCGTCGAGATGCCCGGAGGCCGCGATGACCACCTTCCCCGCCTGGGTCCTGCGCCCGGAGGAGCACGCCGATGCCGCCGAGCGCGGGCAGAACCGCGTCGAGCTCGAGCAGTGGTCCCTCGCGGACCTCGACGAGCTGCCCGTCACCGTGCGGGTCGAGGCGTCGAGCCTGAACTACAAGGACGCCCTCGCGCTCGGGGGACGACTCGGCGTCGCCCGGCGTCTCCCGCTGATCGCGGGCATCGACCTGACCGGGACGGTGACCACCTCGGAGGATCCGCGGTTCAGCCCGGGGGACCGCGTGACGCTGGACGGGGCCGGACTCGGGGAGACGCTCCACGGCGGGCTCGCCGGGATGGCCCGCGTGCCCGCGGACCAGCTGGTCCACGTGCCCGAGGAGTTCACCGCCCCGCAGGCCGCGGCGATCGGCACGGCCGGGGTGACCGCCGCGATGGCCGTCACGGCGCTCGAGCGCCACGGCCTCGTGCCGGACGCGGGGCCCGTGCTGGTGACGGGTGCGAGCGGCGGCGCGGGCAGCATCGCGATCGCCCTGCTCGCCCGCGCCGGATACACGGTGGTCGCCGCGAGCGGGCGGGTCGACGCCCAGCGCTCGCGCCTGGAGGCGCTCGGCGCGGCCGAGGTGATCGACCGGTCCGAGCTGTCCTCGACCACCGTCCCGCTCGCCCGGCAGCGCTGGGCCGCCGTCGTCGACGGCGCCGGCGGCGACGTCCTCGCCGGGGCCCTGGCGACCGTGCGCACCGGCGGTGCGGTCGCCGCCTACGGGATGGCCGCGGGTGTGCGGCTGGAGACCACCGTGATGCCGTTCATCCTCCGCGGCGTCTCCCTGCTCGGCATCGACTCCCCGCACCTGCAGCTCCCGGAGCGTCAGCTCGTCTGGGAGCGCCTGGCGGCCGATCTCGACCCCGCGGTCCTCGACGGCCTCACGACGACGATCCCGCTGGACCGGGCGCGCGACCGGGCCGAGGAGCTCCTCGCGGGCCACGGCACCGGTCGGATCGTCGTCCGGATTCCCCCGGAGCCCGACGCGCCGCAGGCGTGAGCGCCCGCGGGCGGCGGACTCAGGACAGCTCACGCTTGAGGATCTTGCCCGTCGAGGTCATCGGGAGCTGATCGACCACGACCACCTCCCGGGGGTACTTGTGGGCCGCCATCTGCTCCTTGGCCCAGGCCCGCAGCTCCTCGGCGGTGGTGCTCGCCTCGTCGGTGAGGATCACGAACGCCTTGACGTCCTCGCCCACGCCCTCGGCGGGCACGCCGATCACGGCGGCGAGCGAGACCTCGGGGTGGCTCATCAGGACCTCCTCGACCTCGCGCGGGTACACGTTGTACCCGGCGCGGTTGATCATGTCCTTGGACCGGTCGACGATGTAGTAGAAGCCCTCCTCGTCGATGCGGGCGAGGTCGCCGGTGCGGAACCAGCCGTCGCGCATGACCGCTGCCGTGTCCTCGGGACGGTCCAGGTAGCCGGTCATGATGTTGTGCCCGCGCACCGCGAGCTCACCCACGGCGCCGACCTCCGTGACCTCGGCCCAGTCGGGGCTCGCGGGATCGATCAGGCGGCACTCGATGCCCCACACCGGCACCCCGATCGAGCCGGGCCGGGGCCTGTCGGCCAGGGAGAAGCACGCCACCGGGGAGGTCTCCGAGAGCCCGTACCCCTCCATGATGCTCACGCCCAGCTTCTCCCGCACCTCCCGCAGGATCTCCACCGGCAGGGCCGCCCCGCCCGAGACGCCCATCCGCAGGGTCTCGGCGATCGGGGCGACGTCCACGCCCTCGCGCAGGGCCCCCAGCAGCGCCCACCACATCGTCGGGACGCCCGCGAAGAACGTGACTTCCTCGCGGACCAGCAGGGCCAGTGCCGTGGCCGCGTCGAAGCGGGGCAGCAGCACCAGGGTCGCGGCCATCGAGAAGCCGGCGGTGAGCTGCACCGTGGCGCCGAAGGTGTGGAACAGGGGCAGCGTCACGAGGTGCACGTCGCCGGCGGGTCGGCTCTCGAACAGGCGGTTGCACACCAGCGCGTTCATGAGCTGGTTGGAGTGGCTGAGCTCGGCGCCCTTGGGGCGCCCGGTCGTGCCGGAGGTGTAGAGCACGACGGCGGTGTCGGTCTCGGCGCGCTGCACGGTCTCGAAGGTCGTGGGCCGCCCGGCGATCGCGGCGCCGAGCGTCGTCGCCCCCTCGATGCCGCCCGGGTCCGCGGGATCCGCGGTGATGAGCACGAAGGCGGGCGTGCGCCGGGCCGCCTGGGCGCCCGCGTGGCCCGCGGCCCCCATGGGCAGCTCGGGCGTGCCCTCGAAGCAGACGTAGACGGAGGCGCTCGCGTCGTCGAGGTAGTAGGTCACCTCGCGGGCCTTGTTGAGCACGTTCAGGGGCACGACGACCGCGCCCACCTTGAGCGCGCCGAAGTACACGATCGGGAAGTAGGGGAGGTTCGGACAGGTCAGGGCCACCCGATCACCGGGCCGCACACCGAGCTCGACGAGGTAGTGGGCGACCTGGCACGCGGCGGCGTCGACCTGCGCGTACGTCAGGCGCGTGTCCCCGAGCACGAGGGCCACCCGGTCGGGGTGGGTGCGGGCGCTGTCCTCCAGGACGACGGAGAGGTTGTACACGGCAGGGTCCTCCTCATGACGACGGTGTCAGTGGAGGTCACTCTAGGGGGTCCGGACGGCGGTGCTCGCCCCCTTCCGGAATCGGAGCTGAGCGATATCATCGTCGTATGTCGATCAAAGCTGTGGTCGGGGCGCGGGACGGGGAGGCCGCCACGACCGGTCGCGGGCACCCGGCCGCCGGGACGTGGAGCGAGGCCCACGGCGTGCTGTTCCACGCCCTCTCGGACCCGACGCGCCTGGCGCTGCTGGGCCACCTCGCGTCCGGGGAGCACCGGGTGCGCGACCTCGTCGAGCACATGCACCTCGCGCAGTCGACGGTGAGCGTCCACCTCGCGTGCCTGCGGGACGCCGGCCTGGTGCAGGTGCGCAGCGAGGGACGGGCCTCCTGGTGCCGCCTCAGCGATCCCGGGGCGCTGGATGCGCTCGCGACCGCCGCGGACGCGCTGCTCGCCGCGACCGGGGGCGTGCCCACCCGGAGCGCTCATGAGCGGTCCGACGCGCAGGCCGATGCTTCGTCCGACGGGGGAGCGTCGTGAACGGCGGGACGTCCCAGGGCCCGGGCGCTCGGGACGGTCGCGACGAGGGTGGCCGGGCGGACGACCCGCACGGCGCGCATGCCCACTCCCATGGCGCCCACTCCCATGGCGCCGGGGCCGCGCTGCCCCGGCTGGCGATCGCCTTCGCGCTGACGGCCGTGATCGTCGTGGCGCAGGCCATCGGCAGCGTCATCACCGGGAGCCTCGCCCTGCTCACCGACACCGCGCACGCGGTGGCCGACGCCTCCGGTCTGCTCGTGGCTCTGATCGCCGCGGTGATCGTGCGTCGCCCCGCGAGCAGCGCCCGGACCTGGGGCTTCGCCCGGATCGAGGTCATCGCTGCCCTGGCGCAGTCGACGTTGCTGGTGGTCGTGGGCACCTACGCGGCCATCGAGGGGATCCGCCGCCTGTCCTCCCCGCCGGAGGTCCCCTCCACGGAGCTGCTGGTCTTCGGGATCATCGGCCTCGTGGCCAATGTCGTGGGGCTGCTCGTGCTCGCGGGGGGCCGCGGCTCGAGCCTCTCGCTGCGCGCCGCGTTCCTCGAGGTCCTCGGCGACGCCCTGGGCTCCGTGGGCGTGATCGTGGCGGCGATCGTCATCGCGACCACGGGGTTCCAGCGCGCTGATGCCCTCGCGGGGCTGTTCATCGCGGCCCTCATCGTGCCGCGGGCCCTGCGCCTCCTGCGCGAGACCTTCCGGATCCTCATGGAGTACACGCCCAGCGGGGTGGACCTCGACGAGGTGCGGCGTCACGTCCTCGAGCTCGACCACGTGCTGGAGGTCCACGACCTGCACGCGTCCATGATCGGAAGCGGCCTGCCCATCCTCTCGGCCCACGTGGTCGTGCGCGACGAGTGCTTCGACTGCGGGCACGCGCCGCAGATCCTCACCGACATCCGCGCCTGCGTGGCCGGGCACTTCCCCGTGTCCTTCGAGCATTCGACCATCCAGCTCGAGACCCGCTCCGTGCGCGAGGCCGAGCATTCGTCGCTGCTGCACGGCTGATCACGGGACCGGACGCACCGGTTCGACCATCCGGTCCCGGACTGTGAGGTGAGGAGCATCCGGGCGCAGCGCGGCCCCCGTACGCAGGGGCGACGAGGTCAAGCTCGGATCGTCCCGTCGCTCCGGCGCGCCCTCGCCACGGGGCGTCCCGATAGCGTGGAACGCGTCTGCAAGCCATCCACCGGCGACTGCAAGCCATCCACCGGCGACATGGAGGAGACGCCGTGCGAGACCTCAAGACCATCACCCTGGACGATGCGCGACGGGTCATCGCCGCGGCCGAGCACCGGGCGGAGGCGATCGGATCGCCGAGCAACGTGGCGGTCGTCGATGTCGGCGGCAGCCTGGTGGCGCACATCCGGATGGACGACGCGCAGCTCGGAAGCATCGAGCACTCGATCGACAAGGCCTTCACGAGCGCCTTCTACCGCGCCGCGACCGTGGACCTCGCTCCCGACACCCGACCTGACGGCCAGTTCTGGGGCATGGCGCTGTCGAACCATGGTCGCGTGCTCGTCTTCGCCGGAGGTGTCCCGCTGACGGATCGGGACGGGACGATCGTCGGAGCCGTCGGCGTCAGCGGCGGCACCCAGCATCAGGACGCGACCGTGGCGGACGCGGCCGCCTCCGCACTGCGCACCATCGACGCATGATGCGGCGCCGCGCACCGCGGCGCCATCTCGACCACCACCCGACGACGGAAGGAAGCAGGACCATGAGCACCATCCTCATCACCGGAGCAGGCACCGGATTCGGCAAGGAGGTCTCCCTGCGCCTGGCCGAGGCGGGGCACGACGTGATCGCCGGGGTCGAGATCATCGCCCAGGTCACCGCGTTGCGCGCGGCGGCGACGGAGCGCGGTGTCGCGCTGCGGGTCGAGAAGCTCGACGTCACCGACCCCGACGACCGCGAGGCCGCGCAGGCCTGGGACGTCGACGTCCTGCTCAACAACGCCGGCATCTCCGAGGGCGGCTCGACCGTCGACATCCCGGCCGATCACCTGCGCCGGCAGTTCGAGGTCAACGTCTTCGGGCCGGTCCTCCTCACCCAGGGGATCGCGACGTCGATGATCGCGCGGGGCGGCGGCCGCATCGTCTTCATGTCCGCGGTCGCCGGGCTGACCACCGACCCGTTCACGGGCGCCTACGCGGCGTCTAAGCACGCCGTCGAGGCCTTCGCCGACGCCCTGCACCAGGAGCTCGCCGAGTTCGGCATCCGCGTCGCGACGATCAATCCCGGCCCGTTCCTGACCGGCTTCAACGACACGATGTTCGAGACCTGGAAGACGTGGCGGGACGATCCTGCCGCGCGGGTCTTCGACTACGAGAAGCTCGCGTTCCCGCACGAGCAGTACGATCCCGAGCCCGTCTTCGAGACCACGGTGAAGGTGCTGACCGGCGAGGACACCGCCTACCGGCACGTGCTGCCCACAGAGATCGTCGACTCCACGAAGCAGCAGCTGGCCGAGGTCTGGGACCGACGCCAGAGCGAGGGCTCCGGGCCCGACGCCCGACCGGACCTCGTGCGGACGGCCTTCGAGATCGCGCCCGCCACCCCGGTGGACTGAGGACGCGAACTCCACCCGGCGCGAGCCTGCGCCGGACGGAGAGGTCCCCGTGCGAGCGGCCCGTCGTCACTCCGTGGCGGCGGGCCGCCCGCGTGCCCGGTGCGCCGGGTGTCGGGCGGGTGTGGTGGGATGTGATGACAGTCACAGAAGGTCCGCGTGAGGATCCGGTCGGTCATGGCGTCCTCCCTGTTACAGCACATCGCATGGTTCGCACCGCGGACCCGCTCGTACAGAGGAGAGAACCATGAACCAGTCCTCGATCCCCCAGACCGGCAAGCAGAACGATCGCGCCCAGCAGGACGCCGCCCGCGCGGCCCAGGACGACCGCGAGCAGGCACGCGGCGAGGCGCCTCGCGGACCCCTGCAGACCGATCGCGGCACGACCACCCTCGAGGACACGGTCGTCGCGAAGATCGCCGGCATCGCCGCCCGCGAGGTCCCCGGCGTCTACGACATGGGCAACGCCGCGCGCCGCGCCTTCAACGCCGTGACCGACCGCATCCCCAACGCCCAGACCAACGTCACCGGCGGCATCAGCGTCGAGAAGGGCGAGACCCAGACCGCGATCGACGTGACCGTCGTCGTCGAGTACGGCGCCTCGATCGTCGACGTGGGCAACGCGATCCGTCGCAACATCATCGAGCAGGTCGAGGGCACCACCGGCCTGCAGGTCGTGGAGGTCAACGTCAACGTCGCCGACGTCCACCTCCCCGACGAGGACGCCGCCAAGCCCGCCTCCGCCTCGTCCTCCGCCGACCTCCACTGATCTCCCGTCCCGGGAGCGGCCCCGCCGCTCCCGGGACCCCGTCCGTCAGGAGACGAACATGAAGAACACCCACATCGCGCTGCTGGTGGGTCTGGTGCTCGGAGCGGCACTGGCCTTCGGCACCTTCTCGCAGTTCTTCCTGGTGCTGGTCTTCGGCGCCATCGGACTGGCCGTCGGCCTCGTGCTCGACGGACGGATCGACATCCGCGGGATCACCGACCGCACCCGGCGGTGAGCCATGACCGTCACCCCTGTCGCTGAGCGCCCCGTCGACCAGCGGGGCTCGACCACGATCCCCGCCGCCGTCGTCGCGCGCATCGCCGCCCAGGCCGCCTCGGAGGTCCCCCGCGTGGGCTCCGCCGCCGGAGGGCTGCTGGGCCTGGGCGCCCGCCGCGACTTCGAGAGCGCGCCGACGGCGGAATGCGACCTCTACGGCCGCGCCGCGGTCCTGCGCCTCGACGTCGGCATCGCCTTCCCGCTCCCGCTCGCGGAGGTGCTCGGCGCGCTGCGCCGTCACGTCACCGCGCGGGTCACGCAGCTCACCGGCCTCGACGTCTCCCGGCTCGACGTCACCGTGTCGTGGCTGCATCCCTCGGACACCGCCAGGAGGCTCTCGTGAGCACGGCACATCCGTCCTTCCGCCACCGTCCGCGCCGCGGCGTGCCCGCCCTGATCCTGGGGCTCGTGCTGCTGGCCGGCGGTGCGACCGCCCTCTGGCTCCTCGGCTCCTTCGCCCTCGACGGTGCCTGGCCTGCCCAGGTCTCCGCGGCCGTCCGGACCGTGGGCGCCACCGCGCTGTCCGATCCCACCGTGCTCGCGGTCGGGATCGCCCTGGGCATCATCGGGCTCGTCCTGCTGCTGGCCGGGATCATCCCCGGATCCCCGGGGCAGGCCGTCGTCCGCGACGCCGGTGATCCGGCGTCGACGCCCGGAGAGACCGTGATCGCCCACCGCGACCTCGCCCGCCGGATCCGCGCGCGGCTGTCCCAGGTCGACGGCGTGTCCGCCGCCCGGGTGGACGTGACCGGACGGAGCGTGCGCGCCGCGGTGTCCACCCCGGTCGACGACCGGGACGCCGTGGACGCCCGAGCGCGCCACGCCGCCCGGGACGTGCTCGAGGAGCTCTCCCTGGACCCGGCGCCCCGCCTGCACCTCAGCACCCGCTCGGTGCGCTGACCACCCTCCGGACCCCCGTCCGCCGAGAAAGGACTCCCCATGCGTACCGTCTCCGCCGCGCGCAACCGCAGCGCGCTCGTGATCGTGGGACTGCTCGCGCTCGCCGCGGGCGCCTGGATCGTCATCGCCTCGACGGGAGCCGCCGCCGACCTGCCCGGCTGGGGCTCCGTGCTCGCCGAGCCCGGCTCGACGCCCGCCGAGCTCGCCACGGCACATCGGGCCTGGGCGCTGCCTGTCGGGATCGCCCTGGCCCTGATCGCCGCGATCCTCGGCCTCGTGCTCGTCATCGCCCAGGTCCCCGCCTCCCCGCGGGCCTCGGTGTTCCGCATCTCCGCCCCCGAGGGCACGGACCTCGGCGGCATCGAGCCCGGCGTCCTGGCCCGCGCGCTCGCCGAACGCGCCGAGGGCCTGACCGGCGTGCAGGACGTCGGCGTCCAGGTGCTCGGCGCGGCCTCGGCCCCCCTCGTGCGTGCCGACGCCACGGTGTCCGAGGACGCCGAGCTCGCCTGGGTCACCGCAGCGCTGCGCACCAGGCTCGCCGAGGACTGCGCCGTGTCGCTCGGCCGCGCCCCCGACCGCCTGGACCTGCTGATCCATCTGCGCGGTCGTGCGCGCCACGAGCAGCGCGTCGACGTGGCGCCCGCCGCATGAGGGAACGCACCCCCGCAGCTCCCGCCGGAGCGTGCACGGAGGCGCCTCGATGAGCCACGACCGCCTGAGCCTCGACGCGCTCGCGGACCGCGACCTGGTGCTCCGCGCCCAGGACGGCGAGGTCGCCGCCTTCGAGGCGCTCATCGACCGCCACCAGGGCATCCTCTTCCGTGTGGCGATGGCCACCGTGCGCCACCGCGCGGATGCCGAGGACCTCGTCCAGGAGACGCTGCTGACCGCGTGGCGCCGACAGGGCCTGCTCGAGGACCCCTCCGCGTTCCGCGCTTGGCTCCTGCAGATCTGCTCGCGGCGCGCCACCGACCTGGTCCGCACCCGGGCGCGTCGACGGACCGATGCCACAGCCCCCGTCGACCTCCCCGAGGAGCGCCCGCGCGGCGATGCGCCGACCGACGAGGCCGACCCCTTCTCCCGCGTGGTGGTGGGGGAGCAGCTGCGCACCCTCGCGGACGTGCTCGCGGGCCTCGAGGCGTCCCTGCGCTCCGTGTGGGTGCTGCGCGAGATCGAAGGACTGGGGTACGCGGAGATCGCGTCGGCGCTCGGCACCACGACAGCCACCGTGCGCGGCCGACTGGCCCGCGCACGCCAGCAGATCATCACGACGATGGAGGAATGGAGGTGACCATGCACACTCCCGACGACCCCGGCAGCGGGGCCCGCGCCGTGCCCGCACGGACCGCGTCCCCGCGCCCCGACGAGGCCGACGCCGAGTCCGCACCCGAGTACGAGGAGCTGCTGCGCACCGCGCACGCCGCCTGGGACGCCCTGGACGAGTCCGGCGACCGGAGCGCCCAGGTCTCCCCGAGCGTGCTCGCGGCGATCAAGGGGGCCGTGCGCGCCGAGGTGCGTCACGGCGCCCAGATCGAGGTGCCGCCCACCCCTCGCGGCCCGTACACCGTCTCGGAGCTGTCGCTGCGCACGCTCCTGCGCGAGGCCGTCGACGCCGTCCCCGGCGCACGCGGTCTGCGGACCCGCGTCGAGCACGCCGATCCCGCCGGTGACGGCGGTCGTGGGCTCCCCGTGGCCGTTGTCTGCCGCATCTCCGCGGCGCAGGACACGCCGGCCCTGCCCGCGCTCGCCGAGCGCGTGCGCGACGAGATCGCTGCCACCCTGAGCGTCGAGCTGGGGCTGGACGTCCCGCGCATCGACATCCACATCGAGGACCTCCATGAGCACTGATCCCGTGAGCACCGATCCCGTGGGCACTGATCCTGTGAGCCCTGATCCCCTGGAGACCGGTCCCGACGGCACCGATCCGCTGCTCGTCGAGCAGGCGGATCCTGTCGCCCGGGACCTCGGATCCGTGCTGAGGCCCACGACGGGCCTTGCCGATCAGCTCGCCGCGACGGCGCTGGGCGTCTCCGGCATCGCGGCTCTCGAACCGGGGGTGAGCACCACCCTGCAGACTCTGGACGCGCGGATACGCTGCACGGCCGCGGTCGCCCGGTACGGACTGCACCTCGACCCGGTCGAGGGACGGCTCCTCGTCGAGGTGGCCGTGCGCTCGCTGCACCCCGTGCGGTCGGTCGTCGAGGACCTGCAGAGCGCCCTGACCGAAGCACTGCGCGCCGGCGGCCTGGCCGATGTCGACGTCGTCGTGCGGGTACAGTCCGTCGCCTGAGAGCATCGCCGCGCGTCCCGAGGCCGCTACCCTGGCCGTGATCGTGACGATGCCAGGACGAGACGAGGACTTGCACGGATGCCGGTGACCGAGGATCTGGTCCGCACAGGACTCGGCGTGCTGGTGCTGGTGGCCGTCACCACCGTGGTGCTCCACCTGACCGGGGTGCCCCGCCGGTGGTCCGCGGCGCTCGCGATCCTCCGCGGCACCCTCCAGCTCGCGGCGCTGAGCCTCGTGCTCACCGGGGTGATCACCCATCCGGCATGGGTCGCGGTCGGCCTCCTCGTCATGTTCACCGCGGCCGCCGCGACCAGCACGGGACGCCTCGGCTGGAGCAGGCGACGGCTGGAAACGGTGGCCGGGGGCATGGCGATCGGCGTCGTCGTCCCGCTCCTGACCGTGTTCGCCACCGGTGCCGTCGAGCTGACCGCGCGGTACGCCCTGGCCATCGGCGGGATCGTGATCGGCGGATCCATGGCCACGGCGACGCTGACCGGTCGTCGGCTCCTGCAGGCGGCGACGGATCGTCGCGGGGAGATCGAGGGGTGGCTCGCGCTCGGGGCCACGCCCCGTCAGGCCACCGCGCCCATCGCCCGCCATGCACTGACCGAGGCGCTCATCCCCTCGACGGACCAGACCCGCACCACCGGGCTGGTCACGATGCCGGGGGCATTCGTCGGCGCGATCTTCGGCGGGTTGTCCCCGCTCGAGGCGGGCCGCTTCCAGATCGTGGTGCTCGCCTGCATCATGGCCGCGGCCGCCCTGACAGGCGCCGTGATCGCGTACGGACAGGCCCCGGCGACGGCTCGGGGAACGCGCGCCTCGCGATGACGTGGCACCCGGGGGAGTGCCCGTCGACCAGCCCTGGCCGCAGGTCCCGCGCCCGGGAACGACAGAACCCCCGCCGCTGCTGCGACGGGGGTTCCGGTCATCGGGTGCGCCATCAGGGATTCGAACCCCGGACCCGCTGATTAAGAGTCAGCTGCTCTAACCAACTGAGCTAATGGCGCCGACGGGTGATGACAATACACGGGTCGACGGGGGGTGCGAAATCGCCGCCGGTCAGCTGTGAGACAGCAGACAACCAGGGGTGATCGCCTAGACTCGGTGCTCGGACGGACCGTGCTCCGCGACCGCCGACCAGCTCGGGGACGCCGGGCACAGGTCCCACATCGAGCGGGAGGTCGAGGGTGAAGATCGCGGTCACGGGCGCCACCGGGGTGCTGGGCCAGGAGGCCGTCGCCGCTCTGGTCGCGGCCGGTCACGACGTCACGGGGGTCACCCGTCGGGATCGGGGCATCCCGATCATCGAGGGACGCGGGGCCCGGGGGAGCGTCGCCGACGTGTTCGACGCCGACGACCTCGCGCGCACCTTCCGCGCGCACGACGTCGTCATCAACACCCTGGCCCACGTGCCCGCCGACATGACGGCGATGCGCCCGCTCGCGTGGCGCGAGGACGACAAGCTCCACCTCGAGGCCTCGGCGGCCATCGCCGAGGGTGCCCGGCGCGCCGGCGTCCGCAAGCTCATCCAGGAGTCCACGGTCTACCTGTACCCCGACAACGGTGCCGAATGGATCGGGGAGGACGAGCCGCTGGCCGTGCGGCACGCCGCGTTCCGCCCCCGGGTGCGGGAGATGCGCGCCGCGGTCGACTTCGCGACGGAGGGCCGCAGCACCGTGATCCTGCGGCTCGGGCAGCTGTTCGGACGCGATCCCCAGACGACGTTCGCCCTCAGGGCGGCGCGCGAGGGACACGCCGTGCTGCTGGGTCGCCCGGACAGCTACATCACCCTGCTCCACGACCGGGACGCGGGACGCGCCTTCGTCTCGGCGCTGCGCGCCGGGTCCGGGTTCTACAACGTCGGCGGTGAGCCCGTGCTCCGCGAGCGGTGGGCCAAGGACCTCGGCCGGGAGGCCAAGGCCGCGGGCCCGGCGAAGTTCATCCCCGAGATCGCCCAGGCCATCGTCGGCCCGCGCCTGGACGTCCAGCGGCGTTCTCTGAGGGTCTCCTCGGTGCGCTTCATGTCCGAGACCGGGTGGCGACCCACCATCGGGCCCTCGACCCCGGGATGGTCGCGAATGTGACGCGGCGGCGAGCAATTCGTGTCCGATGCATCACGCAGGTGATGTCGTTCGTCAGGATTTCGTGCGCGACGCATCGTGCGATGGTGCGCCGAATGTCGGCATCGTCGCTAAGGTGATGGATCGGGAACGAGCGCACGAAGGCACCCGGGACGATGATCGTTCGGCACGCGCTTGCGGCGACGTCCCAGAACCGAGGTCCACGACCGGGGCCGACCGCGCACGGCGCGGCATCGGCACCGACACCAGGGGGCAGACATCAGATTCGCGATCAGACACGCGGTGATCCTGAGCGGTCACGGGCGGTACGCGGACCCGTGGCATCCGTATCAGGAGACCAGCCGCCTCCTCGCGGGGATCGCCGTGCGCGCGGGATTCACCACCGAGATCGTCACCGATGTCGACGCCGCGCTCGTCCACGCGAGGACAGCGCCCCTGCCCGAGCTCGTCATCGCGAACCTGGGGCGCCCCGACGACCCTGAGGATCCGGACCAGGCAGAAGCTGCGCTCTACGGTCTGAGCCGCATCCTCTCGCGCACGCCGGTGCTGGCCCTCCACTCCGCGGCCAACGCCTTCACCGACTCCCGCACCTGGGGACCGGCGATCGGCGGACGTTGGGTCCCCGGTGTGAGCGGGCACCCTCCCCGCAGCGACATGACCGTCTCGCGCGCCTCGGTGCTGCCCGGCGTCACCGACGGCATCGACGACTTCACCCTCGACGACGAGCGGTACCTGGGCCTGCGCACGTTCCCGGGCAACCACGTGCTGTACACCCACCAGGACGAGAACGGCGGGGCGGCGCCCTCGGTGTGGGTGCGTGAGAGCGACGGGCCGCGGTGCGCCTACGACGCCCTGGGTCACGACGCACGCTCCTACGAGAGCGAGGAGCACCGCCTCCTGCTCACGCAGCTCATGAACTGGCTGGCCCCCGCGAGCCCCGCCTGAGCGCCCTCAGGACCCGGCCGGCCATTCGTCCGGCGCATCCTGCCCGCCCTCGACGACCGTCTCGGCGGTGCCCGAGGCCTCGGTCCACGAGTCCTGCGGCCGGTAGCCGAGATCCAGCATGGTGTCGGTGATGTCCCATCGACGGTTGGGGTTGTCCGAGATCGCGTAGTAGAGGCCGAAGGTCACCTCCGCCTCGATCGCGCTGCGCACGGCGCGGACGGCATCGGCCGGGGACAGCCACATGGCATGGAGCAGGTCGACGTCGGACTCGAGCGGATCCTCGCTCATCCACCCGATCCGCAGGGCGATGAAGTCCAGGCCGAAGGCGTCGTGGTAGTAGCGCCCGAGGGCCTCGCCGAAGATCTTGGAGACCCCGTACAGCGAGTCGCCGCGCTGCAGGTCCGTCGCGTAGACGGGCCACTCCTCGTCGCGGTCGTACATGCCCATGGCGTGGTTGGAGGAGGCGTAGACGACGCGGCGCACGCCCGCCTCCCGCGCGGCCTCGAGCACATTGCGGGTGCCGACGATGTTGGCCTGCAGGACGTCGTCCCACTCCGACTCGGGGGAGGCGGCGCCGGCCAGATGGACGACGGTGTCCACGCCGTCCATGAGGCCGAGGACCTGGGCGTAGTCGCCGAGGTCCGCCTTGCGCAGGACCTTCTCCTGCTCGGGGGTCCTGGGGGTCCGTCCGTGCTGGACGATGTCGTACTCGCCCGCGAGCGCGTCGACGAGGGCCAGGCCCACGCCGCCGGTCGCGCCGGTGATGAGGATGCGTCGTGTCGTGGTCATGCCTCCATCATGGGGCCCGGGCCTGGACGGGGCCAGGGCGGTGGACCGGGTGGTCGCGCCGCCCCCGATCCGCGGCGGCATCACGTCAGGGGGCGCATCGGGGACACCGTGAGGGAGAGGAGCGTCGCGGTGCCGCCCTCGGCGAACAGACCGATCCCGTCGTCCCCGTCGTGCGGGTAGACGAGCATGGTGGCGGTGGTGAGCCCGTCGTCGACGAACACCTCGACCGAGGACTCGTCGAGCAGGACGCGGAGCGTGGCGACGCCGCCCCGTCCGAGACGTGGTCCTGAGCGGCGCACCGCGAACTCCACGTCCTCCTCCCGCTCGGGGACCCGGAGCGTCTCGACCCCCGCGTGGGTGCGGTCCAGGAACACCTCGTGCGTCGTGGCATCGACGCCCACGTCGAACCAGTGCTCCTGGCCCGAGGCGCTTCCCATGAGGAGGCGCAGTCCCGCCCGCGTGGCCCCGCCGAGGTCGAGCTCCGCCTCGAGATCGATGCTGCGGCCCCGCACGTCCAGGGCGATCACGCCCTCGACCTGGACGTCCCGCACGACGATCGGCCTCTCGCGGAGCGCGTCGAGCTCGACCACGGGGCGCTGGGCCAGCACGGGGCCGTCCTCGTGCGTCCGCAGCGACAGCTCGCGGGGGACGCTGAGATGGTTCGTCCAGCCCTGGGTCGGCGCGGAGCAGGGATGGCGCCAGTTGCCCACCCAGCCCATCCAGACGCGGCGGCCGTCCGGGAGACCGGAGAAGGTCTGTGCGGCGTAGAAGTCCTGTCCCGCATCGGTGATCCGGACGAGCTCCGGAGGGGTAACGGGCTCGAAGCCGTGGCCGTCGAACTCCCCGACGACGTACTGCGCGGTGGACCCTCCGGTCTCCTCGCTGTCCCCGCCGCTCACGGAGAGCACCCAGAGCATCTGCGACGGGTCCCCGTCGAGGGGGAGGGGGAAGAGGTCCGGGCACTCCCAGACGGCCGAGTGCAGACCGTGGCCGTCGCCGAACTCCGAGGCGAGGTCCCACGTCAGGAGGTCCGGGGACCGGAAGATCCCGACGCTCCGACCGAGCGAGACCACCATCACCCGTGCCTCGGTCTCCGGATGCCGGAACACCTTGGGGTCGCGGAAGTCCTCGCGCCCCTCGCCGGGCAGCACGGGGTTGCCGGCGTACCGTGCGAAGGTCCGACCACGATCGGTGCTCGTGGCCAGGCTCTGGGATTCCCCGCCCTCGGTGCTCGTGTAGATCGCCACGAGCCCTTCCCCGCTGTCGCCGACGAGTCCCGATGTGTCGTCCGCGTCCACGACGGCGCTGCCCGAGAGGCCTGTCCCAGCGCGTCGTGCTCGAGCGCGGTGGGACGCTCCGTCCAGCGCACGAGGTCCGGGGCCACGGCGTGCGCCCAGGTGCCGTCCTGCTGGTGGAAGAGGTGGTATTCGCCGGCCAGCAGTACGAGCCCGTTGGGATCGGCGAGGCGCCCACGTGAGGGGGCGTAGTGGTACAGAGGACGGAGCCGGTCCGTCGGGGCGTCTCCGTCCTCGGGTCCGGGCGCATCGTCCGCGTCGGTGCAGGCCGCCAGCGTCGCGGCGAGCACGGCGACCCCACCGCTCGTGCCGACCGTGCGGCGGCTGGGCCTGGGCAGGGGCATCGGGGTCTCCGTCGGCTCGGGGACGTGGTCACGGGAACGAGGTCCACGAACGGCGATGGGCCCCGGTACAGGTACCGGGGCCCATCATGTCCGGCGACTCGACGCGCGAGCCGGACGTTCCTTCGGGGTGATCGACGGGGCTTGAACCCGCGACCGCCTGGACCACAACCAGGAGCTCTACCAACTGAGCTACGACCACCATGTGCGGCGCGTGCACCGCAACGAGAGACCAGCATACCGGTCCGCTGCGCGGATCCGCGCCGTCACGATCGCTCTCGCCTGTGACACGCGTTGCATCGGGCGCGGCGGAGGACGATGGTGGGACCACCGTCCGGCTCGCCCGGACCGTCCGCCGCGGCTCGCCCGCCCTGCCCCGTCCTCAGGAGGACCCCATGCTTCTCGCCTTCTCCGTCGCCCCCTCCGGCACCGGCCGTGCCGATGCCTCCGTCCACGATGCCGTGGCCGCCGCCGTCAGGGTGGTCCGCGCATCGGGGCTGCCCCACCGCACCTCGAGCATGTTCACCGAGATCGAGGGCAGCTGGGACGAGGTGTTCGACGTCGTCAAGCGGGCGACGGAGGCCGTGCTGCCGTTCGGCTCGCGCGTCTCCCTGGTCATCAAGGCCGACATCCGTCCGGGGCATGACGGGGAGATCGACGGGAAGGTCGAGCGCCTGGAGCGGGCGATCGCGGACGCAGAGGGCTGAGCACCCATGGGGTGCAGAGCTGTCGCTGCGGGCTGAGCGGTCGCGGGGCCCGCGCGGAGTGCGCCGACCCCGCGTGGCTCAGCGCAGGTCGCTGTCGAGCAGGCCGTCCCGCAGCGCCGCGGCGAGCGTCGGGGTGACGGGCAGGCGCGGGAACAGTGTGGCCTGGAAGGCGTGGTAGACGTCGGGCTTGCCCGGCCAGGTCACGCCCTGGACCTGGTTCTCGCGGTCGAGCTCGTGGAACCACGAGCCGTTCTCGGCATCCAGCAGATAGGTGGAGACGTACTCCCACCACTGCTGGTAGCGGTCCGCCCAGATCCTCTGGCCGGTCACGCGGTACAGGGTCGCCGCGGCAGCCACGGCCTCGGCGGCCACCCAGTGCATGCGCTCGTGCGCGACGGGCGCGCCGTCCCAGTCCACCGTGTAGACGAAACCGGGCTCGCCGTCGATGCCCCAGGTGCCGGCGGCCTTGTCCATGAGCGCGGTCGCGGCCTCGAGCATCCACTCCGGTGCGGTGCCGTCCAGGGCGAGGAGGGCCGCCCGGCCCTCGAGCACCAGGCGCGCCCACTCGATCCAGTGGCCCACGGTCGCGCCGTAGGGGCGGAACGGATGGTTGGGCTCGTCGCGGTTGTAGTCCAGCAGGGGGTTCCACGCGGCGTCGAAGTGCTCCGGGAGTGCCCAGTCGTTGGCGCGGGCGAACTCGTCGATCGCGCGCGTCATGATCCCGACCGCGCGGTCCAGCCAGCGCCGCTGTCCCGTGACGTCCGCGGCAGCGAGCAGGGCCTCGACGGTGTGCATGTTGGCGTTGATGCCGCGGTAGTCCTCGAGCTCGGTGAACGAGCGGTCGTACACGTCGACGCTCAGGCCCGCCTCGGCGTCGAAGAACTTCTCGTCGAGCACCGCGAGGGCCTCGTCGAGCAGGCCTGCGGCGCCGGAGCGCCCGGCGGCGGTGGCCGAGGCCGCCGCGAGCACGACGAAGGCATGGGCGTACGCCTGCTTGGAGTCGTCGGTGGGCTCACCGTCGGCCACGGCGGAGAACCAGCCGCCGTGCACCGCGTCCCGGAACACGCCGCGCAGGGACGCGATGCCGTGATCGGCGAAGCGCCCGAAGTCGGGACGCCCCAGCAGGTGGCCCAGCGAGAAGCAGTGCGTCATCCGGCAGGTGATCCACAGCTCCGCGGGGCGCGAGAGGTCCGGGGCGCCCAGCTCGTCGAGCCAGGCGAAGCCGCCGTCGTCGCGCACCGACTCCGAGCCGAAGACGAGCAGGTCGTCGCCCTCGCCCTCGAGCCAGCTGCGGTGGACGCGGGTGTCCAGCCACGGCACGGCCGGATGCGCGGCCGGAAGCTCCTGGGCGTGGACGGGCCCGCCGTCGGCGGTGATCTCGAAGGAGCGCGCCGCCGTGCGGACCTCGTCGGCGGTGGGGCCGGGTTCGGCCACGAACAGGGTCGCGCGGTAGAACTTGAGCTCCTGGATCGACTCGCGGATGTCCGCGAGCGCGCGATGGCCGCCATGCTTGGCGGGGGTGTTGTGGAAGACGCGCGGGAACCAGCGCTTGGCCAGCTCCTTCAGGCTCGAGACGTCGATCGTGCGGTAGGAGAGCCAGTCGGCGAACTCCGGCACGTCCTTCTCGAGGAAGGCGCGATCGGTGCCCACGCTGTTGCCGGCCAGCGGGGCCTTGCCCGGCTCGGGGCAGTGCTGACGCACGTAGGCGAGGCACTCCTCCTGCGCGGCCTCGAGGGTCAGGCCGTCGGCGAGCTCCTCGAGGAGCCCGGAGGTGGTGTGCATCGTGCGCACGAAGTCGTTCATGCCGCGCAGAGCGGACTCGGGTGGGGAGATGACGACGTCGACGCCCTCTCCGAGGATGTTCAGATCGCCGTCGGTGACCAGGACCGCGATCTCGACGAGGGCGTCATCGCTCTTGTCGAGGCCGGTCATCTCGCAGTCGACCCAGATGATCCTGTCGCTGCCGTTGCCATGGGGAGTTGTCGTGGTGCTCACCGCGCCAGCCTATCGGCGCTCGGCCCGCGGCCGGAGGAGGGGCAGGGTCCGGATGCCCATGGTCAACCGCTCCGTCCCGTGTTAGCGTCACTGTGACACCAACCAGGGAGGCGCTCATGACGACCGCGCTGCTGACCGACATGTACGAGCTGTCGATGCTCGACGCCGCACTGGCCGACGGCACCGCCGCGCGCCCCGCCGTCTTCGAGGCGTTCTCCCGGCGTCTGCCGCCGGGGCGCCGCTTCGGTCTCCTCGCCGGGACGGGTCGGTTCGCGCAGCTGCTCGAGGACTTCCGCTTCGACGACGCGGACGTGGCCTTCCTGCGCGATCATCAAGTCGTCTCCGACCGGACCGCGGACCATCTCGCGGACTTCCGTTTCACCGGCACGGTGCGGGCGCTGCCGGAGGGGTCGGTGTACTGGCCCGGGACGCCCGTCCTGTCGGTGGAGGGGACGTTCGGAGAGGCGCTGATCCTGGAGACCCTGGTCCTGTCCGTGCTCAACCACGACACCGCGATCGCGAGCGCCGCGGCGCGGATGGTGATCGCCGCCCGGGACCGGCCCCTCATCGAGATGGGCTCGCGCCGGGTCCACGAGCGCGCCGCCGTCGCCGCCGCCCGCGCCGCCTATGTCGCGGGCTTCGCAACCACCTCCAACCTCGCCGCCGGCCGCGAGTTCGGGGTCCCTGTCGCCGGGACCGCCGCGCACGCCTCGGTGCTCGCGCGCGCCTCGGAGGCCGAGGCCTTCGCCGCGCAGATCGCCCAGTCGGGCCCCTCGACGACGATCCTCGTGGACACCTACGACATCGCCCAGGGCATCCGCACCGCCGTCGAGGTCGCCGGCCCCGAGCTGGGCGGGATCCGGATCGACTCCGGCGACCTGCTCGTCGAGTCCCGGAAGGCCCGCGACCTGCTCGACGAGCTCGGCGCGACGCGCACCGGGATCTCGGTGACCAGCGACCTCGACGAGTATCTGCTCGAGGAGCTGCAGGGCGCCCCCATCGACCGGTACGGCGTGGGGACCCGCGTCGCCACGGGCTCGGGCGCGCCGACTGCCGGAATGGTCTACAAGCTCGTCGCGATCGCCGGGGACGACGGCGCGATGCGCGCGGTGGCCAAGCGCTCCAGCTCCAAGACCTCGGTGGGCGGCGCCAAGACGCTCTCGCGCTTCGAGGACGGGCGCGAGGTCTGGACGCTCGACGGCACCGTCCCGGTCGGCGCCTCGCCCGCACAGACGGTGCTGGTCCAGGACGGCGTGCGGACGACCTCCGGCCATGGCACGCAGGAGGCCCGGACGCACGCCGCCCGGTCCCTGGAACAGCTTCCCGTCGAGGCGCGCAAGATCGCCCACGGAGATCCGTACCGGCACAGCGAGGAGTGGACGTCATGAGGGATCTGCTGGTGGTCGTGGACGTGCAGGAGGACTTCTGCGAGGGCGGGGCCCTCGGTGTCGACGGCGGCGCGGCCGTCGCGCACGACATCGGCGCCTTCCTCGACGCGCACGCTGCCGACTACCGCCTCATCGCGGTGTCCCAGGACCACCACCGCCCCGACACCGACAACGGCGGGCATTTCTCCGCGACGCCCGATTTCGTGGACAACTGGCCCGTGCACTGCGTCGCGGGCACCCCGGGCGCCGCGCTGCGCCCCGAGATCATCGCGGCCCTGGATCGCCTCGCACGGCGCGCGGACGCTCCGCCGGTGCTCAGGGTTCGCAAGGGGTACGGCCTGCCGTCGTACAGCGCGGTCGAGGGCGCGACCGGGGACCCGGCGACGGGGGAGTCGGGCGAGCCCTTCGCCGATGTGGTGGCCGACGGCGCCTTCGAACGGGCCGACGTGGTGGGACTGGCCTACGACCACTGCGTCGCCGCGACCGCCCGGGACCTGCTCCCGCTCGGACCCCGTGTGCGGATCCTGCGGGGCCTCACCGCGGCGGTCGACCCGACCGGCGCGGAGGAGCTCGGTGCGCGCCTGCGCGCCGACGGGATCGAGATCATCGAGCAGCCCGCCGGCACCGCCGGCCGGGACGACGAGGAGGAGTGATCATGGCAGGCAAGCAGGCACCCGAGGGATACGACCCCGGCGCGCACCCCCCGTTCGCCGTCACCGCGGACATCGTCATCATGACCATCCGGGACGGGGCCCTGCGGGTCCTCCTCGTCGAGCGCAGGAAGGATCCGTACGCGGGGTCGTGGGCCCTGCCCGGCGGCTTCGTGGAGATCGACGAGGACGCGCACGCCGCGGCCGTCCGGGAGCTCGCGGAGGAGACCGGGGTCGACGCCGAGGACTTCCACCTCGAGCAGCTCGCGACCTACTCGGCCCCGGACCGCGATCCCCGCATGCGCGTCGTCTCCGTGGCCCACCTCGCCTTCGCCCCCGAGCTGGGGGACGCCGTCGCAGGCTCCGATGCCGCCGCCACCCGCTGGTGGAGCGTCGATGACCTGCTGGCCGACCCCGACGCTCCCGCCCTGGCCTTCGACCACGAGGAGATCCTGCGGGACGCCCTCGAACGGGTGCGCGCCAAGCTCGAGTACACGACGCTGGCCTCGCGCTTCGTCACCGAGCCCTTCACGATCGCCGAGCTGCGGGCCGTCTACGGAGCCGTCTGGGGTCTGCTGCCCGCCCGGGCGAACTTCACCCGCAAGGTGCTCGCGACGGACGGGTTCGTGGTGCCGGCGGGCACCACGGGGGAGGCGAGCCGCTCGGGCGGTCCGCGCCCGACCCTGTACCGCCGCGGTCCCGCGACGGACCTGCAGCCGGCGCTCCTGCGACCCCGCAGCAAGGCCGAGGTCGACGCCGAGGACGCGGTGCGCGGAGAGGGCTGAGAGCCCTCGCACCTGCGGACCGACCTCGCACGAGCATGCGCCGAGCTGCCCTGCGCGCCGTGCGAGAACCGGGCGGCATCGACGGAGAGGCGCCGTTACCGAATCGTTGACCATGCGCTGACCTGCGACGACAGGGGTGAGCTGCCGGCCGGGTTCCCGGGAACGGTGCTCCCGGCCGTGCCGCGTTATGTACTGTCGTCCCAGCCGGTCACGACTTTGTCCTCAACGGGTGCGACCTTCGGCGCCGCGCACCGGAAGATGGTGTTCCCACCATGACCTCAGCAGAATCCTCCTCGACCATGACGGCCGCCAGCGGGGAATTGCGGCCGCGCACTCGACCAAGCTGAAGCGGACGGTCGGCACCACGCTCCTCTTCTTCTTCATCGTCGGGGACACCCTCGGCGCGGGCATCTACACCCTGTTCGGCGAGATGGCCGCGAACGTCAGCGGCGCCCTGTGGGCACCGCTGCTGGTGGCGCTGACCCTCGCGCTGCTGACAGCCGGCACCTACGCCGAGCTCATCACCAAGTACCCCCGGGCCGGGGGCGCCGCCCGCTACGTCGAGGCGGCGTTCGCCAAGCCGTTCCTCACGTTCCTGGTGGGCTTCCTCATGCTCGCCTCGGGCATCACCACCGCGGCATCCCTGTCCAACGCCTTCGCCGGCGACTACTTCGCGGCGATCCTCGACATCCCTGCCGTCCCCGTGACACTCGCCTTCATCGCGCTGCTGGTCGCCATCAACATCCGCGGTGTGCGCGAATCGCTCAGCGCGAACGTCACCATGACGCTCATCGAGATGACGGGCCTGGCGATCATCATCGTGGTCGCCGCCATGGTGTTCGGCAGCGGCGAGGGCACCCCCGGTCGGATCCTCGAGTTCGCCCCGGATGTCACCCCGATCGTCGGGATCTTCTCCGCCTCGATCATCGCCTTCTTCTCCTTCCTCGGGTTCGAGGCCGCGGCCAACATGGCCGAGGAGGTCAAGGACCCCACGCGCTCCTACCCGCGGGCCCTCTTCGGGGCGATCATCACCGCCGGCGTCGCCTACCTGCTCATCGCGCTCGGCGCGGCGATCGTCGTGCCCACCGACACGCTCATCGGCTCCACCGGACCGCTGCTGGAGATCATCACCGCCTCGGGGGTGGCCGTGCCCGGCTGGCTGTTCTCCATCATCGCGCTCGTGGCGATCGCCAACGGCGCCCTGCTGTTCCTCATGATGGCCAGCCGCGCCACCTACGGCCTCGCCGAGGCGCGCCTGCTGCCCCCCGTGTTCGGCAAGGTCCTCTCGGGCCGCCAGACCCCGTGGGTCGCGATCGTCGCCGTCGGCATCGCCGCGGCCGGCATGAGCTTCGCCGGCAACGTCGGCGAGCTCGCCTCGACCACGGTGTTCCTGCTCCTGCTGGTGTTCATCTCCGCCAACGTCAGCGTGCTGGTGCTCAAGAAGGACAAGGTCGCCCACAAGCACTTCTCCGTGCCGCGGATCGTCCCGGTCATCGCCCTGCTGGCGAGCGTCTTCCTGCTGTTCCAGCAGGAGCTGCGGATCTGGCTGATCGCCGGGGGCTACCTCGTCGTGGGTGTCGCGATCTACGTCGGCGCCCGCTGGCACGCGCGCCGCACGGGCCAGGAGCCGCCCAACACGGTCGCGGTCGGCGCGAGCGACGAGATCACGAACGACTGAGCGCGGACCTCGCCTGCCGGTTGCCCGCGTCGCCTTGACGACGGCGCGACGATGGAGTCATGACTCTCTCCCGCGCCCTTGGATATGCCGAGAACCTCCCGTCCGACGACGAGCACGCGATCATCACGCGCGACGTCGAGGTCCCTGCGCCCGGGCCGCGCGACCTCCTGGTCGAGGTCGTGGCGGTGTCCGTGAACCCGGTGGATGTGAAGCTGCGGGCGTCCGCGCCCGCCGCCGACGGCTTCCGGGTGCTGGGCTTCGACGCCGCCGGCGTGGTCCGAGAGGTCGGGGACGAGGCACAGCTCTTCCGTCCCGGGGACGCGGTGTTCTACGCGGGCACGATCGATCGACCCGGCTCGGATCAGTCGCTGCAGCTGGTGGATGAGCGCATCGTCGGTCGTCGGCCCCGGTCCGTGACGGCTGCCGAGGCCGCCGCCCTGCCGCTGACCTCGATCACCGCCTGGGAGGCGCTGTTCGATCGGCTCGCGCTCACGGCGCAGAGCGAGGGCACGCTGCTGGTGGTCGGGGCCACCGGCGGGGTGGGGTCCATGGTCCTCCAGCTCGCCGAGGCGATGCTCCCGGGGGTGCGGGTCGTCGCGACCGCCTCCGACCCACAGAAGGAGCAATGGGTCCGCGGACTCGGCGCCGAGGATGTGGTGGACCACCACAGGGATCTCCCGGACCAGCTGCGGGATCTCGGCATCGAAGCGGTCGACTGGGTGTTCACCGCCCACTCCGGGGGACAGATCCCGGTGTACGCGGAGATCGTGCGGCCCTTCGGCGCGATCGTCGCCATCGACGACGGCGCCAGGGACGTCGAACCGCTGAAGTCCAAGGGCATCGCCTGGCTGTGGGAGTTCATGTTCACCCGCCCGCTGCACCGCACGGACGACCTCGTGCGCCAGCACGAGATCCTGGACGCGGTGGCCGAGCTCGTGGACGCCGGGACCCTCCGGAGCACGCTCACCCGCACCCTGACGCCGATCACCGCCGCGACCCTGCGGGAGGCGCACGCGCTGGTCGAGACGGGGAGGACCGTCGGGAAGGTGGTCGTCGCCCAGGAGGGCTGACGCCGCACGACCGTCGTCGCGCGGATCGCTCCGGGCCCACGATGGGGGAGGGTGCCCCCATGCCGAGACCACGTGAGCGCAAGCACCCGATCCGACGGTTCCTGGGCAGGCTGCTGGACGGCGCCGATTGCTGCAGCGTGCTCACGGTGCTCGTGGTCGTCGGGAGCGCGGGAAGCTGGATGTGGTACTCCACGACCGTGGCATGAGAGCGACGTGCCCGACGGCCCCGCTGCAGACAGTGCCCCCACCCGGACTCGAACCGGGAACCGACGGATTAGGCGGTAGGGACCCTCGTCATCTCATCACTGCAGGTCAGGGGCATACTGGTCGCATTCTACAACGAGGTAACCACTTGGTGTGAATCTGCAGGTGTAATACCGTAATTGCCTTCGTTGCTGCTCTGACTTCGTGGGGTTTCGACGTCGTTTTCTCGTCGTCTCTACGGTGACATACCTGCAGGTCAGACTGCAAATCGCAGTCCTCATTAGGGTCTCGGCGTGTCCCGTGAAACCTGGAGCGTCGACGTGTAGACATGAGGACGCGGCCCCCGTTGATCCCGGATTGCAGTCCGGGCGGAGGCCGCGTCGGAGATCACTTCATGCGCCAGAGTACAACCGGCGCGCGCGTCATCGCATCCGGGCGCGCCGCCTCCACTGACCCGCTTGTGTCCGCGCATCCGTGCGCGTCGACGCGCACGCGGGTCGACGCGGAGCGAGTCCTCATACTCCTTCAGGTCCCTGCCGAGGGTGCTCGTGCCCTCGCCGTCCGCGACGTAGCTCTGAGCGTCGGTCTCTCGGTTCCTGCAGCCGGGCAGAGGATTCGTGACCTCCTGGGACTATCCCTTGCCGAGCTCCACCCTCCAACCAAGAACTCTGCGCGGGTGGTCGCAACCCGCGACGATCCGCTGTTGGATGCGCGGCTCGTCGAGCCTCTTCTCGCATGGGATGAAAGGGCTTCGGAAGTGTTGCCCGCTCTGAGGGCACTGATCGATGCTC